>JAIQZQ010000052.1 GCA_021777105.1 Candidatus Anammoxibacter sp.
AAAAACAATTAAATACATGAAAAGTGATTAGAAATTAATCAAAAACGGAAAATATTTTCTATTCTAACCAGAGTTAGGGCACAGGAGGTTTTTCGGCCAAAATTTTCAAACAAAATTACCCTTTCCGCAACAGATACTAAGTAAATCCACTCCGTTTGCAACTCTCGGCGTTGAGCCGCGCAATCACGAAAAATCGTAGCCGCTTAATTACGCGCTGGATTTTGGTTCTGACATATCACTTATCAGGCTCCATTTCGGCAATAGCGATACTGAGTTTTGCCCATTCAATTAATGTTTCTGAATCATCTAATGCAGAAACAGGAGCTTGATAGTATGACAAGGCAACTTCTTTGCCCTGCCGTTGATATGTAAAAGGTTTTAATCCCAAATCTGTAAATTTTGAAACTGAGGATTTTTCTGTTTTTAAAAATAGTTCACTATTAAATACTAACGCAAACATTTTATCGTTGTGATAAATGCCAAAACCTCCGAACATTCGTTTGGAATATATATCACCATCAAGGTCTGATAAATTTTCAACAATGTAATCGGCGAATTCTGATTTCATAATTTATTTGGTTGTTTTAGGATCGGCTCAAAAAAACGAAGTTATTTTTGAGCTGATCCTTAGATATTTGATGCAGGAATTTTTACGCGAAACCACTAAGTTTTCAATCAATTTTTGTTAATGTGTTTCCAGGCATGTTTCCGGCTGAATTCTTTAATTACCTGTTAGCAAGCGGTTGCTTACCAATCAGAAAGAAACACAGGCAAGGATGCCTGCGCCACTATTTATACGATTTATTATAATCTCCGGCTGGAGCGATCTTGAAAATTGATTAAAAACGTTTAAGAACTATTTGAGATTGTTAGCGCGCGGAGCTTTATATGAAGGAAAAACATTGAGGCGGTCTGCAAGGCTGCCATTTTCTAACAAAAACATCAATGCCCGGTGTGGCCGAAGCCGCCTTCGCCTCTGTCGGTTGCGCTGAGTTCTTTAACCTCTATAAGATCGGCCTGGACTACCGGTTGTATAACCATCTGCGCTATGCGCATGCCGCGGGTTATCTCAAAACGGGAGCTTCCTGAGTTGCGCAAGATAACGCCGACTTCGCCTCTGTAATCTGCGTCAACAGTGCCCGGCGAGTTTACAACTGTAATGCCGTTCTTTAAAGCCAGCCCGCTGCGCGGTCTGACCTGCGCCTCAAAGCCCGGCGGCACGGCGATTGATATGCCGGAGGAGACCAGTTTTATCTCATTGACCTCTAAAAACAGTGACCCTTCAACTGCGGCAAGCAGGTCCATACCGCTGGCATGCTCGCTCATATATTTCGGCAAGGGCAAGTCATCGCACCCCTCGCTCTTTTTAATCTCAACTTTAACTTTTTGCATTTTATCTTTCTCTTTTAGTTTCAAACATTCACGCCGTCTATTGGATCGGCTTCGACTGTCGCAACAATTTTATCAACAATGTCGTCAACTTCCGCCATACGGCCCATGCCTTCGGCGCCGGAAGCGAGTCTGCCGACAATGGGGCCGAGAAACTCGTAGCCTATTGATTCGAGTTTTTTTATATTATCGCGCAATATAGGGTTGTTATACATCCTGGCCTCCATTGCCGGGGCGATTATTTTTTTGGAGTCTGAAGCCATGAGCGCGTTTGTCAATGCGTCGTCTGCGATGCCGGATGCGATCTTGCCGATTATATTTGCGGTGGCCGGGGCCACAACGACAAGGTCGGCGTTATTGGAGAGGGAGACGTGCATGGGCACATCAACTTTCGTTTCCATAAACAGGTCTGTTATAACTTCGTTTTGCGATAACGCTTTAAACGACATGGGGGCTATAAATCGGCAGGCGGATTTGGTCATTATCACAACCACTTCCATGCCGCGCCTTTTTAAATCAGTTACAAGTTGCAGTGATTTGTAAGCGGCTATGCTGCCGGTTACGCCTAATACGATATTTTTCGGCATTGGATATGTCTTTGTCTTAAGGTCTATATTTACGTTTACAAGCCTATTAACTCTTTAATCGAGGAAATAGTTTTATTTAAATCCGAGTTAACAACGGTATGCTTATATCTATCTTTAGCTTCCATCTCTTCTAACGCAATTTCCATTCTTTTATCAATTTCATCCGGAGTGTTTGATTTACGACCGGCCAGCCGTTTCCGCAATGTCTCTTTATCAGGCGGCAACAGGAATATTGAAACGGCGTCGGGAAATTTTTTCATAACCTGCAACGCGCCTTGCACTTCTATAACAAGCAAAAGAGCCAAGCCTTTTGAAACTGCATTTTCCATCTGGTCAATAAACGTTCCATAATAATTGTCGTGATACTCGGCGTACTCTACGAACCTGTCTTCTTTAATTTTTTCTTTAAACTCTTCCACGGATATAAAGAAATAATCAACTCCATTTCTCTCTTCAGAACGCGGCGGCCTTGTTGTGGCGGATATGGAGCGCACAATACTCGGCTCTTTAACCAGGCTCTCGGCAACAGTCGTCTTGCCGGCGCCGGAAGGCCCCGATAGTATAACAAGTTTCCCTTTTTGGTTTCCCATAATTACCGCAACCAATTAAATCAGACAAAAAAGTAATCAAAAAAAACAAATGACAGACATCACTCTATATTGAGCGTTAATTCCTTTATTTTCTCAATCTCGTTCTTGATATCAAATATACGGTTCAGCATACCGTCGTCGTTTGATTTAGACCCCATGGTATTAGCCTCTCTGAACATCTCCTGAACGACAAATTCCAGTTTTTTTCCAACATGCCCACCGGCGTTCATTGTCTCTCCAAAGTGGTCGACATGGCTGCTCAACAACTTTATCTCTTCCGTTATATCGCTACGGTCCGCAAAAACAGCAATTTCCCTGGCCAAATCATCCTTGTTAATCTGAACCTCGGAATTTTTTAACATATTGGAAACGCGAACATGCAATCTGTCGGTGTAATTCTCAACCATTTGCGGCACAAGGCTTTCAACTTCCTTGACCAGGGACTTAATCTTTTCCCCCCTATCCATAATTTCATTTTTTATATCAGCGCCCGACCTTAACCTCATCTCCATCATTGTGTCCACCGATGTATTTATCAACTTAAACACCGCGTCGATTAACTCTTTTTCCAATTCGGTTTTATCTTCAGTTACGCGTTCAACCACGCCCGGAAGATTTATTAACGAATCAAACGAGACTTCTCCATTATGATCAATAGCCTTCTTTGCGTTTAGCATCATCGCATGATAGGCCTTTAAATTGTCGATATTAATTTCGCATAAAGGCATATTGTTTGTTGTATTGCAATTAATAGCAAGGGTAACCGACCCTCGCGAGATCTTTTGCTTTAACAACTTTTCAATCTCCTCCTCATATCCTTTAAGGAACTCCGGGCATTTAATTTTTGTCTTTAAAAATCTGCCGTTAACAGACCTCACTTCAACATAAATGCTTTTCGCTTCATCATCCAGTTTAGCCGAGCCAAACCCAGTCATGCTACTAATCATAAAATTTCAGAGCTCCAATCTGTCTTAAAACTTAACCAATTATACAACCATAAACAGCAAAGGCGCAAAAACCACAATAAAACAGCAAGTGTGATCTTTACGCCTTTGACGCTCTTTTTATAACCTGAAATTTAAATTATACACAATAAATTAGTTCAGGAAAAATATATTTGCAAAACAGACCGGAACGTCTATTCGCCGGCCGCGTTACTGCCTGGTTTGGCCGCTTCAACCGGCGCGCTTTCACTTTTGACATCGGCGCCCGCTTCTGATTCGACAGCCTTCATTCCAACTTCAGATTCAACCGCGGCCATCCCCGCGCCGGCTTGGCCATGATCATGACCGTCATGATCGTGCCCTTCATGATCCTGCGCGTTAGGAGCAGGAGCCGCCGGAGCCGCAACTTCGCTTACCGGCAATCTTATAGGCATATCAGGCGAAAAAGACGCTTTTGAAAGAAATATTACAGTAATAAATACGGCGCCGCCAAGCAAATATGTGACGTTGCCGAGAAAAGAGCCGGTTTTGGCGCCCATCATTGATTGATCTGACAAGCCGCCTATGGCCGCCAGGCCTCCTCCGCGCCCGGACTGCAACAAGACCGTCGCAATAAGCGTTATTGCCAACACTATTAACGATATCTTTAAAACCGCAGTCCACCTTAATATAAAAAATGTTGTTAACAAACCAAAAATAACAACAATAGCTATTGCCCACTTCATAACGCTTTCAGTCTTATTCATTCAAATATCCCCTAATCGTTCCTTCCTTTTTCTTTACAGCCTTTGATATTTGTATTAACCGTTTATTTACGGAAAGAATCATCCACCAATGAAAACAAACTAATATCTTTAGCCTTTAAAATTCGTGAGAAGTTTTATTATCCTAATCTAAAATACTAATTTCAGCAACAATTCAAATTCTTGAGTAAAATAACCTTTGATAGCCTGGTTATTATAAACTATCCGCGGTTTTTATCATGCTCAAGAAAGAGTCGGCCTTTAAACTTGCGCCGCCGACCAACGCGCCGTCAATATCATTTTGCAAAAGCAACTCTTTAATATTATCCGGTTTAACGCTGCCGCCGTACTGTATAACCATATCGCCGGCTACTTTTGCCCCAAACTCAGTGGACAAAACATCGCGTATGAACGCGTGAACCTCGTTTGCCTGATCCGGCGTGGCGGTTTTGCCGGTGCCTATGGCCCAAACCGGCTCGTAGGCGATAACAAGCTTTCCGGCCGCATCAGCCGTAAAATCTTTTAATCCATTTCGCAACTGCTCGCCTATAACGTCATTCGTCTTGCCTGCTTCCCTTTGTTCAAGTTTTTCACCTACGCAAAAAATAGGGGCAAGCTCTATTGAAACGCATTTTTTTAATTTTCTATTTATAAACTCATCCGTCTCCCCAAACACATGCCTGCGCTCAGAGTGGCCGATTATAACATACGTGCAACCAGCCTCCTTAGCCATAAAGCCGGCTACTTCGCCGGTAAACGCCCCGCCGTCCTCATCATGAACGTTTTGCGCGCCAAGTATAACACTGGAGCCTTTAATAACATCGTAAACAGAGCTAATAAACACAAACGGCGGGCAAATCCCTATATCGACATTTTTCACGCCCGCGGATTCGCTTTTAATATCTCCCGCCAATTGAACAGCCTCTTTCAGGCTCAAGTTCATCTTCCAGTTGCCAACTATAAACGGTTTTCTCATCTATTAATCTCCGCAAAAACTAAGTTTATGTTATTATGAATTGTTTTCAAAATTGCGGTGGAATTCGGCAAGCCATACATCCCTGCAACATCCTCAGGATCAAAATACACGCGTTTTAACTCACACATCAACCTCTTTGCCTTCCTCAAGTTCGCGCGACCCGGTCATGATTGCCATGTAAACGTCTTTAAGTATTTTGCCCTTAAAAGGCCCGCTACTTAAATTGTTTACTTTTTCAAAAACCTTATCTTCCCTCTTGGCGTCATAGACAGGTATGCCCCTTTTCCTCTTCTCGTCGCCTATCCTTTGGGCAAGTTTAGCCCTTTCATTCAATTTCTCTACAATTTCCGCGTCAATAGCATCTATTTTTTTTCTAAAAATTCTGATTTTCTCATTATTCATTGCGGGTTTTCCATGTAAACAAGTGTCCACATAAGTCCTTTAGGGTGTACAAATTACCAAAAGACCATCCTCTATGTCAATAAAATAAAGTCATTCAACCAAAACCAGGCCGAAGTATTTGACATACTGTTTTTTATGTTGTAAAAATTCCACTTCAAAACCGTTATTTCTAACAGTTTTAAACACGTCAATGCCGCATGATTCCATTGAAGGCCGCGCTTTTGCCGGAAAACGGCATTTCCCATCAATATTGCACTCTTTGCATAATGAACAAGGCCCGGCGTCCAAGGCAAAAGCCTTATAATAGCCGTCAAGAGTAGCCTTGTGCTCAAGTTTGACCAACATTTCCGTAAAATTCTTTGCCGGCGGCTCGCCTTCAACCAATATCGCAGTTTTATAACATTCCAGAATCCGCTTTGTCTCTTTATAATCCGGCGAAAAAGGAGGGCAAGTTCTGCTTTTTTCATGCCTTGGGCAGCCAAACCGGCATTTCATCTGAACCCAGGGCTCAACCACGATAGAGTCAACCGAAACAACCTTTGCCTCTGTAACGCCATACTCCTGTTCCATGGCTGTTTTGCAAAGCGCGTCATATCCCTTATTTGATTTCTCTTTTTTTGCCATTCAGCGTCTCAAATGCCAACCATATTTCTAATTTCGTCATATGTATCAATTCTGCCTCTTATGGCACAACCTGCACTCGCTGCCGTTGTCCGCATGCGTCAAAGTCGGACTGCCGGTGAAATGGCACGCCCTGCACATTAAACCCCTTGAATGCGGGAGGTCATCCGGCCTTGCCGGGCCTTCGGTAAAATGAGCCGCTGCGCGATTATGGCACTCCTTACACCCAAACGATACGGAAACAGGCAGATGGCAACGCGTACAATGAGAATGTTTCGGCGATCCCCAATCGCCTGTGTGCGATGCCGGCGGAACTTCTTTATGGCTCGGCGTGCCCTGATGGCAGACGCTGCATGACGAAGTTTCAACATGGCAGCTTGCGCAGTGTCTGTTTACCGGATTTCCCCAGCCCGCAACATGCGAACCCGGACGTTGCTCTGAATGTGAGGCGACCTGCTGGTGGCAAACGCCGCATCCTGTCGCATTTACAGGGAAATGGCACGATTGGCAGTGCCGGTTGGACGGATTTGACCATCCCGAAGCGGAATGGCTTCTTGGCCTCGTGCTTTCATGGCATCGTGAACAAAAATCAGTCTTGTGACAAGTGGCGCAAGCTCCGCGATCAATACCGGCGCTAATTCCATGGCCGGCCAAACGCCATTGATTAGTGTGATTTTCAGGTTGCTGCTCCTCATGACATTTAACGCAATGATCATTAGAGTGGCACAGCGAGCAGCTTGGCTTGCCCGCTGCAACCTTATCCGGCATTGCGGCTTCATCCCTATACACAATGCCGTGGCTTCTTATAAAGTTTCCTTTGGTATGCGAAGGCGGCGCAATATCATGCCTTATCTCCTTATGGCATGCGTCGCATTTATCAGGCGTGTTCCAATCTCCATGGCATGTAAAACATGTCCCTTTAACCGGAATGTGCCTTTGGGCGACTGTTGAGCTTTGAGCTATATCGCCGTGACAGCTTTCGCATTTAACGCCCATGCTAAGATGCTTCTTATGCGACATCTTTATTTCAGAATATTTGACCCTTTTTACCTTAAAAGCAGCCATCCACTCTTTCATATTATACAACTCGCCGACCGGCCGACCATCATAAACAGTCTTATGGCAAAAACCGCAAAGCATCTCATTAGGCATACCGGCTTTGGCGCTTTTTGCGGCAAACATATGGCAGCTTTTGCAGGCCGACCCGGCTTTTGTGTGAACCTCATGGCTAAATCCTTGCGGCGCAGCAGCTTTCTCCTCGCCGCCGTCTTTAACATTTAACGCGCAGCCGACCACCGTCACGATGGCCGCAAACAAAACCAGCCATATAATTTTTATGTTTTTTACTCTTTTATTCACGTTTTATAACACGCCTTTAATTAAAGCGTTTACTATAAAGTTTTTTTAATAATCCGCATATCAGAATTTAAGCTTTAACGCGGTTTGCACAGTGTGGAAGATGTCGGAATCATAATTCTCAAGCTCATACCTGCCGCTCAACTCCCAACGATCAAACAATTTTGTTTTAACCCTGATATAATAGCTCCTGACGTTGTCGCGTTCGGACTCGGCCAGCTCTTTATCAAGCAAAAACTGGTTGCCGGTTATGCTGTTTGCGTTAAAAAGCTCAGGAGCCACGGTGGAATCAAACTTAAACAGGGAATAATAAGTCCCAAGACTTATCTTTAGTTTTTTATTAAAATCTTTGGAAACGTCAAAGCTTAAAGACTGGACGTCGTCGCCGGCCGACGCAAAATCCTCTCCCGTGATTGAAGCCGACAAACCCTTTATCGGAAAATCAAAAACCGACCAGGTAAAGTAGTACCGCTCATAATCGTGATTAAAAGAGCCTTCATCCGACTCATCTTTTAACTCCCTGATAGTAGCCCCAAAATTTACACCCATATGTTGCCCAATGCCTTTATAAATATCAAGAAGATATTGATCATACGGTTGATAACCGCCGATTATAGGGTTAAACTCGTTAAATTCAACTGTAAACCCGTCAAGAGTTTGGGGCTGTTTATAATATGAGAACATCACATCAAGGTTGATTGACTGAAAATTCCACATAGAGCGGAGCTGCACGTCGCGGCTTACCGAATCAATGGCTGAATACCTGCCGAACACGCGCCACCACGGGCGTATGTTTTGCCATGCGCTTGCTATGAAAAGGTTGTCATGGTGGTCGCCGATTTCGTCGCTGTCGTCGTTGGAAACGATGTAGTCCAGCCTGCCGGCCGTGTCTTTGAATGGATTAAACTCCGCGGCGATTCCCGCCAGCCAATCGCCGTCGGAATCAGATTCATGAAAATAGACCGGCATGCCTCCATAAGCTGAGAATCTCGCGTTTTTTACAGGCTTCATGCTGAGATGCGCCCCGTCGAAATGGATGTTTTCCACTTCATTAAGATATTGGCGGCCAATTTTTGCGTTTTCAACAAACCCGATATCAGTAACATTGCCGTAAAACTCGTAGAGATAGCCCCTGACGCTGCTGTCATGCGTATCGTCAATGGAGCTAAACAACGCGCCCGGGTCGTCAATGTCCTGCCGCAAACTCCCATGCATATACGCGGATATCTTGTCGCTCTGGAGTTGGCCGTAATTCAACCTCAATGTTTCTCTGAAATCCTGATCAGACCCACGCTCGCCCTCCGCGCTTCTGCCCCTGTAACGCAATGTCAAACCGCCTGACACGTCGTTGAGAATATCATTTAACAGACCGCTGTTTTGGCCGTTTTCCGTCTCGTCGGGGACTGTCTGCGAAACCGAGCTTCTTATTGGTATGAGGATTAAGATGAGTACTATAACGATAAAGAAGTATCTATTTTTCACTACCTTCTTTCCGTAAACTATCCGCCATGGCCTCTATTGCCGAGAGATCCTGTTTTATCTCCGCCCAGCCGTAACCATGTTGATAAGCCGGATTTATATGAAATGAGCCTAAATAAGTCTTCATCCGACGGTCGGCAAACATCTTGTAAAGACGCTCTTCAATCGGATTTTCAAATTTATTAAATTTAAGAATGTCCTTGTGTGGAAAAAACTTTGCGGATTTCTTTATAACGCCGTCTTTATACAAACCTTCCACAATCACTATAGCCTTTACAATAAGCTCGTCGCACGCCTTTACAGCGGCGTCCGCTTTTTTAAACACATCCCTGGAATAGCCGGCTGTGTGGCACTGTGAACAAACCTTAATCATTTTATCGCGTTCAGCTTGCCAAAACTCGCTTGACAGCTCGCCTTCATGCCCGCTTATAATGGCCTTAAGCTCGTCAGCAACAAAACCCTCTTCATTAAAAAAGCCTAAACCATTAAAGTAAATTTCCCTGTGTTTTTTCCAGTCCGGGTCGTCGTCCGACAACCTCATGCCCAGAAAACTCCAGGCCGTATTTACAGCGTGATTGCCTTCAGACATATGGCATGTGACGCAAACCGGCGCCCTTGGCACAACCGGAGACTCTAAAAGCGGCTCCTTGTACCACTCAGAAATACTGTTTTCCCAAAACCAATCATCGCCCTCAATAGAGTATATTGAGCCGTGTTTTGACGAACTGTAAGTCTCCCATTGCGGATGATCGCCCCCCATATGGCACGTCCTGCACGCCTCGGGCCTGCGCGCCTCCGCCGCTGAAAAGCGGTGTCTGGTATGGCAACTATCGCATTTGCCCTCATCGCTGCCGATTCTGTGGCAGCCGGCGCAATCATTTTCAACCTTAAACGCAGCCGAACCGCCCTGCGCGGCTTCCAAATTTTGCAGGGTTTTCCACGCCCCGGCATGCTTGCCGGCGGCGAATTGCTTAACCTGATCTTCGTGGCACACCTCGCAATTTTTAGGCGACACAGCCCTTCGCACATCTTTATTGTCGCAAATTGTCGAGCCGCCCTTAATAGAGCTTGACGCATCAACGTCTGGAATATGGCATTCAACGCATGTTACGCCTCTTTCCGCGTGTTTGCTGTATTGCCAATCTCTCAACGCAATATTAGATATCTTCTTCTTCTCATGGCATTCAATGCACTCTTTAGCTTTTCCTGAGATTTTAGGAGCCGCAACCTTTTTTGTATGTTGCGCCATTTCAGCGCAACCTGATACAAACAGGCAAACAGCAAATATTGAAATATAGATTGATCCAAAAAATTTACTTTTCATTTTTTTCAAATTTCTATCTAATTAATTAAAATTGAGAAAATATGCCGGCAACAAGCCTTATTTTTATTATTATTCCGCCCCTGCAAACGCCCTTATTTTAGGCACAAACTCGCCAACCGCTTTTTCAGGGTCTTCAATGCCAACCATTTCAAGCAACGGGATAACACCTTCGCCATAGTTAGGGTTGTCCGAGCCGTCTATCATTCTTTTGATCATCTTCTCATCAGTAATGCTGGCCTGCCACTCCTTATCCGTAAAGTCAGGAACTTTAAACTTCTTGCCCTGCTCGCTTCCTGTGCCGTCGGCCCCATGGCACAAAACGCATACCATCTGGTATGTGCCTTCAACATCTATCTCGGCAAACAAAGCCTTTGTGTTAAAACAACAAGTCGACAAAATCGCGGCAAAACAAACAACAACCATTAATCCAAGCTTTTTCACTATATTCCCCTCCAAAATTAAAAATACCGGTTAAAAAACAGATAAATTAAAGTTACTATTTAAAACTAAGACAAACCTTGCGCCTTTCAGGCGCGCGGACCTTAAAAAGTAATGTAGGATTATACAAAAAATTTCCTGGTTTTTACATAAATAAAAATTTATTTTCTACTTTATCCACTAAAATGCCCGCTATAGATCTTTACATGCGTTAAATTTATACGCCCGATCAACAGACTATAGTCTCATTTTGAGATTAAGTAGTTTTGACAAAAATCATATTCCAAACTTTTTACTTTTACCGTTTTACTTTTTACTCGCCCGGGTTATCCGGGTCAATGTCTCTAATTTTTGGTTGCGGCCTTTCAGCAAATTTTGTATTATCAATTTTCATTTTAAATCCTGATTGCTTAGAAAAAGCAAAAATTCCCGCGTTTAGCCTGACAACAACAAGGTTTTAACGCATATACCAGGCTGAGATATTATAATGAAAAACGTTATCCAAAAGTCAAACAAACAATCAACAGTCCTTGTAATGGACAATGAGCCGGATATTGTCAAAACAATCGCGGCGGAGTTGGAAAAAGACGGCATTCTTGTAGTTAAGACGTACAGTAGCGAAGAGTGCATCGCCCTTGCAAACGCAGACAACCCGGACCTTATCATAATGGAAATCAAAATGCCTGAGATTGACGGCATAAAGGTTTGCAGAAGGCTAAAAAAAGACTCAAATACAAAAGACATCCCAGTTATCTTTGTCACGTCAAAAAACACGGCAAAAGACAAAACATTAGCTTTTAACGCAGGCGCGATTGATTACATTACCAAACCTTTTAATTTAAGCGAGCTAAAGGTCAGGGTAAACCGCCATTTGCGCTCAAAATCGTTTCATGATGAATTGCGCGAAAACAACAACATACTGACTGCGTACCTTAAAACCTCCACGCTGACAAACGACTATTTTGAGAATATCACCCGCCTTGTGGATCTTGAGCAGGTAATGGAGGTTACGCAAAAATACTTTTCAAAGATCTTTGATGATGTCGAGCGCTTTTCAGTGTGGCTTTACGATAAAAATAGAGAAGATACGGGACCGTTTGTTTTAAAGGTGGCAAAAGAGAAGAAAATGCTTGAAAATGTAACCGCCATTAAGGTTGAAGATTCGCCGATTATGAAAAAGGCCTTGGATAAAAAGAAGATAGTGGTCGAAAACAACTTCAAACGCTCCACAGTTTACAAAAACAAAACCGACAAAAGGTATAGCGACGCAAAATTTATGTGCCTGCCGTTAATAGTAGAGGGCACAGTGCTGGCCATTGTCAACCTGACCAGCAAAAAGGACAATAGCGATTTCTCAGTGCTTGATCAACAGAGAGCCATATCCATTTGCCAGATATTGGCAAACAAGATTGAAAACTGCCAACTATACAAGAAGATAGAAACCCTCTCTATTAAAGACAGCCTCACACAACTGTATAACCGGCAGTTCCTTGACGGCCGCCTGGAAAAAGAGTTTGCCAGAGTGTTGCGCTCGCGCGAAGCATTCACTGTAATAATGACGGATATTGATCATTTTAAGAATGTAAACGACACCCACGGCCATCAAAAAGGAGACGAAGTTCTCAAGGGTTTTGCCCAAATTTTGCTTGCAAACATTAGAGAAGCCGACTTTGCCGCCAGATATGGAGGCGAGGAGTTTGTAATAGCCCTTTCCGCCACGGATTTAAAGGGCGGCATTAAACTTGCCGAAAAGCTAAGAGTCGCAATACAGGAAAACATCTTCGTCATTGAAAAGAAGAAAAAACGCCCAATCACCGCATCCCTTGGCGTAGCCACTTTTCAAAACGAAAATTATGAGACAACCGGACTCCTGTTAAAAGCTGCGGACGAAGCCCTGTACAGAGCCAAAGAATCCGGCAGAAACAAGACCTGCTACGCTGAGAAATTTATGTAAATTGAATTAAGCGGTTCTTTTAATTTAGTGAAGATTTGTGGTTAATTCGCCTTTGATTTTTATCCTGTAAATCCTATCCTTAGCTTTTGCCTTTGCTCTTTTTAGTGTGGATTAGTGAAGATTTGTGGTTAATACGCTTTTGACTTTTGTTATAAATCGATAATATACCCGCAACATTTTTAAAGGAAAACAGATATCATGAAAGATCTCAAAAGCAGGCTTGAGTTGCTGGAAATGGATTTGGCAAATCTCGAAAAAATGATGAAAAAAGGCGAGTCATACGGCACGCCCGAAGATTGGCGACACGTCCTTCAGAAAGTCCGCAAAGTCGAAGAATTCGCCATCACCCAACTTGCGCTGCATAAATATATGAAGAAAGAGTAAAACAACTGTAGGCGCCACAAAGGCTCAAAGACGCTAAGAAAAGCAAAAGCAAAGGCAAAGGCAAAAGCGAATATCGAACAGCAGAACACCGAATTTCGAATTCTGAAGTTAAAAGCGAAAAGCAAAAAGCGGTTGCCCACGAAAATACTCGAAAATTCACGAAAAAAAGCAAAAGGCATGGAACGCGGATTTGCGCGGATTAAAAGCAAAAAGCGGTAGCGCCACAAAGGCTCAAAGACACTAAGAAAAGCAAAGACAAAAACGAATATCGAACAGCAGAACACCGAATATAAAATTATGAAGTAGAAACAAAAGCGGTTGCCCACGAAAATACTCGAAAATTCACGAAAAAAAGCAAAATATGAATGGGACGCGGGTTGCGCTGATTTATGCGGATAAAAACTAAAAGCCAAATGAATCAAGAACCAATAATTGACGAAATTCGTAAAACAAGGTATGAGATTGAAGCCGAATTCCAAAATGATCCTCAAAAATATTACGAACATATTCAGGAGATTCAAAAGAAATATAGAGCTCGTTTAGTCAGTTTCAAACCAAAACCCGCTTTAAAATTAGAAAAAGTTTAATAAGAGAATACCGGCAATTTTATAAACAAAACACTATCCAAAATCCTTCCAAAACACCGATTTTGAAACGCAACCGTCCGAAAACACCGGTTGCCGGCACGCTTAATAATAACAACAACGATGGTAGGGGACGGCTTTAACCTCACTTTCACAGACGCCCAGTTTAACCACGCGCTTTTTATGAGATTAGCGTCATTTATCCCTTTTTCCATATTCACAGCTAGAACATATCCAATAAATATTTATTTTATTTGCCAGACTCGTTCCAAAACTCCGATTGTAAAACGCAATAACTATTGAAATACACAGCCCCATCCCAATAGATAGTCCTGAGTTTTGGAAGTTGACAGAGCTCAAAAAAACGAATACAGAAAAAGCTAATTGACAAAACAGTATCACCGTATGATACTATATTAATAATAAATAATATCATCAGAAAACGTCTGACAAGGATGCTCTCTATGAAACTTAATAGAAAACAGACAAGGACGCTAAGTAAGATTTACGAAAAACCGATTCGTTCTGATATAAAATGGACAGAAATTATTAGTTTACTTGAAGCTTGCGGCGCGCTAATTTATCAACGGCAAGGATCGCGGGTTGGTATAAAATTAGGCAAACAAAAAGCGGTTTTCCACACACCTCATCCTCAAAAAGAGACCGTGAAGGGAGCAGTGGAAGATATGCGAGAGTTTTTGCGCCGAGCGGGGATAAAGCCATGAAACAAAACAACACATTAATTTATAAAGGGTATATGGGGAAAATTGAATTTGATAGCGAAGCAAAGGTTTTCTACGGCAATGTTATGAACACCCGCGACACTATCACATTCCAGTCTGATAACGCAAAACTGCTTGAAAAGGAGTTTCGTAAATCCGTTGACACTTATCTCGAATTTTGCCAAGAAATTGGCGAAACGCCTGAAAAACCTTATTCAGGCAAGTTTGTGCTCCGCTTATCACCACAAAAACATAGAGTAGTGTCCCTTGCAGCGCAAATTGCAAAAAAAAGCTTAAACACATGGGCATCCGACCATCTTATAGAAAGCGCTGAAAAAGAGCTTAAACAGAGCTAATTTAGGATGGCAAAGCCTGCCATTGTTAAATACACCCCGCTTACCCAATACTCGTTACAATACTCCAGTTTCAAGTCAATTAATCACACACAACGAGGGTAGGGGACGGCTTTAGCCTCCCTTTTTATGATTCATTTTAAAAACAACGACGATTTAAGAACAAGGATTAACGACTTTTGATTTTAGAAGTAAACAGCAGGTAAAGCTTAGGGCTCGCTCAAAAATAACTTCGGTCAAATATGGTGTACTATAACAATTCGAATTGGGCAAAACGTAGCTTAGTATTTCATATAAATGCCATAGTCCTATGAGTAACAGAGCTTTATAGTATATATAAATAAAAAAGTAA
>JAIQZQ010000053.1 GCA_021777105.1 Candidatus Anammoxibacter sp.
GGCATAATAGGGACAAAATCGTTTGTAAACAGTTATTACGGCATGTTTAAGAGCAATTTTGGCCCTGGCAAACTCAAAAAACCGAATAAAGTAAAGGGTCAGGATGGGGTTTATCCGCTAAAACGGCTATCAAATGAGACACAGGGCTCGGAAAGAAAACATTAATTAGAGGCGCCTTAGAATGAAATAAGCTTTTAATTCAGGCGAGTTACAATATGTTGCAAGTGTGTTTATGGTTTTATTAAGATAACAAAAGCCATACTAGGCCAAAGCATATGATACTGTTATTTTTGCGTGATTCTTACCACCCTCCCCTACCCCCTCCCATCAAGGGCGGGGGAATTAAAGGAAAATATTTAAATTCAATATAAATGTAACAGATCACAGCACAATTGACAATAAGCATCAATAATACAGTTTAAAAAGCGCCTCAATCAACAATCGCGCTCGTTAAACTCAAAAGCATTAGGTTTTCGAAATTTGCTAATGAATAAAAGGCTAAAGCCTTAACTCCAACAAGCTGAGGTTTTAGGAATTTACCCTTTAGGGTTTTATTTCATTGCATCTGAAGAAAACAGACGCGAACATAATTTTTCGAAAACCTGATTTGTTTGCCTATATAAAGAGCGCTAATCACAAATCTCAAGCGGCTCATCAACAAGGTCAAGAACCATGGAATGCAATTTCATATCAAACCATTTCAGGAATGTTGTAAAATCTCTGTTTTTAGGCCAATCTTTCTTGTTAGTCCACCAGCTTTCTAATGCCTCTTCAAATATTAATTCATGGTAATGTTCAACAATATTTACAGATAAGTTAAGGTCCTCGTATTCCAATTTGCAATTATTATCTTCTACTATATAATTAAAAAAGGAGGTAAATATTATGTTGGACTCAGGTCTTTTATTTAGTTTAGCAATTACAGTTATGCTCATTTTTTGTGTAAAACTTATCTTAGTTGAGATGAAAAAGCACAAACATCCATAGTCTATGGTTACTGTTGGTATAGATAGGCTTCTATTGCCATCCATTCTCCGTTGCCATGTTTCACCCCTGTATCATCTCTTATCTTTTTTTACATTTGCAACATACAGGCAATATGCCTTCATACAGTTTAACTTTTCTAAGAAGTTCCAGCTTGTTTTTACAGTGGGCAACTTTTAAAATCATTTCACTTTTGTGTTAAGGCTTTAGTATATAATCATTGGCTCCTAAACGCACCGCTTCAATAGCAGTTTCAATAGATGCATAACCTGTAAATATAATTATCATAGACTCCGTTCTTTGCGCTCTAACTGCTTGTAATACATCAATGCCACTGACTTTATCAATCATTAAGTCGATAATTACTATATCGAATATCTAGGGAAAGGCTTAATATGTTGCCATCAATTTATATATTTTTAATGTTGATAGCATTTTTTTAATAATTTATTTGTTTCTTTTAAACTGTGCTAAGATTATTTTTAAGTTTTTCACAAAACAATGAAGGTATAAAGGCATCATTAATACTGAATTTTTCATTTATCCTATTTAAAATATTAATTGTATGTTCTATTTGTTCAGGCAAGGCATAGACGAAGCCTTCAAGAAGAACTTCTTCAATTTTTTCACGTTTTTCATCATTCTGATAAATAAATCCACCTATTGTTTCTAAGAAATGCTGAAGAAGTTCTTCCGATTTATTTTCAAGAAAAAGAGAGGCTGTCGCAACTCTAAAAATATTCCAGTAGCCATCATCTAAAAGCGCTTCAGTTAACTGAGGCAAATGTTCTGCTGTTAAGAATTTATCTAATATATGTCTATTTAGATCGCCACTACTTTTAAAAATAAGTTCTTCTAACTTTTGGCTGAAAATCGGAGATTTACTATTTAAAACATTTAGCATTGGACATCACCTCATATTAAATAACAGAAAACTCTTGCTTTACCCGAAAAATCATAAAAGCGATATAGCTTTTTCTCATAAAAATTGAGTTTAAATTTCCGGTAGCATCCTATAATAATATATAGAATACAATGTAATTTCAAACTAAATATCTACACATATGATCAATTGGGAATAATTAGAATAATATATCAAATATTATATTAATATGATCATATATAATACACTCTATATGATAAGACATAGTATAATATAGAGTTAAGACAATAAATATTAGCTTATATATTATTCTAATTATATTGAATTGTATTATATTTATAGTAATATGATTTATTTTATTTTAACAGCTGTAATTATACTTAAAGCATAAAGTTTTCATGCGCAGGCATTGAACAAGAGCAACTTTTTATCAATGGATTTCGGGTTGATGGTATATACCGATATTAATGAAAAGGAGAGGTTTGCTGATTACAGGGAGTACCTATATGAAAAAGGCGGATTGGATACGGGAAAAGGGGTTTCTATTAATGAGAAAATAGTAGCTAAGGAGCGAAAGAAAAACTATGAATTTACAACTATGGATAGGTTTACGATTCAGGACAAGGTATTTTACGGAAAGCGGAATAATAGGGACAAAGTCGTTTGTGAACAGTTATTACGATATGTTTAAGGGTAATTTTGGATCTGAAAAAGCCAAAAAAACCAAATAAAGTAAAGGGACTGGATGGTGTTTATTCTCTAAAACGGCTATCAAATGAGACATAATTGTTTTACAATCACGATCTTTATCAAACATAATTGTATCTGTTCTGCGTGATTTACACACCCCGTCCGCCAAGCGGCCACCCCTCTTTTTAGAGGGGATATTAAATCGGATTTATTTCCACAAAGTCCCCTCTAACAAGAGGGGATTTAGGGGTGTGTATCGTCGCCTAGTGGAAACACGCTGAATAGTTACACATAATTTTAGCATATTTAGCCTGTCTCAATTTATTTATTTGATTTAAACCTTTGCTTTCAGGCATGTTCTAAATGGAGAAGGCTACAGGATTGACTATATGGGAGCTTTTATCTCAATACGGCGCAAAACAAAGCTATTCACACCATAATTAGAGGTGTCTTAGAATGAGATGAGCTTTTAATTCAGGCAATATGTAGTTGACTACAGGAGAGTTACAATAGGTTGCAAGTGGGTTTTATGGCTTTTATTAAAACAACAAAAGGTAAGTCCTTATGAGGTAATGGTGGGCGATACAGGACTCGAACCTGTGACATCCTGCTTGTAAGGCAGGCGCTCTAGCCAACTGAGCTAATCGCCCGTAAGAAGGTGATACTATATCATGAATGTATTTTGTTGTCAATTAAATTTGACGTTTGGCTCTGTGTTTGCGGTGAATTCCGCATTTAAGGGCTGCGCAACAACACTTTATCTTTTCCAGGTCATCGGCATAAGCATCATGAGGATGCAGTAGATCTCAAGTCTTCCGGCAAGCATGCAAAAGACTAAAACCCATTTACCGGCTATAGGAAGATGCCCGTAGTTCTCCACAGCGCCCACGCCGGCAAGGCCGGGGCCGATATTGCCCATTGCGGAAATAACGGCTGAGGAGGCTGTTAAGGCGTCAATGTTAAGCCCCATCAGTATCAAAAAACTTATGGCAAAAATACCCATAAACAACAAAAAGAAGCCCAGGGTGTTCTTTATAATGCTTTCATCAATAGACTCGCCGTCTATCTTTACGTGTTTGACTATTCGGGGTTTAATCAGCTGCTCCAACTCCCTTAAGCCATATTTAACCATCAATAAAACGCGCACATTTTTTATGCCGCCGGCCGTTGACCCGGCGCAGCCGCCTATAAACATAAGCATTAAAAGCGCAAAACGGCAAAAACCCGGCCACAGGTTGAAATCCGAAGTGCAATACCCGGTTGTGGTGCAAACGGATATAACCTGAAAAGCGGCGTACCGCAGGCAACTAAGAGACGACTCAAATTCCGGGCCTTTGGTTTTTGAATAATATGATTGCGGTTCGCTGAAATATAGAAACAGGGTTACGCCAATGGTCACGGTTGCAACCAGGTAGATAAACACTCGAAGTTCTGAATTTCCGACAACTTTCCCTATCCTTCCATTGACGCATTTATAATGGATCACAAAATTGCACCCTGAAAGGAACATAAACACAATTATTACAATGTCAATGTAGGCGCTGTTGTAAGCGGCAATACTGATGTTCTTCGTGGAAAATCCGCCGGTTGATACGGTGCTGAACGCGTGGCACACCGTGTCAAAAGGGCTCATTCCGCCAAAAAACAGAAATACGGCGAGCAGAGCAGTGAGCGAGACGTATATAAACCACAATATCTTGGCCGTCTCGGCTATGCGGGGTTTGATTTTATCCGTCTTTGGGCCCGGGGCTTCGGCGCTGAAAAGCTGGTATCCCCCTACCTTTAAAGCGGGCAATATGGCCACAAAGAACACGATAATGCCCATGCCGCCGAGCCATTGCGTCATGCTGCGCCAGAAGAGAATTGAGCGCGGGAGGGCCTCTATATCGGTAAAAATAGTGGATCCGGTAGTGGTAAAACCGCTTATAGCCTCAAAATAGGCGTCTGTAAAACCTAAACAAAGGCCTGTATGCCAATATGGTATGGCCCCGAAAACCGCGCAAAATAGCCAGCCAAACGCCACAATGCCCAATCCTTCGCGGATGCCGAGCGAGGCGTCGTCGCTTTTAGTAAAGAACTTCATTATAAAACCGATGATGCCGGCCGATATTATTGAGAGCAGAAACGCGCGCACTTCACCGCTATCGCCGTAATATAGCGCGACTCCAAACGGCGCCAGCATAATGCCCGCCAAAAGGAGTATAAGATTGCCCAACACATGTAAAACTAAAGGTATTTTCATATTTTTATTATCCCATTCGTGGATAATTCTCCCCTCAGGGGATAATTATCACTAAGGCTGCCAAGTGTTCATTTATCACTAGATCAGACAAGCCGCTCAGCGTTCATTATCAGGGAAGTTTTATATTAATAAGGTAATCAAAGGGGCTGCTCATAAATTTATTTCTTGCAGAAAATGGATTGGACTTTTTCAATTGCGGTGGGCAAGGAAAAGACAATGACCCGGTCGCCGTGGTTTATCACGCTATCGCCGTTTGGTATATCCATTACGCCGTCTTTAATCAACGCGCCTAAGATTGCGCCTTGAGGGAATTTGATCTTGCTAAGCTTTTTACCCTCAATCTTAGCCCCGCTTTCAACAACAAACTCAATAGCTTCAGCGTCGCTTTCGTTTATTTTCAAAACTGACGGCACCCTCCCCCGCCTGGCGTATTGCAAAATAGAGCTAACCATGATTTGACGCGGATTAATAACGACATCCATGCCCAATGAGTTGAAAATATCCACATAACCGGCCTCATTTGTAATTACTATAGTCTTTTTTGCGCCAAATTTTTTGGCAAGCATAGCGGCCAGAAGGTTTGACTGCTCGTCCACGGACGCGGCGACAAAAAAGTTTGCAGTCTCTATTGACGCCTCTTTCAGCAAATCAATATCAGTGGGGCTGCCGTGCATAACGGTCGTCTTTGAAAGCTTGGAAGCGGCTTTTTCCGCCAGCTCCTGGCTTGGCTCTATTAACGTCACGTCAATTGAGCTTTTCTCAAGTTTTTTGGAAACCAAAAGGCCCATATTTGTGGCGCCGTAGATCAATATTTTTGCCACTTTTTCGCTTCTTTTTGTCACCATCGGCAAAAAATACGGCAAACCGGCCTCGGCCACAACAACAAAAATGTTGTCGTCAGGTTGTATGTCGCTATCGCCTCCGGGTATTATCATCTCCCCCCCGCGCTGGATAGCAACGATCAAAAACGAATCCATAGACTCTATCTCTTTCAAGTCAGACAACTTTTTGCCTACTATGGGAGCGTCATCAGGAATTTTAAATCCTCTAAGCACCACGTTAATGTCCTTAAAATCCGCGCTGTATGTTGAGCCGGGAGTCTCTATTATTGTTAAAATCGAGTTTACTGTTGTGAGGTCGGGATTGATCATCCGGTCGATGCAGAAATCGTTCTTTTCCATAAAAAAGTTTTTGTTTGTAAACTCATAATTGCGGATTCTGGCTATCTTGGTGGGAACTCCGTATTGGTTTGCCAACAGACAAACCACGATATTCACCTCGTCGCTATTGGTTACGGCAAGCACCATCTCAGCGTCCTGTATTCCGCACAACTCAAGTATACTTGGGCTGGCGCCCTCGCCGGCCACAACGAACACATCCAGCTTTTCATTTATTCTCTTAACCAAAGTCTGGTCATGCTCAACCACTGAAATGTCGTGGCCTTCATTTGAGAGCTGTTTAGCCAGATTAAAGCCCACGGCTCCGGCCCCAACTATAAGGATCTTCATAAAAACTCCATTTTTAACTTAGCGCAGACTGGCCGCGCACTATAACAATCGAAAAAAAAAATAACGCATAAATTTAACTGTAAAAAAACAAGGCAAAATAATTATGGCTGTTAAAGGCAAGGCAACAAGGGGTGGCAATTGCTAAACTGATTTGACTTTTCTCTCTATACAATTATTGCATGGCAATCTTTCAAGAAACCGGCGGCGGCGCAATTCAGGGCAAAACCTTTGCGTCCGACTGCGATATCCATAAAGCGGAGGTCGATATTGAGGCTTAACTTCTTCTCTTTTATCTTAATTAAACTCTTTTTTCTAATGCTTACAAAATCTGATTTTAAATCATCCCCGCCCAAATCCCGGTCTTCAGATTCAAATTTATCTATCAACTCTTTGGCTTTCTCATACTCGCCGTTTCCATAAATAATGGCGACTATATCAAGCCTGCTTTTCCAGAAAAAATCTTTTTGCCCAAACGGCCCTTTAATCCAACCCGCCAAAAGGTCAAGCGACCTATCGTACTGTTTCATCTCCATCATTGAGCGCAACAACTCCTTTTTCAAATCAACATCATCCTGAAAATGGTTTACAAGCATACTATACAAATTTGAGGCCCTGTCCCAATCGCCGGTCAACACGCACGATTTCGCAAGCCTGATCCTGCTGTTCCACAACGCCTCTTCATTTTCGCTATACTTGGCAACCTGCTTTTCTATAATCTTAATAGCCCTGTCGTAATCTTTTTTAACATAGAATATGTTTGAGAGATTATCTAAATCTTTAGGATTGCCCCCCACGATAGCCAGCAACGCGTCGGAAGCCTCTTCAACAACCCTCTTATCAGGATCGTCAAGCATTTTTGTCAAATGCTCTATCGCGTCCTTTGCGCCTATCTGTCCAAGCGCGGCGGTTGCCGACTCGCGCACCCTGGCGCTGCTATCCGACAACAGCACAATTAAAGGCGCCACGGCTTTGCCGGCCTTAAGCTTCCCAAGGCTGTCGGCCGCGTACCATCTAACCCTCTCTTCCTTGTCAAACAGAGCCCTGATCAAAGGCTCAACCGATCGGGTATCTTTGATCTTTCCCAACGCCATGGCAACCGTCTCCCTGATAACAGGGTCGTTATTATGCAATAGAGGAATAATGTAATCAGGCGCCCTGTCATCAACAATCATGCCTAATGATTCAATAACGGCCTTCAGAACTTTTGTGGACTTGCTGTCAAGCAGCGTTATCAACTCCTTTGCCGCGCTTGACTTCCCGATCATGCCCAACGCCTTGACAACTTCCACCTGCACGTCAACGTTCTCGTCATTAATAGCCCCCAATAGAGGCTCAACCGCTTTTTTATCAGCAATTTCCCCAAGCGTTCTGGCCGCCACCATTCGAACCTCAACATTGTCGTCCAACATCAACTTGAAAAACATATCCAGAGCTTCCGGCGGTTTTCTCTTTGCCAGCTCGTTTGCCGCAAAGACCCTAACCCCCGCGTATTTGCTTTTGGCGGCTTCCATAAACAATTTTATATCGCTATTATTGGAGCTTTGCTTGAGTAGTTCTATCGACTTCTTGGCGATCTCTTTATTTAAAAAGTCGTTTTCAGCTTCAACCTGCTTGATCGTCTCTTCAAGCTCCTCCACAATATCTTCAAGCCATTGTTCCCTGGATTTAACCTTGTTCGTGGCCCACCACGCTTCCCATCTGGGCGCGTTTTTTCCAATTGGTTGCCTGGTTATCTTAACCAGCGCGTTATGGGCGGTGTTCCTTAGGTCAACATCGTCTGATTTCAGCGAACGAATCAAAGGCTCAACCGAATCCCTGTTGCGCACATCGCCCAGGGCCTGCGCGATCAATATTCGGGTATTTATGTTTTTTTGGGAGTTCAGCAGGGTGGAAACCATCATTTTATGGGCTTTCGGCGTCTTTATTTTTCCTAAAGTTCCTGCCGACTCTATCCGCAACTTTTCATTTTCATTATCAAGGAGCGAGATAACCTCGGCCAACGCGCGGTCATCTCCCGTAAAACCAAACGCCTTAAGCACGGAGATTGTTATCTCGTCTTTTTTAGCGTCGCTCAGGATTTCAGTCAGCAATTCCATTGCGTCCGGGTATTCGAGATTTATAAGCGATACGGCCGCCGCAGTTTGAATGTTTGAGTCTTTTGAATAAAGTTTCTTTTTCCATCGTTTAAAATTCTTTTTTACGCCTTCATCCACGTAGTCAACGCTTTCAGTTTCAATAACATCCACGCTGTTTTTTGTCATTATAGGCAAACAACCCTGGCACGCCGCTATTATAAGCAACATCGCGGCAATTGATATTTTATATTTTAGCTTCATAAAATTACGCGTTACAATTGTTTAAAATTTAAAGCGCAACTAAAAACGGCTTTCTATTTCGCGCCTTCAGCCCCGCGTGTTTGCAAACTTGAGTTACACAGAAGACTCTTTCCATTTTTACTCATTTTATCCTCATAGTGGATAAACTAAAATGCATAAACCAAACCATGCGTTAAGAACCCCGGCCATGATTTACGCGATCAGGCGAAATCGTCACATATGTATATTCCGTGGATTATATGCTGTTAAAATGAAATGTCAAGGCATTTTTAGACTATTAAATAAGGCTATAATCCACGTTTAATAAACCGGGGCGGCAAATCATTTTATTCTTGTTGCCGGCCGTCGTATACCTTATAATTTTAAGCTTTAAAAGCCGTTTAGAGAAATGTATCAAGACTCGGCGCTTAATTCTAAATTTTTTATCTGGAGCGCAATTGTGAAAAAATATTTACTGATTGTTTTAACCGCATTCTTATTTACAGGATTGTTTACAACAGGGCAGGCTTATAGCTACGACAAACCGGCAAAATATAAGTCTATAAAAGAGGCAAAAAAGGCCAGATTTGTCGAAGATGAAATACTTGTAAAATTTAAAGCGAAAGTTAATGAAAGCGACGAAAAACGAATCCTGAAAAAACTAGGCGCGCTTTCAGCCAAAGCCTCGTACGGCAACCGCTACCATGTCGTTAAGGTAAAGAGCGGCAATGTCCCTAAAATGGTCAAGTTGTTTTCAGAAAACCCGAATATTGAGTATGCCGAGCCCAATTATGTAGTGCAGGCTTATTTTACGCCGAACGACGAAATTTTCCCGTTTCAATGGCATTTAAAGCAGATTAACTGTGAAAAAGCGTGGGACATCAGCACTGGAAAAGGAGTTGTTGTCGCCGTTATAGACTCAGGCGTAAGCTCCGGCGGATCCGATGGATTTAACGGGAATTTGATAATAGGCAAGAACTTTATACCTTTTAGCAGGGATCCTGAAGATGAAAACGGCCACGGCACTCATGTTGCCGGCACTATTGCGCAGGCAACGGATAACGGCATAGGAACCGCCGGCGTCGCGTTTGACGCCACAATACTTGCCGTCAAAGTTTTGGGCCGGTTTGGTTTTGGCAGCAGCAGCGGTGTAACCGACGGCATCAGATGGGCGGCAGACAACGGCGCGCATATAATAAATATGAGCCTTGGAGGACCTGACAGCTCAATAACAATGGAACGGGCTGTTAATGAGGCCCATAATAAAGGGGTTGTGTTAATTGCCGCCGCGGGAAATGAATCGTCAAGCTTTATTGGTTTTCCAGCGGCGTATGACAATGTTATTGCGGTGGGCTCGGTGCGATTTGACAAAAAGCTCTCTTTTTTCTCAAATTTTGGAAAAAAGCTTGATATCGTCGCGCCGGGCGGCGACACAGGCATAGACCAAAACGGGGACGACGTCCCAGACGGCATTATACAGGAGACTTTCCAGCCGGTAGGTTTTCTAAGATTAAGAGAAAGAATTTGGGATTTCTTCCTTTTTCAGGGCACTTCGCAGGCAAGCCCTCACGTTGCCGGCGTTGCGGCTTTAATACTTGAGCAAAATCCTGAATTCACGCCTGAGACCGTGCGCGACGCGTTGCAGTTCTCGGCAAAAGATTTAGGAACTCCGGGAAAGGACCTAAGGTTTGGATGGGGGCTGGTTGACGCTTTTGCCGCCCTGCAGCCTGACGCAACCGTAATGCCGACACCGGCTCCAACGCCCGTGCCTGAGCCGGTTTCCTCAAAATTCAGAAACGGCGGATTTGAAACAGGCGATTTTAGCAACTGGACGGCCGGCGATAATGGTTTGAATGCGTTCATGCCATGGGAAGTTTGCCAAGCTTCAGGTTGCGGCTGGTTTAATAATAATGAGCCGGTTGAGGGCGGTTTTAACGCTGTTCAGGGTTTTGACGGCGCAAAAAATTACGAAGCGTTTTTGTATCAGGACATCATAGTTCCAAAAGAAGGCGGAGAGATTTCATACCACGACAGGATTCAATTCGACAGCCAAGGCATCAGAAGCAAGCTTCCGAGGATATATGAAACACAAATTCGCGATTTAAACAATGGAGAGCTAAAAACGCTTCACCATCAGGAAATTTTATTAAATGGTAAACCCGTGACGGACCTTGGCCGTCAAAAAAGGATTTTTGACGTCTCTGAATTTGCCGGACAAACAATAAGGGTATATATCAACTTGTTTGTGCCGGAAAGAGCAACCGGCCCAGCTCAAATAGAATTTGACGACTTTAAATTGACATCATTCGGCGAACCGGAGCCGGTGGAGACACCAACGCCAACTCCGCATACGCAAGAGACGCCTGAGGCAACGGCAACTGAAACGCCTGACGAAACTCAGGAGCCTACGCTTACGCCTGAAACAGGCGAAACCGGCGAAGAGACGCCTGACGAAACTCAGAAACCAACACCTGAACCCGGCGAAACAGTTGAAGAGACGCCTGAAACAACATCAACAACTAATGAAACGCCAACAATAACGCCCGGGCAGGAGGATACGCCAGAAACAGGCGAAACATCATCCGAGACACCGGAAACAACATCTACGCCAGGTTCGGTTCCAGATACAACACCAGAGCAGGAGCCGGAGCAGGAGCCGGAAAACTAATTGAAACCAGACCAAAAGAGGTAATTGGTAATAAGGAATAAGGAACGTATTGGAGTAATCTACAAGATTGCGCCGACAAGATTTTTTCAAAATAGGATAAATTATAATGATTAAACATATTGTAAGTTGGAATCTGAAAAATAAAGGCAATCCAGGGGACGCGATAAGCGTTAAAAACGCGCTGGAAGATTTAAACGGCAAAATACCCGGGCTTTTGCGCCTGGAAGTCGGCATCGACTTTAGTTTTACCGGCGATTCCGCCAACCTTGTCCTCTATTCAGAACTTGAATCAAAAGAGGCCCTGGCTACGTACCAGCAACATCCCGAGCATCTTAAGGCCGCCGAAGTAGTAAAAGCGAGCTGTTGCGACCGCCGTGTTATTGATTATGAGATATAGGCAAAGTTATGGAAGAGTTTATTGACCCTAAATTGTATGGTTTGCCCGCTTCAACAAAATTAAGAAGAACAGGAAACGGCGCATTTGAAATAGTTGTTGATCGTAAAAGCAGGATAATAATGAAAGACGGCAAAGCCATACTTGACAAGGCAAACAAGATCAAAAATCACGAACCCGATGCGACCGTATATTTAAGGACAACCGCCCCGGTATGCGGAAAGACAATTTCATTCCTTCAACAAAACGGAATTGACACACTGAAGAGCTGACCGATTTTAAACAAATCCTAAAACATATATTTGCGCGCATCCACACACACAAAGGAGAATAAATATGATATTGGAGAAACTAAAAAACGATATAGTAATAGGCGACGGCGGAGCCCTGTTTGAGCTTGAAAGGCGAGGCTATGTAAGCGCCGGCCCGTTTACGCCGGAAGTAACATTAGAACATCCTGAAGTCGTGCGCCAACTGCACGTAGACTTTGCCAGGGCCGGGTCCGACGTTCTTCAGGCGTTTACATATTACGCGCATGAAGAGAAATTGAAAGTTATCGGAATGGAAGGCAAACTTAAAGAGATAAACGTAAACGCCACAAAAATTGTCAGCGAAGTGGCAAAAGAATACAATTGCGCAGTGGCAGGATGCCTGGCAAACACATGGATGTACAACCCCAAGGATAAATCAAGCGATAAAGAGACGCGACGCCAGTTTGACAAACAGATTGAATACCAGGCGTCGGAAGGCGTAGACTTCTTCATTGCCGAAACAATTGATTACCAGGGCGAGGCAAGGATCGCCCTTGAAGCAGTTAAATCAACAGGCTTGCCCGCAATGATAACGCTCGGCTTTAAATATAATGATAAAACACTGGACGGCGTTGTGCTGGAAGACGCGTTTAAAGAGTTGAAAGACCTGGGGGCCGAAATTGTGGGTATAAACTGTTTTCGCGATCCCAACCTGATGATGCCCATGGTCGAAAGGCTTAGAAATGCCGTTGACGGCTATATTGCCGCGCAACCCGTTGCTTTTCGATGCACTCACGAGAAACCGTATTTCCAGATACAGGAGTTTAACGGCCATGTCGCTTTCCCTCTTGAGCTTGATCCGTTTGTGTTAACCAGGACGGAAATGGGCGATTACGCCTTAAAGGCAAAAGAGATGGGCGTAAATTACATCGGCGCGTGCTGCGGAGCCGACCCCCACCACATAAGGTCAATGGCCGAAGCTTTGGGCCGCACAACTCCTAACAGCAAATATTCTCCGAAACTTAACCTACATCCTATCCTGGGCGATAAAGACCATTTGAAAATAAGAGATGAACGCATTTTTACAGAACAACGGGGAGAAAAAGATAGCAAATAAATTTCCCGATCAAATAACGCTGCCGGATTCAAGCAAAATACTGGTGACCGGCGTCACCTCAATACACGGATGGCCTGTTTTCAAAAAACTCGAAGAGCTGCTGCCCGCCGAGCGTCTGTTTGGAACATGCCCGCCCAAAGCCAAAATTCCAGGCAAATGCAATGTGCAGCCCACATGCATGACAGACCGCGCAAGCCTTGAAAAGATTAGGGACAAGTTCAACCCCACGCATGTGGCGCATTGCGCGGGCGTTTGCGATCTTGACGTGTGCGAGGAGAGGCCGGAATGGGCGCATTCAATAAATGTTCAAGGCGCCAAAAACGTGGCTGACGTATTTGGCGACGAATCGCGAATTATCTATATGAGCAGTGACCTTGTTTTCTCAGGCGCCGACACGCCGCCGGGAGGCTATACGGAAGAAGACAAACTATGCCCCATCAGTGTGACCGGCAAGACGTTTGCCCTGGCGGAAAAAGAGATACAACGACGGGAAAACCACTGCGTTATACGCATTAGCCTGCCCCTCGGCGATTCAATTAAAGGCGACAAAGGCGCAATAGATTGGATAGAAGGCCGCTTTCGACGCAACCTGCCCGTCACCCTTTTTTATGATGAATACCGGAGTTGCGCTAATTGCGATGATATAGGCAAAATGGCTGCAGCCGCGCTTGCCATGGAATTTAACGGCCTGTTTCATTTTGGAGGCGCTAAAAGATGGAGCCTTTTTGACATTGGTGAATTTGTCCTGAAAAACGGAGGTTACGACCCAAATTTATTAAAAGGCCGATTGCGCAGACATGAAATAGACGGCCCCCCTCGCGTCGGCGATGTATCGCTTAACTCAAACAAACTGACATACCTGCTGACTAACGCATAGGATAAACATCTAAATGATGATTGTCAGTGGCACAGGCATCCTGCCTGTGATTAATTGAAACACGGGCAATGATGCCTGCGGCACTATTTGTTTGATTTTTTCCGAACTTTTTATTTATCCGGATTATCCGGGCGCGCCCTACCCCTCAACAGTTTTCACAAGAACCTTGCGTTGGCGAGGTCCGTCAAATTCGCAGAAATATATAGCCTGCCATGTGCCCAACACAAGCTCGCCGCGGCTTATAATCACATGCAACGACGCGCCTACCATAGATGATTTCACATGAGCGTCGGAATTGCCCTCGGCATGTTTGAAAAAAGGCTCATCCGGCGCAATTTTATCAAACGCCCCTACCATATCATGCAACACCGCCGGGTCCGCCCCCTCGTTAATTGTAACCGCCGCAGTTGTGTGCGGAACAAAAACATAACATACTCCATCTTTAACACCGCTTTCCATCACCGCGGACCGAACATCCCTGGTTATGTCTATAAACTCCGCCTTTTTCAAACTCTTTACATTAATAGTCGTATTCATATCTGATGAACCAAAAATTTTAATTTTTTATAGGGAACGTGGAAGAAATAAAACGCTATTTATTTCCCTCTCCATCTATTAAGCTTTTCAAATGCGTCATTAGCAACTTTTGCTATTGCATATATATCAAATGGCTTGGGTAAATAATCATCAAAACCGGCCTCTCGGCATTTAATAAGATCATATATAGAAGAATGCCCTGTTATCGCAACAGTAATGGCCGTTGGCATATCATTTCTAATACGTTTGCATAATTCAACACCATCCATACCTGGCAACTTTAAATCCAAAAATATGATTTGTATCTTTTTCTCACGCAAAATATCTAATGCCTCTTCAGCGCATGAAGCGCATAAAACCGTAAAACCATCGCCGCTAAACACCTCCTGCAACAGCTCCCTCATTGCCTCTTCGTCATCTACAACCAAAATATCAGTTTTTGTCATTATCATCCCCCCCATGAAATTTTCTTTAAATACCCGTTATAACAGCAGGCGCGCCAAACGGCTACAAGTTAAAGCAAGAATAACTTATGAACCGTTAAGAATCAAGGCAAAATTGAAGACTCCATGAACGCGAGTAAAATCAGGGGAAATTAATAGCGCGGAGGTCCTCAGCGCATCCGGCCTCAAGAGCTGAAATTGCCTGAGCTTCGGTAAGTTATCAGCTATTATTAACCATTTTACTTGAATTATAGGATTAAAACATTGGAACACAATGATCTAACTACGCCCTTAAACTAAAGTGTGACATAAATCACATAAAAGTGTGACATTCATCATTTATTTGCTTTGAATAAATAGATATAATACCTTTCCGGTTTCTCATATAACTATTAATTAATTATAAATGCAAAACATTGAGAAATTAGAGCAAAATTACTATGTTCATGTTCATAAAAAATGCATTTTTTAGCGCCATAAGACCACGTTGGAATACATATCCTCTAAGAGCCGGAAATCGGAAATCAATAATGCTAGTTACACGCCCGGCAATAATATCACTGCCCATGGAGATAGAGCTTGTAAATTTAGGATTTAACGTCTCCGGCGCCATGTCCAACGGTAAAAAAGCTATCTTCAAATGCAAAAAACTAAAACCGGACATTGTTATAATGGATATTGGATTAAAAGGCGAGCTTGACGGCTTTGAGACCGCAAAAATCATTAAAAAGAGAAGCCATAAAGCCCCTGTAATATTAATGAACCATAAATATGACGAGAAAATTGCCAGGCGGGCAAAAAGAATAAACGCCGCAGGCCTGATATACATGCCATATACTACGAAAGAATTAACAACCTCCATCAAAAACGCGTTAAAATTAGCCTTGCCAGGCCAAGCCGGGCAAGTAAAAAGCAAAAAGAAACCACAGATTTCACAGGTTTCACAGATAAAACAAATTCCATCTTCGTGCCCTGAAAGGGCTACAAATACCAGCCCGGGGTTTGCGAAGCTACCCTGGGAAAAATTGAACCAACAAAAGTAAAAAAAAGTTGTATTTCACAATCCATTCCTCTACCATTGTTAATCATCAAATTACTTAAACCTTGCAATGGCTTTTAAGACAGGAGAAACCCAATTTCAATACCTGACCATGCGCTTTTAAAACCGCAAAAGCATGATCCCCTGTTTTTCATGCTCAACAAACCAAAAGGCGTTATTGTTACGCGGTCGGATGAGCGTGAACGAAAAACGGTTTACGATATATTGCCCAAATTTGCTCTTTCGGAAGGCTGGATGCCTGTCGGCAGGCTGGATAAGGATTCCAGAGGTCTTCTCCTGTTTACAAAAGCCGCCGGCATGTCCGACCTTATTTCAACCCCAGGCAACTGCGCAAAAATCTACGACCTAAAAGCGCGCGGCCGCGTCACAAAAGAGCACGCAGCCCAAGCCCTCAATGGAGTTGACACCGCTATAGGAACTTTACGTGTTAACCGCATAGAAATATTAGGAGTGTCAGGGCCCGCCACAAAAGTGCGCGTTGAACTGCTTGAAGGTAGAAATCGCCACCTCCGCCGCCTGTTCGGAGCTTTAAAAGACCCAAAATACAACTCATCCCTTAAAGTCATGGACCTTAAACGCCGGCAAATAGGCCCCATCAAACTCGACATCCCCTCTGCCGCATGGCGGTTTCTAACGGCCAAGGAAGAAGAAAACCTCATACTATCCGCCACCCGCAAACGCCAATTATGACAAAACACGAATACCATTGCGCTTCGTTACAATAATTGTCCATGTTATTACACAACACCCTATTTATTCGCGACTTACAGCAATTAGTATCTTGTTTTTATTCAATCACATCAACCTGTTATACTTTCATCCAGAGGCCGGTTGATTTAGAGCCACAATTAACAGTTAAGTTTTTAGTAGACAACAAGTATGTAAAGCGCTAAACTTACCTCACTTAAATACATTCAAGAAACAATAAAAAAATATCCTGAGGATCAAACACCTTCTTTTTGTCATTAGATTACAGCCTGTCTGAGAATGTAATTTTTTAAATATATTTTATTGATATTAAAGGACTTATGACTTAAAAAATGGGTGAAGCCCCTATTCTCGGACAGCCTGATTAGGTTTGCCTTAAGTTGTTTTTCACCGGGTCCTAACTTTTTTTGAAAGGAAGTGTAATAATGCAGGTTAGATTAAGAGTTTTATGTGTTGCCGCGGCTCTTTTTATGTTGTTTTTTGGAGCTTGCCTTGCGGAAAAGACGGTCTTTGCGGAAGAGGGGGATTTTACCATAGCGACAGGTTTTGGACCGATCGAAACTTTTGCCGGAAAACCAGCTTCGCCCGGGAAACCGGATCCTTCAGTTAAGCTTCAACCGGTTACTCCAGGATTACCGGAGATAGGAAACACCAACATAGACGGCACAGGGCTTTTTGGAACAAGTGTGGGAATTGGCGTTCAATTCCCACAAGGTTTGTTTGATGCCGGGGATCGAACAGATCCGGTAGGCCCCGGTTGTCCAGCAGGATATATCTTTGTTGATTATAACGCCGATACAATTATGGACCTGGGCGAGTGTTGGCATGGCATGGTTATAAAAGGCGGCATGGTAGGCATTGGCACAATTAACCCATTGTTCAATCTGGATGTTATAGGCACGGCGCGTATAACCGGCGACCTGTCCGTGCCCACCATAAACGGCCAGGTTCCGCTTTTTACAGAAACAGACCCCACCGTGCCTGCGTCGGTTAAGGACGGCACGGACTGGACCGAGATATCAAACATACCCGCTGATATTGCAGACGGAGATCAGGTTGGCATCACTACTGAAACCGACCCTACCGTGCCCAATACGGTTAAAGACGGAACGGACTGGACCGAAGTATCAAACATACCCGCCGATATTGCAGACGGCGATCAGGTTGGCATCACTACTGAAACTGACCCTACCGTGCCCAATACGGTTAAAGACGGCACGGACTGGACCGAGATATCAAACATACCCGCCGATATTGCAGACGGCGACCAGGGTGGAGTTACAACGGAAACAGATCCTACAGTGTTGAATTCGGTTAAAGACGGTATTACATGGACTGAAATCTCTAATAGACCATCTGGCCTTGACAATGGCGACCAAATAGGGATACTAGCCGAATCCGACCCTACAGTGTTGAATTCGGTTAAAGACGGCGTTAGCTGGTCTGAAATTTCAGGAAAACCAGCTGGTTTTGCCGATAATGTAGACAATGTCGGAATCCTGATTGAAGTTGATCCGCAGGTCGGCGCAAATACTGTAAATGTTGTTCCCAAATGGGATGGTTCGGCCCTGTCAAGCGGCAGCATATATAATGCCCCAACCGGCAATGTAGGCATTGGAACAACCGACCCAAAAGGCGTATTAGACCTTTCGTCAACTTCAGGCGCATTTATTGTGCCCAGAATGAATACAACTGAACGCGACGCTTTAACTTCCGTTGCCGGCTCAATAATATTTAACACAACTAATGGTCAATTTGAAGGATACGATGGAACTAATTGGGCATCTTTGGTTGCCGGCGGCGGCTCCGCGACGCCAACGCCTACTCCGGAGACTTCGCCAACGCCTATGCCGACGCCTACTCCGGCGGCTTCCGGCCCTTATATAACATCGCATGTTCATGGCTCAACGGTACAGTTTACTTCCAGCAATATAACGGTTACATGGACAAGCAACAATACATCCGTGACCGAGTATTTCCTTGAAGTCGGCAGAGGAACAGGCATGGGCGATATCTGGAACAGGAACATGGGAACCGCAACCAGCGCATTGGTATCAGGGGTCACCACGGGCCGAATATGGCTAAGACTCTGGTGGAGAACAAATGGAGCCTGGTTTAACAGGGATATCTTTTTTGACCTTGTATTTTAACGCTAATTTCCAAATTGTTTGTTTATAAGATAGAAAGCGGGCATTCAAGCCCGCTTTCTATCAATATCTACTTGGACAGAAGATGCCAAGGCGACCTTTCGCCGTTTGCAAAAACCTACCTGCGCATTGAATTGCCTGAATGCAAAAACAACGGCCTTTTCGGCGCATTAAAAACCACAAAACACAAACCACGAATAAGAGCAAAATCAAAATCGAAATAACCGTATATCTTCACTAATTTTCACTAATAAAAAAGCAAATGCGCATTAACGACTAGTTTATATTACCAATCCCACGCATATCCTCACATTGCGACGCCCTGCCCCCCCCTACCAACTCCGCAAGCCTCCATGCGCTTTGCTCGGAATTTATGTTGAATAATTACGAAGCGCGCCCAGCATTTTGCCCTCTGCGTTATTTGCATTACATTTCATTACAATTATTGTCGCCGCTATACACCAACACCCTATTTGATAACGACTTACAGCAATAATCAATTTATTTTCGCCTCTTTATTTTATTCAGATTGTAATACCTCCTCCTATATGCGTGTTGATATTACACTATAATCAACAGTTATATTTTTTCTAGGCAATTGGTTTCCAAAGCGCTAAACTTGCCCCTCTTAATTACAGACAGGGAACATACTTAAATAATAGGTTATGATAGGGCCACACCTTGAGAACATAAAACATAATATTTTAAATTCTGTTTTCAACAGGTTGTCCGAAAATGCAAACACAGAGCTGAGGGACTGTCGCTATTGGGTATTGTCGCATCCATATGACGCGGCATAACAAGCGCGTGCAGACGACGGCTTTCAGCCGCGCCAAATGCACAGCGTTAACTGCGTATACAATCCTAAATGTTAGGAAAGAAATATGAAACCATTTAACAAATCATTTTTGATCAGCGCAGTAAAGTTTATACTGCTCTCTCTAATTCTGATCGTAGGAATACCAAAATTATTTAGCGTTGTCATAGATTTTACTCAAACAGTATCGATGCTGGTCGCCCACTAGCTTCCGCCACTACAGCTCTCGTTACCATTTTGAATCATGAGCAACGAAAGTAGGAACAGAATTCTCGAAATTTTTGCTTCAGATATGGAGGGGAGGTGTAATTATCAGCAAATGCAGCATTTCTTGAAATTTCAATATCAGGTAATAGTAATTAGGTTTTTATTTGGCATATTTTTCAATAATGATGAATAGGAGGATCAATAACATGATCACAGTGGATATCGTCGACAATAGCAAGCTCGGAGAAACCGGACTCATCTACATCACCGGGCATGGCATTCCAGGCACTACGCCACCTGGCGCCGCCCCCCAAGAGCTTCGCGTCGTTGGTTCTCAGGGCAGCTTCGTTCAAGCGGCCGTCACTATATCAGGCGCTACCTGCTCGGGCACGACAGCGACGATCACCACTTCCGTAGCCCACCAAATCACAACCGGGCAAAGCGTATTCGTGACGGGCGTGAACGTGACGGGCTACAACGGCATCTTCAAGGTCACTGGCGTTGGATCGAAAACGTTTGAATACACCGTGACCACCAACCCCAGGAACGGAACCGGAGGCGCCGTGTATCTACCGACGCTTATTTCGTGCCAAGACATTACGGCCGTGGCGTCGCCCGCAGCCAACACGGTCGCCAACACGGTCACAGTCACCTTAAGCGGCGCCGCCAACATCCCGCTGAACTCGCAGATCTTCATTTCCGGTTTGAGCGGCGCCGACGCTACCTGGAACGGTGTGAGGACTGTCTCGCAAAACCCATCGAGCAACCCCGCTCTCTCTTCGAGCCAGTTTCAGATCCAGATTAAAGGCGCCAGCGGCGCCGCCACCCTATCCGGCAGCCCTACCGTCCAGATCGTAGCACTAAATCCGGTGGTGTTGACAAGTCTGCCGAGCAATCCGACCACCTATAAGCCATATGTCACGCTTGACTCAAACATTGAAAGCTATTCCGCCCAGCTCGTTGCGATGGTCACACCGACCGGCCAGGCGCCAGTCCCCCTTGGCATCACACCGGGCACGGCAAACCTCAGCAATCTAAGCAGCCCGCCCTTTGCCGTGGGCCAGCAGGCCGGAACCTCCATCGCCGACATCATCGAGTTTTACTATGCCGGTACGACGCAGGGTTCGACCTTCGACGTCAGCCAAGTGGATGGGTTCGCACTGCCGTTGACCCTCACTTCGAAGGTTACCTCGGGGCCTAGTCAGGTGGGCCTCAATTCAGCGCTGCTGAATCTCACTCGCCATGCGATCGGTAAGGCGTTTAATCAGTTCACCGGAAAAGAACCCGATGACGTCCAGAACACCGGCCGGTTCGGCCGCCTGCTTTACGACGGCCCCGTCGGCGTCAACACTCTCACCGTGGCCCCAGCCTCGCAGATCGGTTCACCGTTTCAGAACGTGCAGCTACAGGCATTGCGCCCCCAAAGTTCTGTCGTCAAGGCCACGACATCCCCCAGCCACGGCCTGGCGCCAGGGCAGGCGATACAAGTCACCGGCGCCGGATCAGCTTACGACGGTAAGTTCCTTGTCGCGGCCACCGGCCTCACCGACAACACGTTGACGAGCACGGAGTTTACCTACACGGCTCAATCGAGCCCAAGCACAGCATCCACGGGCTCCGTAAAGCCGACAAATTCCGGCGTGATTGCGACCGGCGCAAACAACCTCGTCGTCAAAGTCGTTTCGGGAACGGTCCCACCCCAGGGCGCATCGGTACAGTTGAGTAGTGTGCAGAACAATACGTTCAATGCCACTTACACGGCGCTGCCGATCCCATCCAAGGCTGGACTTCCCGCCACGGCGGACTATCTGGCAACGACGACGGGCCAGACCTTCACGGTCGGCGACTCATCCGGTGGCGGCGCTCTCTCAACGCCGCTGTTTCAGCAGCCACCGAGCCTACCGGGAGGTCAGTTCTATGTCATCGCAGCGCCGAAGGACTGGCTCGCCAATCAGTCCGTCACAACGGCCAACAACGACCCGATGGCAACGTGGTGGGACAGCACCATCAATACCTTCTTCACGGCAAACAACTACCTGCAAGTGGCTATCGGCGGAGCTACATCCTATACGGGTGTCTATAACTCCACAACACAAGCATTTGACTTTTATCCATGATTGAAGACCAGCGGCACACAGAGTTTCAGCATTTCGAAGCCAACCCCGTCCGCTGGACAGTCACAGAGTCTCGCTAATGCGACATGGGTATGGGGGCAGGCCGGCATACCTTCCAATGATCATGGAACAGTCTGGGACCAGATCGTGCAGGCATTGTGTCGCGGCGTCGCCCTGGATGGAGTGTTGACATCCGCCCCTACTTCTATAGGACAGAGCAACACGGCCTGGACCGATACGGCCAACTGGTACACGGAGCACACGAGCATCAATTTTCCGCATTTCACATCAGTGTACTGTCCGTTTTCGAAGTTCCTGCACTACGGCACCCTTTCGGGAAGCACCGACCGTACAGGCAATAGTTCAATCTATATGCAGGCTCTCGCTTACGGATTTTCCGAGGACGAGACACCACTCGGGGCCGAAGGCAACGCAATCGCCACGGCAGTGCCTTCCAAGATGGACGGTACGGTATCCGACGGCGCGACGATGACGCTGACCGTGAATCTTTGGAAATAGACGCATTCCCTTGTAAGTGCACAATGTGATACAGGCGTATGCAGTAGTCAAGAATTGGCGTTAACTGTTTCGGTTTTTCGGTGGCATTATCAAGCCATGTTCTTCCGATTGAAAAATGCCTAACAAAAGCGTTCAGCCGCTCCCCCCTCTGCGGCGCTCCGGAGGTCGGCTAGCGCTAGACGTTAGGCTTCAATGGAATTACTTTTTTGAATAATGAGACAAATCGGGGACAGGTATATTATTGTAGCATTTGATTAATTAACACTTTTTTTAAAAGCGGAAATAGGCGCATATAATGTTTGACTGCTTTGACATAGGTAAATCCTTATTTTTGAAAAAACAATCCGCTATTTTACAAAATACTATTCTTATTTTTAGAATTAACGTCTTATTTTATAACAACTTATGTAGTTTATGCGCCGGCTCTATATTTAATCGCAATTATTCAGAAATTGCTTTTAGACCATCCATTATTTAACAATACCAATCTTTTTCAACATATTCTATACATATTTAGCTTGTCTCATATTTTTCGTTATAATATTCGTTTCAATCTTTCATGCCTGAGTTATCTTTAAACACTGAATATTTAGTAACTAGAGAGTGATGAGTTCTCTGGTTGCTAAACCTCGACGTCAATCACTTTCTTCCTGCTCTAAAAGTCTTAAGTCTGATAACTCAGTTCCTAATTCTACCCATTTATCGACAAGCTTTCTAAGGTTAGCGTAGTTTTT
>JAIQZQ010000054.1 GCA_021777105.1 Candidatus Anammoxibacter sp.
CTCTTTTTTATTTTAAGCCCTGGGGCGTTGCCCCAGGCTATATTAAAGCCGCCCCGTTGGGGCTTGAAATTGTATATTTTATTATTAAAACGTTAACGCGTAAACAGCCCTGAAAGGGCGGAGTTAATATAGCCCAGGGCAGCGCCCTGGGTTTGAATATAGCTTCAATCCTAGCCCTGAAAGGGCGATTTAAGCATTTTCATTTTGTTCCGGTGGTGAATATTAAATCTTAACCTAACACATATGGCGGCAATCAGCGCTATTTATAATAGAATACGGGCGGGAATCCGGCAATTATATCGAGTTGTAATATGTTGAAAAACCAAGAGTTATAACACATCGAACTTGCGGCTAAAAAATATTTTTTTTGAGCTGAATTTTAAATAATGATATAATGCCGTCAACAATGTCAATTGCGTTGCATTATATCAGATCATTTCGAATTTTAAAGGATTTTGTCTCACTACAAGCTTTTAACAAATCAGTCTATATGCATAGGGAGCTACCGGTTTTAAACAAATCAACTTGAACCACGCATCTCAAGCCAATAACTTGTTTATTCACAACAAGTTACTCGCTTCGCGCGCGGTTTAAGTCGATACTGCAACTCTTTTAAAACCAAATAGCTACAGAGAACTCGCAACACTCCAATATACACGCTTACATTTTAGCTACTTAGCAAAACCTTATAAACGGCCTATACAAATTATAATGGAAGATTTAGAAAAACAATACTATGAATCTGAAGCCTTTTGGAAAGATGGAATGGTCGCAGATGACCTGAACATGAAGCGAATTCAAAAGACTATTGAAATGATTCCCAACGACGCAAAGTCTTTGCTCGATGTGGGCGGCGGGAATGGCGTGTTTGTAAATAATTTAATCAAAACCAGAAAGGATATAGCTGTATCTGCGACAGACAGAAGCGAAGCCGCTTTACAATTTGTCAAAACACAAAAATATCAATCAGATATTACAAATCTAAAAGCAAATGAACATGAATATGATTGCGTTTCCTGTTTGCAGGTGTTGGAGCATATTCCATATTCAAATTATAAACGCGCTTTGCAACAGCTCGCAAATGCCGCAAAAAAATATTTAGTAATTAGCGTTCCGTATAAAGAAAATACAAAGAACAACTACACAGAATGCCCAAAATGTCTAAGTAAATTTAATGCGGACCTTCACTTCAGATCGTATGATAACGCAACCATTAAAAATTTATTCAAGGGCGAATTTAAGTTGATTGAAGAATTTAATTTGACAGAGAAAAAGAGTTATGCAATAGCTCTGTTCGAAAAACTCAAACCGATTTTAAAAAAACAAACATCCGGTTTTTTCAATTCACCAATATGCCCTATATGCAGCTATGAAAATGTTGACTTTGCAAATCAACTGCACGCTATGAGGGATCAACATATAGCTAAAAGAAACGCCAACAACTTGAGAAATATCATTAAGAATATTGCAGTTAGTCTGTTGCCGGAAAAAACCATACCTGGTTATTGGATTATTGCAGTATATGAAAGAATATATTAATAGAGCCTTTGGCCTTAATGTAAATTCTTGTTTATAAGAAAGGACTTTTTTTGGATTTTTATTGTAGAGATTTTACAAGAAAACAAAAATACGTATTTGCAGTTATATTTATGGCTGTGTTGGTCGTCAGAATATTGACGGCGTGTAATACAAAAGTTATCTGCACCGATAGCCTGCACTTTTTGGAAATGGCGGACTTGATAAAACCGTTTCGTTTAGACTTCTTCTCCGGCGTTAATCATCATGTTTTTCATCCCTTATTCCCTATATTAATGGCCGCCGTTAGAGACGCGCTTCATGTTCAACTTGATTTGGCGGGCCAAATAGTGTCCGTCACATTTGGAACCCTGTGCGTAATCCCGCTGTTTGCAATAACAAGGCGCTTGTTTGGCGTGATACCGGCTTTGTGCGCCGCGGCCCTGTTTACCGTGCATCCTGAGAGTGTAAAAAGCGCCGCCGATGTTATGAGCGAACAGACGTATCTGTTTTTTGTCCTCTCGTCCGTAGCGTTAGCCATTCCTGTTATTACCCGCCGATCATGGGGTTATGGCATAGCTTCCGGGATGTCCGCGGGGTTTGCCTACCTAACCAGACCTGAGGGTTGCGCGCCGTTGATCGTTTTAGTTGTTTTTTTATTAGCCTCAATGCGAAATGGCTTTAAGCTCCCCGCAAAATGCATTGTTGTCGCTATCTTTGGTTTTGTAATAGTAGCGTCACCCTACATGAAATATATATCATTTATTGATGGAGAATTTAAACCGGAAATAACCCTGAAAAAACCTTTATGGCATCATAAAGTTGTTGACGGCCCTGTAACAAGAGACATAGTTGTAGCCCCCAACGCTGAGTATTTTCCAAAGACCGGCAACAACAATCTGCCCGTTATGTTGTTTAAGGTAGTAAATAAGTACCGCGAATATATTTTTTATTTTATCCTCCCTTTTGTGCTCCTGGGCGCCGCATTGTCTTTTATTTACCGGAATCGCCTTGGCCCTGCCACCGGTTTTGTTGTTGGCGTGATGGCCATTACAATTGGCGTGGCTATGTTGCTTTTATATAAGGTAAATTATTTATCACACAGGCATATAGTCACATTTACAGCGCTTACCATAACCTGGGGAGGGTATGGACTGGGGCATGCCGCGTTATGGTTGCGCAATAAAATAGGCAAGCAGCTCGTTTCTCAACATGTGGCGGTTGTATTGTTATGTGTTATTGTAATGGCTGCGCACATTCCAAAAATTAGTAGAATGCCACACTGGAGCCAGATCGGCGCAAAATCAGTGGCGAGAGTAATAAAAGAGAAAAACCTGCAAGAGGATGAGTATGTAATTACCAACGTTAACCAGGTTTTATATTACGCAGGCATAAAGAACTCAAACAGAGTAAAGATTGGAGATCCGTCAAAACTTACATATAATGAAATTATGCGGATTAACAAGGAGTTGGATAATAGAGTGAAATTTATGGTAATTCAGTATAAAAGAGGATTTCAAAAGTTTATTGATTCAGGCGAGTATGACAAATTTGCCCTCATCTACACGTTTGATCAGGAACAACTTCGTTTAGATTATGGAATTACCCGCAAACTTAAGGATAAACGAAAAACGTATGTGTACGAAATCCCAAAAACATGGCCTGAGATTTCCCCAAATCCCCCCGAAAAAACAGACGACGAAATGTGGAAGTTGCATTAAGAGCTAAACGCGAAGCGCATGGCGCAAAGAGCTGAGAGCTGAGATGCTAAGCCGCCTACGGCTTCCATGCTTTTGCGCTATGCTGTTAGCTCCCTGCGCTTCGCGCTTTACTTGTTGGTTCAATGTCTCCGACTTGAACCACATCTGACATTATCTATACTCTGTATTGAGTCAAACAAATAAGCCGCCAACGGCTTTCCATGCTTTTGCGCTATGCTCTTATCGCCTTGCGCTTCGCGCTTTGCGCTCTCCAATTCACATTTGACATAACGATTCTATAATCGTATTATTATCTTAGAAAGTACTGAATGAACATGGTTAAAAATTTCGTGCCCTATGTTTGATAAAAATGTAGGAAAATATTTTCATGTCAAATAAGATAGATTTATTCAGGATACGCCAACTTGTCAAGGATGGTAAGTACTTAATTAAAAGGCTGGCAGAAAGAGGCATTCGAGAATCAGAAGTCGCGCAGATAATATTAAAAGGGCGCATAATTGAAGAAACACCAGATGCGAGACCATATCCTAAATGTTTAATAATGGATTTTGTCAGAAAAAATCAGCCGCTTTATGTTTCATGCGCTATCGAAGGAAGCATAGTTTTTATAATTACAGTTCATTGGTATGATCCAAATAAATGGATTGATCCTTGGACTAGAAGGAGGTAAATCCATTATGGAATGTCCTGAATGTGGCGGGGAATTTGAGGAAAAGCAAATTGTGCATAGCGAATGTCATGAAATGAACTTTTATGTTTTTAAAAATACACCGGCATGGGTATGCTCTCAATGTTGCGCAGAATATTTACAACCGGAAGTTACTAAGAAAATTGATTATTTAATAAACAACCATATAAAACCGGAAAAATACGAGAAAATACCTGTATATTCTTTATGATAAAACAATCTTGCCGCACGTTCCAATGGTCTGCGTTGGAATGTGTTATGGACGCCCACGCGTCCTGTTACTTGACACGGCAGTCAATGGATCTTTCACTTGTTGGTTCAATGCCTCAGACCTGAATCAACAATTTGTTAACAGTTGTGTTTTAGAACCTGCTTTTTACGCTTTTATTTGCGCCAATCCGCGTCGTCCGCGTTCCATGCTCTTGTTTTTTTACACCCCAAAAATTGCAAATTTTTACCACAACTTTAGTTCACTTATAACTTTAGTCACTTTAGTCACTCTTCTTCTCTCCACCCAACAATATCCCCGGCACAGCCGGCAAGCCAAAAAATCATGAAAAATTGTTGTACAAACGCGCGATCTCCTTTGCCTTTTTCGTTCCCTGTTTAACAAACTTTAAAGCCTTGCTTATCCCCGAGTTTTCATCCTCAAGATCATCCATAAACTCGCCAAATCTGCTTTTTGGCCCTTCGTCAATATCCTTCTCATCTTTATCCGCCGCATTTTGAAGTTCAACAAACGCCTTTTCAACTTTATCAAGTTCGCTTTTAATACGTTTCTTCTCATTCTCTATCTCAATATCAATTTCACCCAAAACATCATCTCTGAAATTCCTGAACAGACTCAGCGTGTTTTTAACATCCTGCTTTACCTCAACGCTTACAGTAACGTTTACCTCAACGTCTTGCTTTTGGGTGGATTGTAAATTGGAATCTGTTTTTACTGTTTGCTGAGAATTTCCAATGTTGCTGAGGTTAATATTGATTTTATCTCCCATGTTTTCGCCTTTAACCTTTTCATATTTTGATTTAATTTCTTCCTCATTAAAAACATTGCCGATTAATTTGCCTATAGAAACAGCTGTGGCGCTATTGCGGCAATCTATTTGATCTTTTCTCCTTTTTAGATAATTCTCTATCTCGCGATATTTAAAAAAATATGGACTTTGTGATGGAGAACACTCATTGCAATTGCATGGAACCATTTCAACAAACGGCAAATTTGGGAACGATCTGTTTTGTATTGATTTTATCTCTTCCCGTATTAAAGTTAAAAAATCCTTGCAACTGTTTTGCTGGCCTTTCAGACGTATCTCTATTATTTTTAGCCCCTCATCTACGGTTTTACGCTCTATGATCTGCGCGGTTGCGCCATTTTTAATAAACACCGCGCCCTCATTCCATACCTTGTCATCGTCTATATATTCATGCATCCTCACAATCATCCGGCTGCATATGCCATTAGGCCTGAACGGATATTGAAATCTGAATTGTAGATTATCATTGCCGCCCCAATCGTATTCAGGTTTCTTTTCGGTTAAAAGCATAGGAATTATATATTTAGCTTCGCTGCCGGGCAATTTGTAGCAAAGGTCAAAATTGTCTATCAGCATTAATTGCAGCAGTTTTGCCCTTTCATTATAATCGTAACCTTTGCTTTCCCATATTTTATAAATTTCACCCTTTTCAAAACGGCCATTATTTTCTTGAATATCTATATTTGCAAGGGCTGAATAAACAGCGTCCACGGGCCAATTTGGGTCAAGGAATATGGTGTCGCAGAGGTTTTCGTCATCAGAGAAATGCAACACAATGCCAAGCATATGAAAATAACGTAATATTAGTAATTGATCCTTTTCCTTATCAATGCCGTGTCCCTCGCATATTTCAAAATATTCTTTAATTGTTATATGTTTCTTAATCCTTATCTTTTCAAGCTCGCACCGGATATCTACCCATTTAGCCGGCACCTCTTTCCCAATATGTTCAAGGCAGGCCAGTTTTTTCTTTATAGTATTTAATAATACCTCAAACCGCCCGTCGCTCATCTCTGAAAGATTTACATCAAGTTTTTGGATATTTAGATAGGGAAATAGATCCGAGTATTTTTGCTCATCATAAATAAAAGATGTTGCGGACTTAATATTTATCTCATTGAACAAGACTAACACAGGGCTGTTTTTGCCGAGGATATTGATTATGTTCAGCCAGTAATCAAAATTGGCAAGCTCCTTGCGCTTTTCAGCCATTAATATATAAAGGCAGTCTGATGTAAGGAAAAACTGGTGCAGCATGCACTGAATCTGTTGCCCTCCCAAAATCCCAAATATGCGCTTTAAAATCTTTTTCAGAACCAATTGCAAATTCCCAGTTTGGCCGAACTTCAATACCGACAGTTGATTCAGTCTTTTCATTCGGCACACTAAAGTCTCTATCAAACAATTTATTCATTAAAGTTGTTTTCCCTGAACCAGGCTCGCCTACAATCATTAACTTCGCTTCATAAATTTCATCTTTCCCCTGTATTTCTAACTGTTCAAAATAATTCTTTACCGCCTCTTTCCCCTGCTTTACAATCTCCACCGGCGGGTTCTTTAACGGATTGTCATAAAAATAGATAAAACCATCTTTCCACCCGCTATCCCATTTTAATTCCAAATGAAAGTCCGCAATCCAGCGAGGCAAAGCATCTATAGGGTTATCGGTTAAATCTAACAGCACTAAGTTAGTTAAATCTTTAATACCTTCTAAATCGCTAATTTGATTAGAAGATAAATATAACCACGTTAAGTTAGTTAAACTCTTAATACCTTCTAAATCGTTAATTTGATTAGAAGATAAATTTAACCACGTTAAGTTAGTTAAACTCTTAAGTTGAAGCGCTATGCGGTTAAGGTCTTTTATGTTGCAACCATAACAAGACAAACCTTCAACTTTCCCTTGTGTATCTGTGGTATAACAGGATTCTCCTAATTCTAATGCAAATGCAAATGCTAATTCTATTTCACCCGTCTCTTTTAAGGTGACACCAAGCTCTTTTTCTATTTGTTTTATTATGTCGAGATCACTCATGGTTTTTAGGGCGCAATGTATTGCGTAATTGGTCGGTAATTGGCCGTTTGGTTGTCGGTGGATAAAGTTTTGGGGCAGTATAACTGAACATTGAGTGCAAAGTAAACAGTAAAAATCGATTATAGGTGATCAGTGAGCGGTAAAAGCCAGTGGGCGGTAATCGGTGATCATTAAAAGCAAAAGCGTGGAATTGGTGGGGTAGTTGTTGGCTGGGCTGGCATCCTGCCGGTGATCAATTGAAACACAGGCAAGGATGCCTGTGCCGTCATTTATGGGTGTTTAAGGAGTGTTTACACGGAAGGTTCAAGTCTTCTGATTTGAACCTACCAGCTCTGTTGAGTTATTAATCCTGCTTTTATGCTTTTATCCGCGTAAATCCTCGTCATCCGCGTTCTATGCTTTTTGTGTGAAATTGTTTTGAAATATTAAAGGCTTTTGCTACAATTTACACATATTGCGTATGAGCGCTCAACGCAAATAACCATATAAAGACGAGGAGAAATAATTTATGGAAATAAATCCAGATTACATAGTAGACAAAAATAACAACCGAATTGCGGCCTTACTTGACATTAAAACTTTTGAAAAAATTGAAGAAATTTTTGAAAATTATGGGCTTTACAATTTAATGAATGAGGAAGATGAAGACGAAGATGAAACTTTAGACCTGGAACAAGCTAAAGAGTATTATAACTCCCTGGAAAAGCAAAAATGAAGGTTAAGTATCGCAAAAAATTCCTAAAACAGCTGTCCAAAATTCAGCTAAATATTCGAGAACAAATAGAAGAATTTGTTTTTAAGCAGTTGCCGGTTACAACTTCAATCTCAGAAAGCGGCAAAATAGAAAAACTTACAGGTTATAAGGGTTTCTACAAAGTTCGTTTTGGCGTATTTCGAGTTGGAATAGAATCAAAAGCAAATAATGATGGCAGTGTTTTGATTATACGCACAGTGATGCAAAGAAAAGATATATATAAATTCTTCCATAAATATTTTCACCCCACGGTAGGTTCAAATCTACAGATTTGAACCACATCTGATATTAACGCAACTCCAGTTGCGAGTGCGCTTTTGTTCGCGGAAGACAATTAACATAGAACCGTAAAAAATTCTATAATGTATGATTATTTATTCTATAGGTCGTATAGATTAGGTCAGATGCGGTTCAAATTGGAGACATTGAACCAACAACTTGAGGGCGGTTGTGTTTTAAAGACTGCTTTTTTTGCTTTTATCCGTGAAAATCCGCGTTATCCGTGTCGTCCGTGTTCTATGCTTTTTGGCGGTAGCCAACTATCACCCCTTATAAAAGCGCTTTTTTCTTAAAAGTTGATTCGTACTGTTTTTTGCGGGAAGAACTTGTTTTTATCTCAAAAAATTTCCAGGTGAATTGGATGTGGGCAATTAAGCTTAGACCGCGTGTGCTTTTCAGGGTCTCCAAAACTAATGGGAGCAACCGGAAAAAATAGTATAAGGGTGATATGGACAGAAAATGTTTATATTGGAAATAGAATTCATTATCATATTTCGTTAAAACAGAGTTGTATGAAGTTGACACATTATTGCAGCCGCCTAATTGTCTTTTGTGATAAACAAACGCGTCGCTAAGGAATTTGATTTTATATCCCTGTTTTTTTACACGAAGGCATAAATCTGTCTCATCTCTTAATGCCCCCTGGAAATTTTCATCAAATCCGCCCGCCTCATTAAAAACATCCCTTTTTATAGACCAGTAACAACCTCGAACCGTGTCTACTTCAACCGCGCCCTCCCCGCTTGACTCATACCGGCAAAAGATTAATGAATTTGGTTTTACCCTGCCCACATATTTGCCGTTAAGTTTATAACGGTTTTCGCTTTCAGGGGCCGGCAAGAACTTTTCGATTAACGACACTACTGTTTCGCGAAATCCGCTTCGTTGGAATTGTTGAGGTTCAACTATTTCACGTCCGGCAATAGCGCCCAGATTTTTATCGCTCTCTAAAGCTTCAATATGCGACTTTAAACAACCGGGATTAACCACAACATCATCATCAAAAATAAACAGGAACTCCTGATCGCTCATAGCAGCGGCATAGTTCTTTGCAATAGGAAGGGAAGGCGTTAACCCTTTAATGTGTATAATCCGCGCCTTATCGGATTTATATATTTTGCTGTTTGGCTCAACTTCGGCGTCATAAACAATATATTCGATTTCATGTTCCTTAACGCTATCCAGCCACGAGTCAAACACAAGAGCCGGCGAGTTTTGATCAACAATGAAGATGTTGGCGCAAAGATTGAAAAACTCATCATTAAGATTCAGAAGCGATTCCAGCGTGCGCGTTACAACCGAAACGTCCCGCCCGTATGTTGGTATAATGCAACTTGCTTTCATTTAAGAGCCCGTTTACTATGTTTTAAAATCTTTAACTTTGCCAAAATATCGGTCAACCCCACTTTTATCATTAACTCTCTGCCAAGATAAAAACCGTATCTGACAAATAATCCAAGATAATTTTCAGCGTTTAAAAGGTTGTTCTCCTTCAACCCACGAGAGCTTTCCCTAATGCCGGTAAATTCCTGAGTCTTTGAAATCCCATTGCCGTCCATTAACACAATAGGGGCTTTGTTCCAATAGTAGCCCTTAAGCCCGGCTTTTTCCATCCTGCATACAAATTCAAAATCCATACAATATTTATAGTCCAGTTTAAAAGCCCCTGTTATATCAAAGACTGATCTGCGCACCACCATTGACTGGTGAAAATACGGCATCCCCCGCCCTAAACAGCATAGGGCCGGCCGCAATATGGTGGCGCCGCTTATTGGGTCTGTAAAAATTATTGCCCCATGCACAAAACTGATGCCCGGATCATTATTAAGCAAATCGTCCGCTATATTAAAATACTCCTTCTCAAGAAGCACGTCGCCGCTGTTAAGAAAAACAACAGAATCCCCGGTTGCCATGTTCAAACCTTTATTAAAAGCGTCGGAAATGCCTTTGTCGGGCTCAGAGACTGATTGTGCGTCTATCTGCGAAAGGTATGACCTTGTCTTTTCACAATCGCCGCCGTTAACAACAATAGATTCAATATTAGACAAGCCTTTAATTGAATCCATCGTCTCTATTAACTGTTCATAATTGTTGTATGTGATAGTAACAACTGAAATCATAATGTTATTCCATGTTAAACGTTCGCGTTTGTTTTTGCTTTTGCTTTTGCTCTTAGCTCTTTGCGCTCTGCGCTATTTTTGCGCCTCAACATAAAAGCTCTCATCGTTTCTTTCAGATAAGTCTTTTATGATTTCAGGATTGGCGCCTTCTCCAAAAGCGACCTCCCTGACATTTTTAAAACCCAGATGTTTAAGCAGATCAATCATTAATGCCGCGTCCCAGATTGAAGAGTGCCCATGCGTTAATGACAACGCCGCAATCGCTTCAGCTTTGTATTTGTATCTTTCATGATTAATATACAGCTCAACACCGGGCAGAACGACACGAATCCATGCCTCATCTTTTAGCGTCCTGTAACACTCGCTTAACACAACAATCGCGCTCGCATAATCCACATGCTCAAGCATATGCTCAGTGTGTATACCGTCCCAATAGTTTGCCCTGCATCGCCACTCTTTTGTGGCGTCCAGCATCCAGTCAGGCAACTGTTTATCCTTGCGTAAGATATTGCTAAACCGGTAATAATCAGTGTTTACCCAACCGTCAAAAAAGCAATTACCGCAACCAAGATTAAGGAGGTTCTTTGCGCCCTTAACAGGCGGAAACTTCCTGTATAAACGATGTCCGACCGCTCCCTCTATTTTAGAAAAAAGAAGTTTATAAAATGGTCTGTAAGCGTCCTTTAACGAATTAAGGCGATTTGGCAACGTATTCATGTAAATTGGTCTTCCTGTTGTTGTTTTTGGATTAATAATCATTCCAAAACCTATATCAGCCGTGGAATGGAGGCGCAATGTTTTTCATGGCAATTATCGTCTTCACGCTTAAACCCTTTTATTGCGCGGGACGTATTATATCACATTGAAAATCAATTCTAAGACTTTTTTGCTTCACCAGGAAATCTTTTGCATAAAACAATAATAGAGTAAGCAATTAAAGCCCGGACATCTTACCAATTACTAAAAGTGACATTTATAAACAAAACTCTTGAATTTGCGGGATTTATTCAGTATTGTTTCTAATCTAAGTTTATGAGCGGTTCTTATCACCCTACCCCCTGCCATCAAAGGAAGGGGGAGAATTAAGGACTCTATTTACATTATTCAGCCCTGAATTGACAAATTATTTACAGCCCGGACTTGCAAGGCTTGGGTTAGTTTGAAAGGCGCTAATTTTAATGGAATCCAAATATCAAAAATATTTAAAAAAGTATAACACTTTTCTTGTTTATATATTTTGTTGTTTTTTATTTCTACTACTGGCTTTTGAGGGTATATATCATCGGCAAATTATTGACACATACGCGCCGGAACTGGCTGCTTTTAATCCAGTTGAAGACGTAAGTGATGATAAGGATAAAAAAACTATTCTTGTGCTTGGGGATTCTTTTACCGCGGCCCCAAATAGTTACTCTCATTTTTTACAAAACAGACTAACAGATTATAAAATTATTAACTCTGGTGTCTCCGGGACGGGTGTAATTCAAGCTTCAATCATAGCGCCGGGACGATTTAAAAAATTTAATCCTGATATTTTTATTTACCAGATATACGTAGGAAACGACCTTTTCGACATTACATATCCTGTTAATTGGAAAACATTGTCGATTTTTCGCAATACATTCTGGACTGCATCAAATTATTTCAGATCAATCTCGTTCTTAAACTACAGGTTGGGCCAGATAAAAGCAAGTAAAAGGTATAAGAATGAAAAAGGCAAAAGAGAAATGCTCAGTATTGATACAACGGAGAATTTCGCTGTTGAGAAGTATAACAATAGAGAAAAGCTTTATATAAAAGCGGAACCTGCTATTTTGGAAAACCAAATAATGGTTAAGGGAAGCCGTAAGAAAGATTTTGAAAAATTTCTTACTGAATTAGAAAAGCTCGTTTCCCATTGTGAAAAAGGAAAATGCGAAGCTTATCTTCTGGTGATTCCACACGCTTGTCAGGTTGATAAACATTACCTGAAAAATATGGAACAGATTGGCTCTGAATTTGACGAACCGGATCTAATACTTAGAGATGAATACCCTTTCATAACAAAAATTGCGCATAATTTCAAAAAGGATATTAACGTTCACGTTTTAAACCCGATTCAGTTCTTGAGAGATATGGAAGATGACAACAAATTAATGTATTACCAGAACGATGGGCATCTCAACACACAAGGCCAGGAAGCATTAGCCGAATTTATAATTGATCAGATTAATTTAAATTGAAATTGAGGTATTTTATCACCCTCCCCTAACCCCTCCCATCAAGGGAGGGGGGAATTAAAGGTATATATTTAATTTCAATATTTCATCAATTTGGTGAAATATTTTAAATGTTATTTCGCACCCGGGCATAACTCTCACTAGAGCAGACAAGCGGCTCCGTGCTCATTTAGCCCAAAACGAATTGAAAAAGACAAATTCCCCTCCCCTTTGTGGGAGGGGTTAGGGGAGGGGGTATTTAAGATCTCTCACTTTTTCCGAATACAACATGCAAAAAAAGATTGAAAATATTCAGGCTCTGAGAGGGGTTGCGGCGCTCCTTGTAGTCTTCTTCCATATAATGGCGACAGAGCGCAAGTTTGGCAACGGCGGCGCCATCCTACCGTCATTTCTTGAAATCGGCAATACCGGCGTTGACCTCTTTTTTGTTATAAGCGGTTTTATAATGGTTACCGTCACCAGGGGGAAATTTCAGAATTTCCGTTACACGCTGGGGTTTTCATATAAACGCGCAACCAGAATATACCCTTTATATTGGTTTTACACCGCTTTGATGTTGGTTTATTTTCTTCTGCCTCAGGAGATGTTTGCGCGTTCCCGTGAGGATGTAGACCTTTTCAGATCGTTTTTGCTATTACCCCAAATAAATATGCCGTTGCTGGTTATTGCCTGGTCGCTTACGCATGAGATGTATTTCTATGGCATCTTTGCGGTTTTGTTGTTGTTTTCTGAAAAGCGATTTACAAAACTGTTGGCCGGCTGGGCTTTTCTGGTCATTGTGGTCGGCGCCGTTTTCTGGAGCGCTCCTTCCTCAAACTTTGCAGCGGCCATGCAACTGATAACGCATCCTTTAACTATGGAATTTATAGCCGGTTGTATAATCGCTAAAATGGTCTTTTCAGGAATCAGGGCCCATGGCTTGACATTGCTTGGAGTGGGAATTTTTATATTGGTAATAAACCGTATTCTTTTTAACGATATTTCAATATACAATAGCGCGCTGGATGGATGGATACGTCTGTTTTTTAATGGAGTTCCTTGCGCGCTTATAGTTTACGGAGCCACAGCCGCGGAATTAGGCGCAGGGGTAAAGTTTCCTAAATTTCTTCAAATAGTCGGCGACTCGTCTTACTCCATATACCTCTCTCACTATATGGTTCTATCGATGACGGGACGGCTTTGGCCCATTATTATGGGGCGTTTACATATTAACGGCGCCGGCTACATGGATAACATGTTTGCCATTGCCGGGATGTTGTTTGTTGTGCTGGCGGTGGGAATTGGAAGTTATAATCTTATAGAAAAACCGCTGTTAAATCTTTCCAGAAAAGTCAAATTTTAGGACTCTAAACTTTTAAATTATTGCGGCGAAAAGCTTCAAATTTTGCATTTGGTATGTATCCATTATATTCATATTCGCTTTTATGAAATACACATTTCTCTTTTTCAATTTTCTTAATCAATTTAGCCGGGTTGCCGCCGATCACGCAATACCCTTCCGGAAATGATTTAGTGACAACCGCCCCGGCGCCGACAATGGTATAGTCCCTAAGTGTAACATTTGGAAGAGATGTGTATTTCCTTAATTCAAGGGCCTTTAACCTTGATGGGAAGGGTAAGGCAGGGCGAGAAGAATTTCCTAATCATTATCATTGCCGCCTCTCCTTAACAACGACTTCCTGATTTTTCTAATAAAATCGAACAGTGGCTGGTCGCTGGGGTAATCGGAATGTTTTTTAGGGGGAGCGCCCAGATACTCCTCAAACTCTATACGGCTAAAGCCCAGTTTTTTTATAACATATTCCGTGTCCTGTTCTAACTCGTGGTCATCATACAGGCTTTTTTCAAGCCCGGCCAGGGCCTCGTCTCTGGTTAACTCCCCGTTTCGTATAAGGCTTGAGAAATGAGCTTTCCTTTTATCAATTTTAAACTTTACCGGCAGAATATGCGCCTGGTAAAACTTTGTAAAGATTGATTCATAATGTTTCCCGCCAAGTTCCGTCCATCCATATTCATCCTCAAGCTCCTTAATGGCATCCTTTTTCTTGTAATTGATATAGTGAAGAGGCTCAATATGGTTCATGCCCAAACCCAACCTTTGAATCAGCAACCATCTCCATGACCCTAAAACGGGAAAAGTCTTAAGTTTCTTCTCGCCAAACAGTTTATGGATGGACTTAATGTTCTTCCAATCCCTTTTGTTCCATATCCAGGATGATGGCATCCCGTATTCTGTTTGTAAATTGTTTCCGCTAAACACATTTTTCGTTTTAGCTGTCGAGGATAATTTGTAAAGAGACGCCATAATAGCATGGTCCGTCAACATTTCAATATCAACAACGGAAGCCTTAAAAAAAGATCTTTGAAGGTCTCTAAACTCCGGCCAATTAATTACATATGTGTTGAAGTCAAAACCGGTTTTATCGACTATCTTTTTAATGTTGGACACAGCCAGCTCTGAATCCCATCCATTGTCAAAATGTATCAATAACGCATTGATATTAAGCCTCTTTGCCATTAAACAGGTATACGAGCTGTCAACCCCGCCGCTAACTCCAATAATGCAATCATACTCCCCTTTTTTTTCCTTCGACATTTGCTTCTTTAACTGCTCAAAGTAATTGTCTGAATTCTGAATATTGGACTGTATCTGCGCCAGATATTTTTTATAACGACGGCAGTGACCGCATACTCCATTTTCATCAAAATCAATTAAAGGGTCTGTTGTGTCCATCACACAACAACTACAAATCCGTCTAGCGTCGCCGCTCATGTATCCCTCCCTTTAGTTGATAAATTGTCTTTAAAAAACTCATCTTTTAATTCCTCTTGAGTGGGATAATTAATCAATACCCCTTTATGTTTGCTCTTATAAATAAAAAGACTGCCGGCCGCGGCCGCGTGCGCCCCATAGTCAATAGCCGACCGTAAATCAGCTACGCTGCCGGCCCCGCCGCAAACAATTAAAGGCATGCTGATTTTTTTAGACAAATTCTCTACAAGCGCAAGATCATATCCGCCCATCTCCCCGTCTTTGTTCACCGCCTGGACCAAAACTTCACCCACGTCGATCTCCTGTATCTTGTCAAACCACTCATCCATTGACACATTAGCATTTCTGGAGTTTAAATAATCAAATATTTTATATTGACCAAAAAGGGTTTTAGTAATATCAACCGCCGCAATTATGCTTTGCGAGCCAAATTTGTAAACAGCGTTTTTTACAAACTCTAAATCATTTAACGCCGCCTGGTTTAATGATATCTTTTCAACGCCAAGGTGGAATATCTTTTCCATCTGTTCCAGATTTCTTACACCCCCTCCATAGCATAAAGGCATAAAACATTCAGACGCAAACTCCTCTATAAGTTGATAATCCGGCTCCCGTTTCTCCTTACTGCAAAGGGTGTCTAAAAAGATAATTTCATCAACTTCCAGATCATTAAATATTTTGATCGCATTAACAGGGTCGCCTATATATTTAGGTTTTTTAAAATTAACCGACTTTACAAGCCCGCCTTCACCCATTAACAAAACCGGAATCGCTCTCGGCCTCATGGTTGCCACTCCATAAAATTTTTCAATAATGCCATACCGTATTTGTGGCTCTTTTCAGGATGAAATTGAACGCCCACAATGTTGCCGCAACCAACCGCCGACACAAAATCTTCGCCATAAGTTGTCATAGAAATTGCCGCGTCCGATCCTGTGGGAATGTAAAAGGAGTGGACAAAATAAAACCTTGATTCCTCATCCATATTTTTAAACAAGGGGTGGTCATTTGTGGGCGTTATATGGTTCCAACCCATGTGCGGAACTTTGAGCTGATTTGAGAAACGCTCACATCTCCCGGGAATCCAGCCCAACCCCTGGCCGTCGCCTTCCGCGCTGCTTTCAAAAAAAAGCTGCATCCCAAGGCAAATCCCGATAATGGGTATCTTCTTCTCCAGAGCCGCGATATTTAATGTCTTATCAAAACCACTTTCGCGCAACCTGGCGCAGGCAGCCGGAAAAGACCCAACCCCAGGCAGGACAATTTTATCCGCATTCAACACATCGTCAGGTTTGTCTATAATTTGCTGATCAGCCCGCAACCTTTTTAACATATTTGCGACCGACCCCACATTGCTTAAACCGAAATTCACAACAGCTATCATTTTTTATAAACCTTTTTACCGCCTTAAAATAAAGCAAGTTCAAACTGTTTTCAGGATAAATCTACAAAAGAGCAAGCTTGTTACAAGGCTCCTGCCTTGTAACACACTGTTCCTGGAGGCACTGCCTCTTATCTCAGGCATTAAAGCCTGATGTATTATTTTCTTCAATTAAAATGTTATGAGAATGAACACTGAGCTGCTTGGCTGCTCTAGTGATAAATGAACACTTGGCTGCTTGGCTGCCTTAGTGAGAATTATGCCCGTGGGGCTAACATTATTGTCACGCTTTTAAACTAGAGGCAGTGCCTCTAAGGACACCGCGTTACAAGGCAGGAGCCTTGTAACGAGTAGTTGTTTTCTCTAAAATTAGTTTTTTCGATTATTATCCTATCCTACTCCGCCGTCGTTTTGCCTTTGTCTTTTAGCACTAAAACCACAAATGTTAAATAAAAGACGGCATGTATTATTGCGGAGAGTATTGAGTAAGAGACCAACACATTTACAAAAGGCCAATCTCTCCTGTCCGCCAATTCAAATAAGACGACGATTGCAATCACACGAATTATACTAATGACAAGCTCAATATTCTGCTTTTGAATCACGGAGGAAATCTGTAATATGGGCGAAACTATAAACCTGCTTAAAGCCAATGGGATAAGCAACACACAATACAACCCTGAAGTTTCCCACTTTTGGCCGAAAATATACGGACTTATAAAATAGAAACCAAAACTCGCTAAAGGAACTATAACAATACCTATAACTCCAAGCTGCAAAGAAGTTCGCCAGAAAAGAGCCCGCAACTCCCCAATTGATTGATTGTAGCAGCTCATGGCTTCGCCTAAATAAACTTTCCCAATAGACCTCCCTAATAAACTTAGCGGAACTTCCGATATTCTTAAAGCAACCATGTAATATCCAAGCGCTTCTACCCCCCACCCCTTCCCAATAAATATTAGTGGAAGGCTGGTTCCAAATGTAATTATCAATTCGGATGGAAATCCAAAATAAGGGAATTTCTTATAGATAGCGGCAAGGCTCTTTATTCTCTCCCAACTGACAAGGCTCCAATTTTGGTTTATAACAGGGAACGCTTGTTTTACAAAGAGCCTGCTTGACCCGGCGGATTGGCAGGCAACATCTCCTAACAGCAGCCCTATTGGACCGGCGTGAAATAAACCGGCTACAATTTGCACTATAGCCTGGCTTATTGATTGAACAATCCTGGCGCCGGCTATGGCTCCATAAGCTTGCTTTCGTATACAAAAATAACTCGACACATTATAAAAACCTACAAATATGAGTCCAAATGGAAGAGCCCACAGATAAGGTTCAAGCGGTTGTATCTTAAATAAATTAACAAAAGAGCTGGGAAAAAACCCTACCCAGATTGATAGAGCCCAAGCGGTTAAAAAAATAAGGCCTAAACACAAAAAAAACAGATTAACCGCATCGCTATCACTCTTTGGCGCTGTTATTGAAACTTCAAAATGAAGTGTTGACACCACGGTCGCAATAGAAAGCGCCGCCATATATAATGACAATACGCCAAATGCGTCCGCTGAATACAATCTGGTCAGAAAAGTTAAACTTAAAAGCGATATGACCTGAGCCAGTAAAGTTGTAATGGTCAGTTTTGTCACATTTAAGAGAAAGCGATCCTTTAATAAAGCTTTATATTTTTCAAAAACGAACATTATCTAACAGTTTAAAGGATAAATATGACAAGGATTGCTTCCTGAATAAACGATAATAATAGTTAAATAAGGGGGAAACGTCAAGTTTTTTCACCGCTTTTAAACGCTTAATCTCCTCCGCAGATGGGATGGGGCGGCTTTCACCTCCCTGTCAAATATGAGACGCATTAATCGCCGTAGTTTTTAAAATGAACTTTAAAAAGTGAGACTAAAGTCTCCCCTACCCGCGATGGTTTTCTAGGCCCCCTTCCCCCTCCTTATCTGTAAATTCTCTAAAGGGAATTGAATTATGCCGACTATCGTGTTAAACTGACCGCGTATTAAAGAAAAACAGCTGCGTATCTTTTAAATCGCTGTAGTTAAGGATCTGCGCAACAATATCACAGGGAACGTATATGGTTTATAACAACACAAAAAATGATTTTTTAGTTAGTTTTCTAATATCCGCTTTTAATGAAGAGAAGTATGTTTCGGCGTGCATTGACAGTTGTTTAACCCAAACGCATGAAAACATTGAGATTGTTGTAGTTGACGATGGTTCAACAGACTCAACGGCTGATGTTATAAAAAACAGATACGCAGGCGATTCCAGAGTTAAGCTGGTTGAACTACCGGCTAATCAAGGCAAGGTAAACGGGTTTAATGTCGCGTTCGAAAACTCCGCCGGTGAATACTTAACTATAATGGGAGCCGATGACATATGTTACCCTGATAGGGTTGCCGTATCTCTTGATTATATTTCAGATCGCCACAAAATCATTTGCGGCAATTTAGACACAATAGATGAGCATGGGGCAATTATTGAGAAAAGCATCGTTAAAAACAATTACGTTGAAACGGATTTTGCGCCTGCAAGTTTAATTAACGATCCAAAAGTATATGGAGGCACGATACTTCTTGAAAGGAGCTTGGCCGAGAAGATTTTCCCACTGGATTCAAGGCTAACGCATGAAGACTGGTACATCCCCGTAAAGGCGTCGTTACATTCAGACATTAAATACGTCAATAAATCTTTCATTGGATACAGGACGCACAGGGAGAACTCATCATTTAGCAGATACAGGCATAAAACTTTCATCCCATATGAACAATGGTTATCCCTGAAAACCAGAAATATTTTTTATTATGAAACAATTATACAACTCGTCCAACAATATAACATCGACGTAAATACCAACAACATTCATTTTGTTTTAGGCAAGATACTATTGTTGACAAAAAAAAACAGACTCAACCATTTTTTTAAGTTCCTGCCTTATGCGGAGGGAGCAAAAAGCAGAGCGCTCTTTTTGTTGCATATGTTTCCATATCTTATATATTCACTATTTACATTGCGTCGTGTTGCGCAATATTTAGTTAAAAAAATCGCAGGGTAAACCAGCAGGGAGTAAAGTAGATAAAAACAGACGCGGCTCTATATTTTTTTGATGTAGTGTAGGCGCGTCCTCGCGCCGTGGCGTTTGAAGGAGATATTTGCGGATTGGTTCAAGCCTGGGGACTTGAACCAACCTTGCCGGAGTTAAGGCTTTAGCCTTTTATTCATTAACAGATTTTGGGGAATTTATGCTTTTGAAAATATATTGTTCATTAAAACGGCTTAATTATTGTTATGATCTACTTCCGTCAATACAAAATCAACGGTTTCCGTATCTCCGCCATCAAGGGTGCCGGTATGGTTTTGACATTCATGATTAGGGAGGCATGCGGTAATAGAATATTTGCCGGGGGTAACGTTTCTGAATCTGTAAGCTCCGTTTAAGTTGCTACGCTTTAATCGTGTCAAGTTCGGCCCTGTCAAAATAACTGAAGCTCCATCAAGAAGAAAATGAGGGTCATCCTTAAAAACAAATCCATGTATAGTTCCCGACCCTGTGCCGTCTCCGGATTCAACACATACGGAACTGGAGCCAACATTTACAATCTCGCCTATAGTATTATCAGAAATCCTGCCAACATCCGCTGTTATTTCCAGAGTAACATTATATATGCCGGGCTTTGTAAATTCATGAACAACTTTAATGTTGCCGCTTCCTTCAATAGTATTCCTGAGTAAACTAGCCGGATCTCCAAAATTCCATTTGCGAAATGTTACGTTGCCTTCTGAAATATCTTCAAATTCATAAACAAGAGGGTCGTCTCTTTGACCTGTATTCGTTTCAACTTGACTTGTAAATTTAGCTTCAACATCTATTACATTCACTCTTAATTCCACATTGTCTAGTTCAATCGGCTCCGCCGTTGATGTCCCCGCTATAACTGAGCCCTGATCAGTAAATGTAATTTGCTCCCTGCCGTTGTCAACCGCTTTTAAAAAGAACTTTACCTTTCCGCCGTCGTCGGTTCTTGTAATTATTGACCCATTGTTTAAAATAGCGTCTGTTATACTTTGATTCAGATTCCGCAACTCAACTTTATTATTATCAGCAGAGATATTGATCTCTTTGTTATCATCCAACTCAACTTCATCTTCGTCAATAAGCTGGATTATTTCAAGGACTTCGTCGCCTATCAACAGGTTTATCTCTTTTGATCTGACATTGGAATTGACCTGCGCGTCGCAATTGCTTTCTATAACGCTGAAAAACAAAACTATTATAAAAATTGAGATAAAATAATTAATGAGCGATTTGCGCCTGTAATTATTATCTGTTTTAAAATTGGTTAACATATTATTACTCCCATTTTGTCCTTATATGAAATCATGTATAGTTTTAAATAAAATACCTTAATTATTGCCAACTGCGCTTAATGTGAAATCTACATTTAAAGCGGTTTCAGCTTCAACAATCACTTTCTTGTTTTCACAAGCGGCGTTAGGGAAACAGGCAAAAATCGAATATTCACCGGCTCTAACTGCGCGGAATTTGAAAGTGCCGTTTCCAGTGGTGATTTTGGTTCTTGTCTGAATGCCGGACAGCGTGACCGTGGCGTCGGCAAGCGGGAAGAACGGATCGGCGTTAAACACAACCCCATTGATTGAGCCAAAGCCTTCGTCCTTAGCGGCTTCCGTTGCGCATATTGACACAGAGGCTTTGTCAACAAGAACACCTATATCCGTTTCCGCGGTTATCTCTAAAGTGGCGGTGTGCATGCCTTTGTTAAATTTCTTAGTAAATTCCGCCCCTGGATCATTTTCTATGTCTGGATTATCCGAGTTATTAATATCTCTAAACGTCCATTTCCGCGATTTAATCTTTATATTGCCGTCATCTTCATCGCCGGCAGGTATGGATTCGTCTAAAAATTTAAGCTCAAACGGAGCCGCCCCTGAAATGAAGTCCAACGGCAACTTCTCCGGAATCGCGCTATCAATGTCTTTGGTCACGGAAAAAACGGCGTCAATGCCTATAACATTGACGCTCAATGAGTCCAGTCTTCTTAGATTGCTTGTGTCGGTGCCGGCGCCGTTAGGGAGAACATTAAACGATACAGTTGCCGTTCCATGTTTAACGCCTTTAATAAAAAATGACACCCGCCCATTTTCGTCGGTTGCTAAATTTGATTCCGCAAAACTTTTGCTTTCATCGCCGTTAAGTTCGCGCAACTCCACAATTTCAGGTTCGTCAATCGATATTGTTATATTGTTATTATTTTGCAATGGAACGCCGTTAAGGTCAAAAATTGTGATCGTTTCAAAAGTCTCTTCGTTTAGCAACAAATTGACTGTTTTTGACAATGAATTTGCCGCCTCCCCCTGAGCATGACAATTACTTGCCGTAAACCCAAAAGACAGGGCCACAATAAAACAAAAGAAAAAACATGCGCGGAACACATTGTTTTGCGGATTAATCATTTTTATAGATTTTGTTAACAAAACAGACCTCCTTAATTTAAGAATTTCTAACAAAACATTTCAATTATAAACAGGTTTCAATCTTTAAGTCCAAGAACAGCAATGGTTTACGTCAAAATGGAGGATTGTTGCCGGCCTTGCGCTTTTAACCCCAAAGGCGCCCTGTAAGGGCGATTTAAATTTTTTGCCGGAGCAGTCTTGTAGACTGCCTCCACACGTTTAAGCCAAAGCATTAGAACGCGCGCAAAACTCACCTTTATCAATAACGCCAATGGTTCTAAGAAACATTTGGAGCAATCTACAAGATTGTTCCAGCCCGCCTCCGCCGTGGCTGTTAATTTATTGTCCTATTTTAACTTAAGCTCATTTAGCCGCTATCCCGCCTTGCCCGCCTTAGAGGCACACCAGTCGTATTCACCGCAAACTACCATGAAATCTTACCTTATGACAGAGTATAATTCAAACACAAAATAAGCCCGCCTTTTCCTCATTTGAGCGCAACTAAATGCTGTAAAATACGAGTCTTTAGATTTACACACAGGGTTTCTTACACAAAAAAACGGGTTTTCCAGATTGTTTAAATCAGGCCAAAGCGCTATAATTCTAAACTATTGCAGCCATAAAACATGCGCAAGCGCGCATGGCTTTGTAGTAAAAAAATTTTGTGCCTAAATTGAGCGATTCTTATCACCCTCCCCTACCCCCCCCTCCCATCAAGGGAGGGGGAATAAACTGTATATCTTTATTACAATACAGCGGCCAGTAAGTGAAACTTTTTAAGTTTGCAATTATAACTAAAACCAGCTTAAAAAGACAAATTCCCCTCCCCTTAGTGGGAGGGGTTAGGGGAGGGGGTATTTAAAATCGTTTAACTTAGGTTAAAGGAATTAAAACATGAATAAAACGTTAAAATTAACAGCGGCGCTGTTTTTTATTTTTTGCTCATTGTGCCTATACTGCAGCAAAACCGCTTGCGCGCAAGAGCTAACTGTCTTAAGGACTATAGATCTTGGGATGCAACCTAAAAGGGCAATAATTAACCCGGACACCAACCTTGTATATGTGTCCCCCGGCGAAGCATCTTATGTTGTAATTGACGGTTTTACAAATTCGCTTGTCGAAAATGTTGATTTCGAAGTAGATGGACTAGTGATTATTATTGATATTGATATAGATCCTATCACGAATAATTTTATCGCCCTGGTAGACAATTATTTACATGAGGATACGGAGGAGGAAGAAAAAAAGGAAGAAGAGGAAGAGGAAGAGGAAGAGGGTGAAGGCGAGGAGGAAGAGGAAGAAGGTGAAGGTGAGGAGGAAAAAGAGGAAGAGAAAAAAATCAACCATGCCGCCTTGTTCATAACCGACACAACCTCAAATCATGTTTTTAGCTCCTTTTCTTTAGAAATTACTGTTAATGAAACCCAAAAACTAGTTTTCCCGGAAGACGTGGCCGTCAACCAAATAACAAACCGGGTATACATGTTGGATTTAAAAGGTGGCAGGGTACTTGTATTTGACCAAAAATCACTTTTTTCCAATCCTGAAAGCTCCATTTCTGTTGGAAGCAGGCCTACAACCATGGCGTTTGATTTAGCGAGTCAGTTAATATACGTCTTTAACTCCGCTGATTACACAATTAATGTAATTGACGGCACAACAGAGACGATTACAGACACAATTAAAACCGACCAGGACACGGCATTGCTCGAATTTGCTTTTAATCCGTTAAAAAACCGTATCTATATGGCCTTTAGCAACAACACTATAAGGATAATGGATCGTTCAACATTCCGGTTTACAGAGAAGATAGATATTCCTAAAACGAGTCAGGAAGGCAAACTTACGAGCCTGGAGGGCATTGCCGTTAACCCTGCGACTAATCAGATATTTGCTATCAGCAGCTCTACGGATGAACTGTTTGTGATAGATGGAGAAACCAATAACGTTGTAAACACAATAAAGGTAGGCCGCTGGCCCATAGACGTTGAAGTAAACCCGAAAACCAATTTAGTCTATGTCGCAAACAATATATCAGAAGATATGTCGGTAATAGGCAGAGACGATATAATTTTGCCTACGCCGTTGGAACCAAAGCCAACCGGAACCGGCATTGCGACTCCAACTGAAACGGAGGAGCCGACAACAACTCCTACGCCTATCTCAAACGAGCCGGGTGTTATATTTGGATTTGTGACGGACAGCGTTTTTAATCAGCCCATTGAAGGGGCGGAAGTATTGCTGATTGGGGATGTAAGAACTTTTCGCAAAAAAATTACAAGATTAACCAACTCCGACGGTTCATTTAAATTCGCCAATATCAAACCCGGGAATTACGCTTTATCAGTTTGTGACATTCCTTTTCATAAATGCACTGTAATAGATATCGAATATCCGGGAGGCTCTTTTGCAGTCAATGTAGTTCTGGACGAGATTGAATAAAGGAGATCTATTAAAAACACAGGCAAGGATGCCTGTGTTACTAAATATTATTCTATGCTGCTCGTTACAAGGCTCCGCCTTGTAATGCTGTGTCCCAAGAGGCTCCGCCTCTATTTATCTTTATTCTTTAAAAAGATCTTTAATTAGGTAAAATTTAAAACTCTTATCATTAAAAAAACTTAATTTTTACAGGTAAAAATATATATGAGCAAGGCAATATGTGTGTTTAGTTCGTCGAGCGACAAAATTAGCCCGCAGTATTTTAGCGCGGCTGAAGAGCTTGGCCGTTTGATTGCGGGGCAAGGGCATGCGCTTGTTTACGGCGGGGCAAATGTTGGGCTGATGGGCGCGTTGGCAAGAAGCGTTCATAAAAATAACGGAAAAGTGATAGGCATCATCCCCGAACTTTTAAAGGATAAAGAAGTTGCGTATGAGGAGGCTGACGAGCTTATAATCACTAAGGATATGCGCGACAGAAAGAGCATAATGGAGGAACGTTCCGACGCTTTTATAGCCTTGCCGGGCGGATTCGGCACGCTTGAGGAGGTTCTTGAAATACTTACGCTCAGGATGCTTAAATACCACCAGAAGCCGGTTGCGCTTATTAATACTAATAATTTTTATAACAACCTGATTGAGCTTTTTGATCAGATTATAAATGAAAACTTTGCCAAACCAAAAGTCAGGGAACATTATAAGGTTACGCCCGGCGTTTCAGAAGCGATGACGTTTGTTGAGAGTTTTTTTAATTCAAAAGAATAGAAGCAAAAGCAATTGCGCCACAAAGGCACAAAGAGAAACAAAAATCTATGATTTTTACCTAAACTTTAGATCACTTTAGACATTTTTTACTTATAACTTTCACCCTAATATTTACAAATAATAATTTAGGAGGGTTTGACGATGTGGCGATTTGGAAAGAAAAAAGATAAATCTTCATCTGACAATAAACCTGAAACATCTTCTCAGGCCGACAATGAGCAGGTCGATGGACAAATAAAAGAAGAGCATACTCCGCAAACAGAAGAGACTATTGACAATATTAACGGCGAGTCTGCTGCTGCCCAAAACAATGATGATTCAAACGTCCCAAAGAGTGAAGATATCAAAGAAGAGCCCGGTTCCGAAACGGAAGAACAAAAAATTGAAGAGCCTGAGTCAAAAACAGATGAGATAGACGTTGAAGCAAAAGAAGAAACCTCTTCTATTGACAATGAAGGCGACTCAGAAACACCCCCTCCCTCTGAGCCGGAGCCGGGCATGTCTGATGATGAAATGAGGCCTGCCGGCTTTTGGGCGCGTATGGTTGCGTTTCAATTGGATATGTTTATAATCTCAATGATTATTCTTGCCGCGGAACTTGGAGTGGCCGCGGCGCTTTCAGTTGATACCCTGGACTTTACTCATCTTTTTCTTTCTCTTTCCTCGCCGGAGAACGCTTCCTTAGTATCGCTCATAAGCGTTGTTGTCCCCTTGCTTTACATAATACTTTTCTGGATAGGAAAAGGCTCTACCCCGGGCAAAATGCTGCTCGGCATGAAGATAAAAAATACCACCGGAGGGCGTTTGTCGCCATTGCGGTCAATCGCAAGGGCGTTTAGTTATATCGTCTCATACCCCATATTCATGATTGGTTTTATATGGGCCGCGTTTAACAGCCGTAAAATGGCGTGGCACGACTATATTTCGGGTTCAAGAGTAGTCTATGAAGGCCGTTCGTCGGTTGCAAGGACATTGATAGCTATTTTTATTCCAATTATTCCTATTCCGGCAGTGTTTTACCTATACTTATCTATTGGTTTGAAAAGCCTTGACGTCGAATCAACAGCAAAGATGGAAGCCGCGCTCACAAAAGGAACCGCCGCGTTGGAGACGGCTCTTAACCAGGGTGTAATGGAAGGGATTAACACATACAAAAATTACGACCAAATTCAATTGACAAAAAAGAGAAATGAAGAGCGCAGGTTAAAAAAACGCCGCGAACGCGCCGCAGCTAGAAGGGCTGAAGAGAAGGCTAAAACGGCGGCGGCTAAAAAGCAAGCGGAAATAGCAGCGCTAGCTGAAAAACCGGCGGAAACTCAACCCGCTAAACCCGAGGCGCAAACCGAGCCGGAAAGCAAGGCTCCTGTTGAGGCTGAAAAGGTTGTAATTGAAGCGCCGAACGAAGCCGCGGATGATGTTGCGAAAAACGCAATTGACGAAGTTGCGGATGACGTTTTAGATGATATTGTTATAGACGCTGTTGCTAAAAAAGAGGCTGCGGAAGCAGAAGACGCAAAACCTCCAGAAGTTGAACCGGAGGTTAAGGAGGAAGAAATTGCGGATGCTTCTAAAGAGATGATTAGAACCGAAACTGAAGCAGATAAGGTTGCAAAAGCTCCGGTTCAAGAACAGACAGATGAGACCACAGAAGAAAAAGAAGATGCTGCGCCTGAAGAGGTTTCCATTGTTGCGTTAAAAAAAGACAAGGCGATAGAGCCTGTTGAGCCTGAAACCGAGGTTAAAACAGATGAAACCGAGAGCGCGATAAAGGCTATTGCAAAAACAACTGAAGTTGTTGAAATAATTGAAGTCGCTGAGGATGTTGATGTTGAAAGAGAAGCGGCTCCGAACGCCGACCTTGAAGAAGCTCCTGAAAAAACCGAGCCAACGAAAATTGCGTTACAAACAGAAAAGGCGGCGCAGCCTGAAACCGTTGACGCAGGGCTGGAATCGGCAGACGAAGTTGCGGAAGCCGCCAAAAAAGCGATTCAGGAATTAAAGCCGATTGAGTCGCAACTGGAAGTTGTCCCGGAATCTGCAGAGGAAGTTGCGCAAGCTCAGGCTTTGGAAGATTCTGAATTAACTATTCGTTCCGCGCAAAAAGAAGAGATAGAGAAAAGACCTGATATAGCTGAACAAAAGATAGATGTTGCAAAAGAGATTGAACCCGCAAAAACAGTTGAGGATATTTCAACGCAGGTTACGAAGGTTGAGCAGGTTGAACCTGCGCCGGCAGAACAAAAAGCAAAGCCTGAAGATGCGTCGGTTACGGATCAACCGGAAACAAGAAAAGTTCCCGCTCTTGTCAGGATAGATGTCCCCGCGCCTGAACCTTCAAAATCCGCAGCCGGCGAACTGCATGATGAATATGCGGGCATGGAAGCCTCGGAACAGGAAAAAACAGACGCATACTTTGCTGAAAGTCAATCAGAAACAGAATCCGAAACTGCCGCGGATATTGACTCAATAAATGAATATATGGGCGAGCCTATTGAACCTGAGCAATTGCAAAGGGAGGCAACCGCCGGCATCTCCGCGCCCCAACAAGCTAAAGAGGAGCAAATAGAAGTCGCGGTTATAGAAGACAAACAGGAACAAACTACGCCCCAAGAGATTAACGAGCAACAAGAAGTTGCCCCGGTTTTAGATGCGGCTGAAACGGAAAAAGAGATTATAGATGTTGAGCTTGCCGGCAACCATTATGATGCCGGGCTTAAACATTTCAATGGCGATAATATGGAACTCGCCGAACAGTTTTTCAAAAAAGCGATAAAGGCAAACCCTGAGTTTGTGGACGCCCACGCAATGCTGGGCGAAGTTTATGACAAACGCGGCATGTTTGACAACGCTATTGATGAGTTTAATTCCGCGGTTGAAATTGAGCCTGATCACGTTAAGTCTCTCTTTAATCTTGGTTTTGCGTATTACCAAAAGGGCGAAAACGAATCGGCTATTGACTATTTAAAGAAAGCAATATACGCAAACCCCAATTCAGCGGACACCCGAGCCCTGCTTGGAGTCGTTTATCAGCGCGCAAACATGTTGAAAAAAGCTTTGGCGGCGCATAAAACCGCGCTAAAGTTGGATCCGCTTTTAACGGAATCGCGCATTAATATGGGCAATATTTATTATAAGATGAACGATTATAAATCCGCTATAAAGGCGTATAAAAAAGCGGTCAAGTTAAACCCAAAACTCGCCGAACCGCACAACAGCCTTGGTTATATCTATTATGAACAGGGGAAGGATGAAAGGGCAATAAGGGAGTTTAAAAAAGCGGTTAGATTAAAGTATGATTACATCAGGGCTCACAATAATTTGAGCCTGGCTTACAGACGAGCCGGCATGAATAAGGAAGCCGATAACGAACAATACATCGCATCAACCTTGGCGATGCCGGAATAAGGCGTGGCGCGAAGTGCAATGAATAAAGCGGGTAGGGGAGACTTTAGTCTCCCTTATTAAAGTTCATTTTTAAAACTATGCCAATTGAGGGCGCATCTTTGAAGGGAGGCTAAAGCCGTCCCCTACCCTCGGCGCGAGCGTTTCACTGGCAGGCTATGGGAGACTTTAGCGGGGGGACGTATTTGACAATCTTATTGTTCTTTAAATTCTGTCCCATTCTAAGGGCTCTCTATTAGGAACTTTTTTTAAAATTTTATCAAAATCGGAGCGTTTTCCTTTTTTCGCCCTGGACTTTAAATAATCAACTGTAAGTATTGCCGATAATTTCTCTCCCGCGGCAGAGCTTATAAACTGATTTATTGAGACGCCGTCTCTTTTCGCAACTTCCCGTATTTTTTGATGTAATGAATCAGGTAACCTTACCGTAATTGAACTCATGATTAGCCCGCTCCTTTCCTTTTTAAATAACATCCAGGCAACATTGCTTCTATTCCAAATTTTTCTAATCCTTCAAAATCGCGAATATTATGCGTTATAATTATCTCCGATTGTGACGCAACCGCAGCTTCAAGAACCATATCATCTTTCGGGTCTTTTAGAAATGGCCGCCATAAAAAGAATATATCTTGTAAATACGCCTTTTTACAAAAAAAATCAAGAAAACCCTCGATTTCATTCTCTTCTATAACATTTGATAGTGGAGGCCTACTTAGAATATCGGAATATTCTTCATATAGTGATACAGTTAACACAGGATTAATTTTTTCATCTCGCACTTCTTTTAAAATTTGATACGAAGCGCCTTTGTTTGAATATAGTCCTGCATAAATAACATTTGAATCCAAAACGATTTCCATAGTTACATATATATAACCATATAATATGTATCTTTTCAATACATATATTGATGTTGGCAATGTTAAAAGTATTTTAACATTGTAAAAACAACTACGGCTGAAAGGCATATTTGATTTTGCAACTGCGGGCATGGGAGACATAAAGCGCGCTTCGTAATTACTCAGCATAAACTCCGAGCAGAGAGCAATGAACAAAGCGGGCAGTGGAAATTTTCGTCACGAAAACGCTTGGAGGGGAGACTTTAGTCTCCCATTTAAGGCGGCCAACTTTGATTGGCGATTTTTGCTTCTTTATACTTTTCAATTCTGCTCATTACGGTTAAAAGGTCAATGCCGGTCAAATATCTTCTGGTTCTTTGCGCGGGAACCAGGCGTAAAAACATGCATTCCCGATAAGCGTACTTCCTCCGAACGCCAAACGCGCGCATAATAACGCCGCCTTTTATGTTAAACTCCTTGCATATCATGTAAGAGATAACCTCCCAGGTTAAGGGGCGGTCAGGATTACGCTTCCATTTAGCCGGAACAACACCGCTTTCCTCTAAAAAATCGAATATTTTATCATATTCAACCAAATCGCGATTATTTGTCTTTAGCAGATAGATAGCCCTGCATCCATCTATGAATGTCGCGGTATCTTTTTCAAAAAGGGCTCTGTAGTAGGAAGTGTTGGCGTAAAGGCTCTTTGCGGGCGCAATTACCAGCGCAATAAAAACAAAGCAATAAAAACCGATTTTCAAGTGTTTCATAATAATTTGTTTCCGGGCTGTCCGGTCAGATAAAAGGTAAAAATTTTAGAGAATTATTTTTAGTCTAAATTAAGCGACTTTAAATACCCCCTCCCCTAACCCCTCCCACTAAGGGGAGGGGAATTTGGTTTTTTACAACCGTTTTTGTTTTAATCGCAAACTTTAGAAGTTTTAGCTGATTGGCGCTGTATTGAAATAAATATATACCTTTAATTCCCCTCCCTTGATGGGAGGGGTTAGGGGAGGGTGATAAGAATCTTTCAATTTAGTTGCAAATTAAAAACTTAAATTAAAGCCGGCTAATATAGAGTCCTGCCGCTCCTTCACGCTGAACGCCTTGCCGGGGAAAAACGCCCCATAACGAATAGAGATTTGAAAATCGGAAAATATTCGATGCCTGAGAAAAAAATCTACTTCCGAACCCAGATCGGTTTTGTTCTTATCCGCGTCAGACACAGAGATAGCCCCGTCCGTTCTATCTCTCCAGTAATGATAGCCGGCCAGGCCTATTTCAAGATCGTTAAAGCGTTTAGTATCTTCAAAAGGTGTAAAGTGACCCTCCAGTTTAACAAACTGCAGATTGGAAAACCTTGGAGAGAATGTAAACCCTGTGTTAACAAATCCAAAATAGAGAAAGTTGTGATCGTCCGTCCCCTCCCTATTGCCGTTTAGCGTTCCGGTTACACTTTTCCTGTCTTTATCGCCGGATCCCATGGCATACCCCAACCTTATACCGGGGCTCGTTTTTGCCGCAAACTCATATTTTAAATTTGCCGTGAACGAAAAGGCGCGTATGCTTTCGCTTGATTGACTGATCCCGTCAGGACTGTCTGAATGGCTTCGCCCGGTTTGATACATCCCCTCCGTGTCATATTTTAAATTGCCATAAATCCGGCCTGTAATTCCAAGCCCGAAATAGTTTGAATCATATTTGTAATCCAGAACATCGTCTTTTGGGTCTTCCCCGCTGCTGTCCTGCTGAACCATAACAAAACTATAGGGGACGTGATTCTCAAAAATGTTAAATGTAAATTGACTTCCGGCAAAGAACCTTTCACTGTTTCGCGAACCGGGCACGCTGCCGTCCATATTATTGTCATGGCCAAGGCTGCGGCTGCCGAACAGTTTAAAATCAAGGTATTTATAGCTCCCGTTTAACGTTAAACCATCCAGCACGCTATTAAGCGCCAACCCTTTGCCGATCTGAATAAATTGCCTTCCAAAAACCATCTCAAGATCATAAAAAGTGTTGTCTATCCCCAAATATCTGTTTAACGCCAGGTCTATATCGCCGCGATAAAATCCCTGATCAAGCCGGGGCGTGGTAAACATCTGAGTATCGCCGTCCGGGGCATCGCCGGAATTGTAACTTTGAAAGCCTATTCGCCCGCGACCGTAAAACTGATGAATTCCCTCCCCAAAATTAAGATTTCCCCAGTATCTGAAATCCTGTGTTTTTAACGTCCTGCTCTTCTCTAAATCTTCAGTAACCGTATAGTTTGAACGAAACCATCCGCCATGATCAAAAAGAGCTTCGTCCGTAAACTTGGTATATTCCAATTCAAGCCTGGCTTCCTCCTCGCGTTGATCCTCCACTTGTTGAAGTTGGCCGGAGATCTCCTGAGATTTTACAACCGGGGAGAGTTGTATTATGGAAAACGCGCAAACAGAAAAAAGTATATAAAGTTTAAGAGCGCTTATTCTCTTATTAATCATATTGTTAAATTTCAAAAATTTCATTTTGTTTCTTAAATGGTTTTACCTATTTTTAAACGCCCTGTTAAAACGGTTTCTTCTAAAAGAGCCTTTTCCGCCAAAGCTTTCAGCATTTTCAGGCATAAATTGCAAATCATTATAATTTGACTTTGACTTTGAACGAAATTTCTTTCTCCCGTTTTTATCAATCCTTATTATTCTGTTTTTCTTTCTGCTGCCCTCAGGCCCAAAACCAGGCCCAGGCGGTTTTTCAACTTCATCATCGTCGTCGTCATCGGCCTCGTCATCCGTTTCTTCTTTATCATCTGCCCCCTCTTTTTCCTCGGCTTCAGCTTTTTTCTTCTCTTCTTCCTCCTCTTCAGCCTTCTTTTTATCCACCTTCTTTTTATTTTCCTGCTTTCTGCCGGTTGGGCTGCGGTCGGAATTCAGATCAGACGGCAGCCCGTCCGCAAATTCAGGAAAATCCTTTGCGGCCTGACTCTCCTCGGCTGTTAGCCCAAAAGGCACGGTTCCCATTTTGCCGGAACCGTCCTCTTTGTTTACGCCGCCATTGACATTGCCTCCGGTTTTATCTCTTTCATGTTTTTGAGACTCTTTTTTATCCTCTTTTTCCTGCTTGCCGTCTTCGCCTTTCTCTTTATCGTCTCTGTTTTTTTCTTGAGCCCCTTTAGAGCCGTCTTTATCATTGCCGGTTTCACCTGCTTTATTCGAAGCCGCATTCTCTTTATTGCCGTTTCCTTCCGCGCCGCCTTCAGAGCCTTCTTCGCCGGCAAGAGAGCTTTCGGCATTGTCATCAACTATAGAGCCGTCATCTGCCTGTGCGCCGGTTTCACTCTCGCCGCCTGTTTTATTTCCCTTATGTTTTTCTTTTCTTCCGTCCTTCTTTTTGCCTGTAGAGCCCAGGTCCGAGACAAGAACATCGGAATGCCCGGCAAAGTCATCGGCGGATTCAGCCTCTTCGGCCGTTATGCCAAAAGATATTGCGTTTTTCGGTTCGCTATCTTTTTTTTCTGATTTACTATCTTGAGATTTGCCGCCTTCATCTTTAGAATCGCCAACTCTTTTATCCTCGGACTTGTCGTCGCCTTCACCGGACTTATCATCATCACTGGACACATCGTCTTTCTTTTTGGATTCTCCATCATCCTTAGCGCTGGACTTCTCATCCTTCTTTTTAGATTTGTCAGCTTTTTCCGTTTTAGACTTGCCGTCCTTCTTTCTTGATTTATCATCTCCGTCTGACTTATCAACTTTTTTAGACTTGGCATCTTTTTTTCTTTTAGATTTGTCGTCTTCGTCTGATTTATCATCATCTTTAGATTTGTCGTCATCACCTGATTTATCATCCTTAGATTTGTCATCATCGCCAGACTCATCGTCTTTAGGTTTGCCTTTATCCTTGTCTTTATCTTTCTTTTCCGATTTGTCATCATCGTCTTTAGAAACGTCATCTTTTTTGCCTTTTTCTTTATCGTCATACTTCTTGCCTGGATTATCCTCATCTACAAAATCATCATCATTGCCATGCCCCCTATCGTCATGTTCCTTATCTTTTTTCTCTTCGTCTTTATCCTTCCCTGTTTTGCTTGGCCCTTTATCTTTCTTATCATCGCCGGACTTACCGTCCTTCTTTTTCGATTTGTCGCCTTCGTCTTTAGGCTTAGCCTCTTTTTTATCTTTTGATTTATCGTCTTTGCCTTTAGACATGTCTTCTTTTTTGTCTTTAGACTTATCGTCTTTCTTTTCTGATTTATCATCCTTGCCTTCTGATTTACGGTCTTTGCCTTTTGGCTTACCGTCCTTCTTTTTCGATTTGTCGCCCTCATCTTTGGGTTTATCATCTTTTTTGTCTTTAGACTTATCATCATCTTTAGATTTACTGTCTTTGCCTTTAGACTTGTCATCTTTTTTATCTTTAGACTTGCCGTCTTTAGATTTGCTATCACCCTTGTCTTTTGATTTACCGTCTTTGCCTTTAGACTTATCTTTCTTCTTTTTAGATTTATCATCATCGTCTTTGGATTTGCTGTCTTTATCTTTAGACTTATCTTCCTTCTTTTTCGATTTGCCGCCATCGTCTTTAGGTTTACTGTCTTTGCCTTTAGATTTATCCCCATCGTCTTTTGATTTGTCGTCGCCGGTTGCCTTGCCATCTTTTTTGTCTTTAGATTTGCTATCACTCTTGTCTTTTGATTTGCCGTCCTTGCCTTTGGACTTACCTTCCTTCTTTTTCGATTTGCCGCTGCCATCTTTAGATTTTTTATCTTTCGACTTATCATCATCGTCTTTGGTCACGTCTTGTTTTTTATCTTTTGATTTACGGTCACCTTTGTCTTTTGATTTGCCGTCTTTCTTTTCCGATTTGGCTTCTTTTTTATCTTTAGATTTATCAGATTTCTTTTCTGATTTGTCATCATCGGCTTTAGGATCGTCGCCTTTTTTAGCTTTTGATTTGCCACTATCATCTTTAGGTTTGGTTTCATCCTTATCGGCTTTCTTTTCCGATTTATCATCCTCATCTTTGGATTTGCTATCTTTGCCTTTTGACTTACCTTCCTTCTTTTTTGATTTGTCGCTGCCATCTTTAGATTTTACATCTTTTTTATCTTTAGACTTATTAGCTTTTGATTTGCTATCTTTGTCTTTAGACTTGCCGGCATTCTTGTCGCCGGACTTATCGCCATTCTTTTGCGATTTCTCATCAGCGCCTTTTGATTTGTCGTCTTTGCCTTTAGGCTTATCGGCTTTCTTTTTAGATTTGTCGCCTTCGTCTTTAGGCTTGGCTTCTTTTTTGTCTTTAGACTTATCGTCTTTCTTTTCCGATTTGGCTTCTTTTTTATCTTTTGATTTATCAGATTTCTTTTCTGATTTGTCATCATCGTCTTTGGAATTGCTATCATCTTTGTCTTTTGATTCGCTGTCTTTGCCTTTTGGCTTGTCATCCTTCTTTTTAGATTTGGCTCTATCGTCTTTTGGTTTACTGTCTTTGTCTTTCGATTTATCCCCATCGTCTTTTGATTTGCTATCTTTGCCTTTTGACTTATCATCGTCTGACTTACCAGCTTTCTTTTTAGATTTATCGTCATCGCCTTTCGACTTGACATCTTTTTCCTCTTTAGACTTATCACCTTTCTTTTTTGATTTACCATCATCAACCTTTGGCTTGCTATCATCCTTGTCTACAGGTTTGCTGTCTTTGCCTTTAGACTTATCATCCTTGTCTTTGGATTTACCTTGATCATCTTTGGGTTTATCATCTTTTTTGTCTTTAGATTTACTGTCTTTGCCTTTAGACTTGTCTTCTTTCTTTTTCGATTTGCCGTCATCGTCTTTGAGCGCGTCTTGTTCTTTGTCTTTGGATTTGCTGTCATCCTTATCTACTGATTTGCTGTCTTTACCTTTCGGCTTATCGCCTTTCTTTTTCGATTTGTCGTCATCGTCTTTAGGCTTGGCATCTTTTTTATCTTTAGACTTATCAATATCGTCTTTGGTCGCGTCTTGTTTTTTATCTTTTGATTTGCTATCTTTGCCTTTAGACTTGCTATCTATCTTTTTCGATTTGTCGCCTTCGTCTTTTGATTTGCCTTCTTTGTCTTTAGACTTATCATCCTTCTTTTTCGATTTGCTGTCTTTGTCTTTAGACTTGTCATCATCATCAGACTTATCGTCTTTCTCTTCCGATTTATCATCATCGTCTTTTGATTTACTGTCTTTACCTTTCGGCTTATCGTCCTTCTTTTTCGATTTGTCGACATCATCTTTGGATTTGCTGTCCTTGCCTTTAGACTTATCGTCCTTCTTTTTTGATTTATCATCATCGCCAGACTTATCGTCTTTCTTTTTCGATTTGCTGTCTTTTTTATCTTCCGACTTATCGTCTTTTGTTTTGCCGTCTTTGCCTTTTGGCTTGTCATCCTTCTTTTTTGATTTGTCTCTATCGTCTTTAGACTTGCCGGCATCCTTGGCGCCGGACTTATCGGTTTTCTTTTCTGATTTATCAGCTTTAGGCTTGCTATCATCCTTGTCTACTTGCTTGCTGTCTTTACCTTTCGGCTTATCGTCCTTCTTTTGTGATTCCTCGCTATCATCTTTTTTATCTTTAGACTTATCCTCTTTTGATTTGCTGTCTTTGCCTTTAGACTTGTCTTCGTTTTTGTCTTTCGGCTTATCGCCTTTCTTTTTTGATTTATCATCCTTGTCTTTCGATTTACTGTCTTTGCCTTTGGACTTATCGTCCTTCTCTTCTGAGTTATCATCGTCCGGCTTATCGGCTTTCTTTTTCGATTTATCGTCATCGTCTTTAGGCTTGGCAGCTTTTTTATCTTTAGACTTATCTTCATCGTCTTTGGTTGCGTCTTGTTTTTTACCTTTTGATTTGCTGTCTTTGCCTTTAGACTTATCATCCTTATCTTTGGGTTTGTCATCTTCTTTAGGCTTGGCATCTTTTTTGTCTTTGGATTTATCATCTTCGGATTTAGGTTTACCTTTATCCTTCTTTTTTGATTTGTCGCCTTTTTTATCTTTAGACTTGCCGTCCTTTTTATCATCACGGTCTTTGTCTTTGCCTGTTTTAGCGGAATCCTTATCTTTTTTAGCTTTTCCGTCTTTAACTTCAGATTTATCATCATCTTTCCCGGCCTTGTCTTTATCCCCTGATTTATTGTCCCTTGTCTTATCTTTTAGCTTATCTTCTTTCTTTTCCGATTTATCGTCTTTGTTTTTAGCCGCCTCGTCTTTTTTATCTTTAGATTTATCGTCACCGCCGGTTGATTTGCCGTCTTTAGTTAATGATTTCTTATCATCTTTGCCTCCAGAGTCGCCGGTTTTAGGTTTCGGCTTAACGTCTATCTTTCCCGATTTGTCTTTATCCTTGCTTTTTGGCTTATCGTCATCATTCGACTTATCTTCTTTCTTTTTAGATTTATCACCATCGGCTTTAGATTTGCCTGCATTGTCGTTGTCTTCTTCCTCAACATCTTTCTCTTCCGGCTTACCAGCTCCGCCGTCTTCCTGCTCTTCATGTTTGTCAACCTTTTCTTTGTCCTCAACCTTGGTATCTTTCTCATCAGAGGCGCCGGCTTCAGTTACCTCATCATCCAGATCTTTTGATTTGCCGTCATCATCCCGGCCTTCTTCCGGTTTATCGTCTTCGTCTATGTCATCATCTTTCTTTTCAGATTCATCATCTTTTTTCTCTGATTTATCGTCATCGTCTTTGTCATCATCTTTCTCCCCGGATTTGTCTCTATCATCGCCGGATTCATCATCCTTCTTTTCAGATTTATCATCGTCGTCTTTGTCCTTGCCGGAGCTTTTGTTGTCGCCGGTTTTATCACCTGATTTATCGGGTACTTTATCTTCATCTTTTAACGTATCAACGCCGGAGTCTTTCTTTTCTTCCTGCTCCTTATCATCCTTGGCTTGACCATCTTTTGATTTGCCGTCTCCGTCCTTCTTTCCTTTATCCTTTTTCTTTTTTCCTTGTTCACTGTCATCCTTGCCGCTTTTTCCCTGCCCCTTATCGTTTGCATTATCTTCGTTGTTGTTGCCGGTTTCAGGTTTGCTGTTGTCAATAGTTTCATTGCCGTCGTCCCAGATATTATCGTTTGCCATGGCATCATCATCTTGACTTTTCTCATCTTGATCCTCCTCGTCTTTATCCTTTTTAATCTTTTTTTTGTCTTTCTTCTCTTTATCAGATTCTTCATCAGAGCCGTCAACGCCACTGTCACCGCCTTCCCCATCGGCTTCTTTGCCGGAATCGCTATCTTCTTCCGAACCTACACCGGCTACACCTTCCATGATTCCGTCCTTAACCACAACCTTTTCATCGATGGACTCGTTTTGAGTCGTTGTTTTTCCCTTTTTCCCGGAGCTATCTGTTTTTGCGTCCCCAATGTCGGAAACAAGCACATCGGAACGTCCTGAAAAATCGTCGGCTGATTCAACCTCTTCCGCCGAAAGGCCAAAAGTTATTGCGTTTGCAACTTCGTCGTCCTTTTTATCTTCCTTAGATTTCTCATCCTTACTATCATCATCTTTGTCCTTTGATTTATCATCATCACTATCCCCGGATTTGTCATCATCGTCTTTTGAAACATCATCTTTTTCCGTTTTTGACTTATCGGCGGATTCCTTATCTCTCTTTTCCGGTTTATCATCACCGTCTTCAAGTTTATCTTTGTCATCGGCCGGCTTGCCGGCTTCTTTCACGGATTTGTCTTCTGATGCGCTCTCTTCGCCTTTTGACTTGCCTGCATCACCCGATTTATCGTCTTTCTTTTCAGATTTATCCTCTCCTTTATCTCTCGGTTTATCGTCGTCAGACAGCTTATCAATATTCTTTTCGTCTTTATCATCCTCATTGTCTCCAGATATATCTTTAGCGTCTTCGGATTTGCCGTCATTGTTTTTTGACTTGCCGGCCTCGGCGTCCGACTTTTCATCACTCTTTTCCGATTTTTCGTCATCGCCCGGCTTGCCGGCATTTGCCATGGATTTATCAGCGCCTTCAGAGCCGTCATCTTTTTCAGCTACTGATTTATCTTCATCGCCGGCCTTATCTTTCTTTTCCGGTTTATCATTCTCGCTACTTTTATCATCAGGCGCGGGTTTTGCAATAGGTTTCGGTTTCTCTTTTACGGGTTTAGGTTTAGCGATTGGTTTTGGTTTCTCTTTTACTGGTTCCGGTTTTGTAGTTGGTTTTGGTTTCTCTTTTGCAGGTTCAGGTTTGGCGGTAGGTTTAGGTTTCTCCTTCTGTGGTTTTGGGGTCGGTTCAGGATTTATTGGGTCTGTTTCAGGCATGTCAGGGGCCGGCTTATCGTCCGGGCCGGACTCATCGCCGTCATCTTTATCTGTGCCTTTGCCGGTTTTCCCTGTATCATCAATAAGAGGTATACCGGAGCCTTCATCTTCCGGTATATCAATGACAACCGGTTCGTTAACTCCGTAATCCGGGGCGCTTGGCAAATCGCCGTCGGAAGACTGCTCTCCTTCATTATTATCATCATCTTCTTCCGGACCTGCTTTAGGTATTTCAAAAACAATTGGTTTTTCAACACGCGGGCCGCGTTTTTTCCTTTCTCGGCGGTTTTTCGGTTCTTCTAATCTTTTATTATCTTTAACCGGACTTGCCATTGCAATTACCGTTTCACTTGTGGCTGTTAAACTGCCGTAACCACCGCCGCCGCCCCCATAGCATGGAACAAAATTATAGGCAATATCTTCAATTGATTTTTTAACTGATAACGCGCCGTATTTGCCGGAGTTATTCTTTGATTTTACGGTGGAAACGGAAAGAGGCTGGGAGCTTGTATTAAATTTGTCTAAAAGGCTGCTTATGTCATGAAGCTCTATCTTGTCGCCAAAAGCGCCTTCAGTGGTGATTTGCTTTATATCGCACTGTTTTAACGCAAGTGGGAAGTTTGGGGTGTCCACAAAGAATTCGTTCTCATAATCCGACTCAGTCACCGCGACGGTTAGGCCTCCGATTTTTAATGAAAGTTCCGTGAAAAATTTGTCGCCTGATTTATAGAAGCCGTCTATTTCGATTTGGGTGAGTGAATCCAGTATGACATAACCGCTTTCACCGAACGATAGTATTACGTCCGAAAACATGCCTGTTTGAATACGGTCGCCAACATGCAATCGCATGCCGCTTTCAGCGGTCAGCCATTTTTTAGAGTCGGCCTTTTTAACATCGGCAATGCCGGCAAGTCCGGCAATGCTAATTTCTGTGTCATTAGCAAACAAGCTGCCTTGCGAAGCTGATATTAAGATCGAAGCGATTAATATAAATAATAATAGTTTTATTTTTGTCATTTATATATTTAAAACAATCAAGAAAAGCCTGAATGGCTTAAAATTCAATAGCCCGGAGTTTCCCCTGGGAATAAAGTAAAAAGCGCGCCATAATTTTGATGAAAACCAGCGGTTTTTAACTGTTTTCTATCCTGGTAGGAGCAATCTTCACCCCGTTAAATAGTGGTCGTAAAGCGTTAAATTAAATCGTAACGGTTCTATTATCCAACGGATCAAAGATGGATTGGAAACCTTTAAGAAACTATTTGCGTTTTGTAACTTACTATGCATTCTACTTGCTTTTTACAAGGCGCATTTCCCCAGCCAAGGTATAGTCTGCAAAATCTTTGTTGTTAATATTTAATGATAAAATTCACATAGGCGTTTTTTGGGCGGGATTCATTCCCCCCAGTGCTGGATGAGGTATGCTGACTGGCGCCTGCATTATCCCATGCGTTAGGATACCATATATCCGCAGCTGCCTCTTGCCAAGTTATAAAGTGATTATGACTTTTTAATTCATCAGCCTGCAATGATCCCACATTATCCCCTGTATTACCTCCGGTATTAATTGCCGTTCTGCTTGCGCGGTCAGGATCATTGCCTGACCCATTAGCGCGCCCTCTCAAGAAACGGCCACGTAAATCCGGCAGAGTAAAAGTTGTGGAATTGTTACCGTAGCCCCAGGCCGTGCTAATGGCTGAGAATAAATCCGCATAGGTGGTTCTTGATACAGCGGAACCGTTGCATAGAAGCCACCCCGTTGGAGCTGAAGCTCCGCCAAAAGAGTAAATTGTGCCTGCGGGAACACTCCCGGAGCTAAATCCAAATTCAGTCCATGCGGTTCCATTGCAAAACTCCATTTTCTTGCTTGTGGAATTGTAACGCTGGTTGCCTTCTGCTGTAGCATTGCAAGTTGTGGAACTGTTTCCAATCTTAACGTCGCCGGCCACATCCAACTTAGCCTCCGGACTCGTTGTTCCAATGCCAAGGTTGCCGTTTTGATTAATTGTTAAAGCAACATTACTTCCAGCTGTTGTTCCTGTGCCGATCTGAAAGAGGTCATTGTTGTCCCCGGCTTCATCCGCTGTTACACCCAGCCAGAAGTCCGTGTCGCCGGCTGTTGAACCGTCAAATACAACGGTTGGGTCGACGGCATTAACAGTTACAGAACCTTTTATAGTTGCAGAACCTGCAACCGTCAACATAGCGCCGGGATTTATCGTGCCTATCCCAACCATGTTGTTGGCTGCGTCAACAAATAGTGTAGACGTATCGACTACAAGAGAGCCTACGGTTACCGTGCCCACGACTGTTGCCGAACCGGTTGTTTTAAGCGCTGAAGTTGTCACCGAACCTGTGGGGGCTACGTCAAACCCGGCCATGTCTATAGCCGACGCAGTTATAGAGCCGGAGCTATCCACTTTAAAAGCGCCGTTTCCGGCTGAAATGGAGCCTGTTGTAATTATATCTATATCGGATTTCAAGTCGTCCGCCGTTATGGCGCCATCCGCTATTGTCACTGAAACCACGGAGTCGGGGACAATTGAAACAATATTGGTTAATTGCGAGCCGTTACCGATAAAGCTGTTGGCCGTGACTGTGCCGGACGACGCGCTTATGTTTGTGGCGGTAAGCGTGCCGGTTATGGTGACCGTGCCGTTAACTAATAATGCCGCAGACACAATAGGGCGGCCTTCAATGTGTAAAAGGGCGGCCGGAGAGGCAGCGCCGATGCCAACGACGCCGTCATTCAAGAAGCGGGCGACTGTTTCGTTGCTGTTGTTAATGATTGAGAAGCCGTCCGTGGAACTGTTTATGGTTGCTTTTATATCCTCGGAATAGGTAGTTTCAGCCAATAAAAGAGAAAATGCAAATAAAACCGGCAATAATATATATGAGTATGTTTTCACAAAATCCCCATCCTTTCTCGTTTCTGAATAAATCAGATACTGATAAGTGGCAAAAGTTAAAAGAGCTCTTTTGCTGGAGCAGTCTTGTAGACTGCTTCACCTGTTTGTTGATCACGTCAAATGCATTGTAACAACTAAATGCAAATGCTTTTTAAACGGTTTGGAGCAATCTACAAGATTGCTCCAGCAAGCGAACTTAAGTTTCAGAGTAGTAAACTTATATATTTACACACCCTTCGTTCCCCTCTTTTTAAAGAAGAGGTTCCTCGTTTTTGTTTTTTCTTTTTTTCCTTAGACATTTGATATTCCTCGTTCAGCTGTTCGATATTATCTTTTTATCACAGGCAAGGATGCCTGTGATGCTAACAATTCCTCCGACCGGCGTAACCTTGCAGATTGCTTCGAAACGTTTTAAAAACTATTTGCGTTTAATTATTTGCTATGCGTTTTACTTGTTTTTTACAAGGCGCACTGCCACAGCCAAAGTATCGTCATCAAAATCTTTGTTGTTAATATTTAATGACAAAATTCACATAGGCGTTTTTTGGGCGTGTTTCGTTCCCCCCGGTGCTGGATGAGGTATGCTGATTAGCGCCTGCGTTATCCCATGCACTTGAACCCAATAAGCCCGCAGCGGCCTCTGCCCAAGTTATAAAGTGATTATGACTTTTTAATTCATCAGCCTGCAATGATCCCACATTATCCCCTGTATTACCTCCGGTATTAATTGCCGTTCTACTTGATCGGTCAGGATCATTGCTTGACCCATTAGCCCTGCCTCGCAAGAAACGGCCCCGTAAATCCGGCAGATTAAAAGTTGTGGAATTGTTGCCGTAACCCCAGGCTGTTCCAATGGCTGAGAATAAATCCGCATATGTGGTCCTTGAAACAGCAGAACCGTTGCATAGAAGCCAACCCGTTGGAACTGAAGCTCCGCCAAAAGAGTTAATTGCTCCCGCGGGAACACTCCCGGAGCTAACTCCAAATTCAGTCCATGCGGTTCCATTGCAAAACTCCATCATCTTGCTTGTGGAATTATAACGCTGGCTGCCTTCCGTTGTAGTATTACAAGTTGTGGAACTGTTTCCTATCCTAACGTCGCCAGCCACATCCAATTTAGCCTTCGGACTCGTTGTTCCAATGCCAAAGTTGCCGTTTTGATCAATTGTTAAAGCAACATTGCTCCCTGCCGCTGTTCCTGTGCCGATCTGAAAGAGGTCATCGTCACCCCCGCCTTCATCCGCTGTTACACCCAGCCAGAAGTCCGTATCGTTTGCGGTTGAACCGTCAAATACAACGGCTGGGTCGGCGGAATTAACAGTTACAGAACCGTTAATAGTTACAGAACCTGCAACAGTCAACATAGCGCCGGGATTTACCGTGCCTATGCCGACCATGTTGTTGGTTGCGTCAACAAATAGTGTGGACGTATCGACTACAAGAGAGCCGGCAGTGGCCGTGCCCACGACTGTTGCTGAACCGGTTGTTTTAAAAACGGATGTCGTTATTGAACCTGTGGAGTCTACGTCAAACCCGGTCATGTCAATAACCGACGCGGTTATAGAGCCGGAGCTATCCACTTTAAAAGCTCCGTTTCCGGCTGAAATGGTGCCTGTTGTAACTAAATCTATATCGGATTTCAGGTCGTCCAACGTTATGGAGCCGTCCGCTATTGTCACTGAAACCACGGAACCGGAGCTAATTGAAACAATATTGGTTAATTGCGAGCCGTCGCCTATAAAGCTGTTGGCCGTGATCGTGCCGGACGAGGCGCTGATGTTTGTGGCGGTTAGCGTGCCGGTTATGGTTGTGGTGCCGTTTACAATCAGCGCGGAGGCTACCGAGGAGCTGCCTTTAATATGCAAAAGAGCGGAGGTTGAGGTTGTGCCGATGCCCACCGTGCCGTCGCCCAAAAACCGGGCGATTGTTTCGTTGCCGTTGTTAATGATTGAGAAGCCGTCGGTGGAGTTGTTTATGGTGACTTTCATATCCTCGGAACAGGCAGTTTCGGCCAATAAAATAGAAAATGCAAATAAAATCGGCAACAATGCATATGCGCCCTTTTTCATAAAAATCCCCATCCTTTCGTTTTTTTAATAAATTTTATATATTGATAAGTGACTATAGTCTAAAAGCAGTGGGTAAAGTTTAATCTGGTTACCAAGCCCCTGCTTGGTAACCGGCAATTCGCGAAGCCCCAGCTTCGCGTGTAAAAGTTTATCAGGGCTCATTGTAAACGCGAAGCTGGGGCTTCGTGAATTGTTTCGTTCCCAAACTGGGGTTTGGGAACGAGGAGACGGTAAAAATCATAGATTTTTGTTACAATTACACACCCCTCGTTCCCCTCTTTTTAGAGGGGAGGTTCATCGTTGTTGCTTTTTTCCCTTCGATATTCCTTGTTCCGTTGTTCGATATTCTCTTTTTATCACAGGCAAGGATGCCTGTGCCACCAGCAATTACCATATGGGCATTTGTAAAACAGTTATACAAATGATTAAACATTCACAAACTACCTGCTAAAAAACGGCGGTGGCGGTTCCGGTTTGGAATTATCGTCTTCTAACTCAAGATCCAACGATTCGGACGGAGCCAAGTTAGTAGTAGAGGTTCCAGTAGCCTCAAAGACCGTAATATTCTCAACTACAACTCTATTTGACGCGTCATCTTCCGAATCAGGGTTTGCCGATGAGCCAAGGCAATAGAGGATTCCGTCTGAGCCGCCTATGTAAATCCTTCCATCCCTGTCAATAGCCGGCGACGAATAAAACGTCTTGCGTCCCTGCGGGTCAAACGCCCATAGCAAGTTGCCCGAGGCGTCAACCGCGCGCACCTTGCCGTCGCTTGCCCCAAAATATATAGAGCCGTCAGGGCTCATTACAGGCGACGACTTTAACAGGACTTTTTGGCCAAAATCCATTTTCCAGTTCAACTTTCCTTCGGATGTAAGGGCAAAAAGAGTTCCTTTATCCGTGCCGACGCATAAATTGCCGTTGTTGTCAACAGCGGGTGAACAGTCTGTTACCGCGGTTAAATCAAATTTCCATGCCAACTTGCCGTCTTTATCAAGCGCGTACATATTTTTGTCCCATGAGCATGCGTAAATAACGCCTGTGCTTGTGATTGCCGGGGTGGATCTGATAGAGTTTTTAGTTTCAAATTTCCATTTAAGCTCTCCCGCGTCTGTTAACGCGTAAAGATTGCCGTCGTAAGAGCCGAAGTAAATAGAGCCCTCTTCATCTATGGAAGGCGATGAGAAAATGCTGTCTTTTGTTCTAAACTTCCAAACAAGTTCCCCCGTGCCGCTATTAAGGGAGTACAAGTTGTTGTCAAATGATCCCGCAATTATATTCCCTTTATTGTCAATAACCGGAGACGCTGTAACTTCGCCGTTTGTTTTAAAGTTCCACAGCAACCCGCCGCTTGAATTGACGGCGTATACATGACCGTCGTTTGAGCCGAAATAGATATTGCCGGCTATGTCTGTTACTGCGGAAGACACAACAGGGCCTTGGGTCTTAAATCGCCATAGCTCTTGACCTTTTGAATTCAGGGCGTACATATTGCCGTCATATGAGCCGAAATAGATAGTTCCATCAGGCGCCAAAACCGGCGACGACTCTATTATGCCGCCGGTCGCAAAGCTCCATAACAACGACACATCAAGCCCTCCAAGATAAGGAGTTTTGCCGTTGCGGGTTTTGTTTTGCCGGAACATTATCCAGGGGCTTAGATCGCCGGTTGTTTTTACAGTTATATAATTCTCTTTTGTTTTTGTTATGGTTTCTCCATCTTCAGCCATAACCGACAATAGGACATCGTATAAGCCCGGCGAAGCATAGGTATAAACCGGTTCCTTTACATTGCTCATGCCGCCGTCGCCAAACTCCCAAAGTTGAGATTGGATAGCCCCTTCAGACATGTTCCTGAATTGAGAGGTTAAAGGGGCGATCCCGTCGGTGGGGGAGGCCGCAAAATCAGGTTTAGCCGGGCCTTCTTCTTCAGGTTCAGGCAGGTCTAAAGGCGAGGTATCCGGATCGCCTATTACGTCAACATAATAGACACCTTCAAATTTTCTGCGATTATTGCCGGCTACAACTTCGCCTGCCACTTTAAACGGAGCGCTTCCTGTTTTGCTGATGGTTAAGTCTTTGATATTGAACTTTACGCGCAGCTCTTTCCGGCCGCCTCTTGTAATTGAGCAGCTTTGAGCCGGCGCGCCTTCGCAGACTATTGAGTCGCAATCGATGCTTTTGACGTCAAATCCGGATTCAAATTTTATAAAAGCGGTAAATTTCCCGCGTCTGCCCAGTTTGATAGTTTCAGGCTCAATCCTGATGGAGGCTTTTAAATCCTCGGCTCTTACTAAATCCTGTTTTGTCTCGGTGTCTGAATCTCCGCCTTTTCCACTAACCGTCAAACTGACTGTGAAAAGTCCAACTCGGTCATAAATATGCTCGGGGTTTTGTTCAGAGCCGGTTTCTCCATCTCCAAAATCCCACAGCCAACCGTCAACGTTGCCTTCCGATTTATCCTCGAATTTTGTTTGCAAAGGAAAGGCTCCTGAAACCGGGTTTGCCGTAAATTCCGCTTTTAAGGCGTCTTTCGGCATAACTCTAATCATATTGGATATGGTCTTGTTGGCGGAGAGGCCGTCTCCGGTGACAATAAGATTTATTGTAAAAAAGCCTTCGGTTTTATAGACATGCTCGGGGTTTTGTTCGGAGCCGGCTTCTCCATCTCCAAAATCCCATAGCCAACCGTCAATATTTTGCCCTTCTGAAAGGTCGGTAAATTGAACCTTTAATGGGGGCTTTCCTTTAGTTTCGTCGGCCTGAAACTTGGCCATAATACCATCGTTTGGGGAGATGGTTATAAACCTGGTTTTAGAGGTTATGCTTGATTTGTCTGATTTGCCGGCGCCGTTATTTATAAACAGTTTTACGGTATAATTACCGGGTTTTCCATAAACATGTTTCGGGTTCCGGCCTTCGCCGGTTTGCCCATCGCCAAAATCCCATGACCAAGTTGAAATGCCGGAGCCTTGTGACATGTCGTTAAACTCAATAGCTGTTTTGCCGAAACCCGTTCGTTTTGAGGCGCTAAAATCAGCCAAAATATCGTCGAGCGGCAAATCCGTTATAAAATCCTGCTCGGTTTTGGAGTTTTTGCCGTCTTTGCCGGTTACGGTTAAACTGACCGTAAATTTGCCCTCCGACAAGAATGTGTGTTTAGGGTCTTTAGCGCTGCTTGTCCCTCCATCGCCAAAATCCCATAACCATTCTGAAACAGCTCCTAATGAGTTGTCGATAAATTGAACTTCAAACGGGACAAAACCTTTGTTATTTAAGGCCGAAAAGTCAGCTAAAAGCTTTCCTTTTTTTAGCGCGTTTACAAAATTGTCTTTTACCAGGACGACGGATTCGTTGTTGCCGTCTTCCAGAGTTAAACACACATTGTATTGTCCGGGTATCTCGTATGTATGAGACGGGTTTTGCTCATTGCCGGCGCCGCCGTCTCCAAAATGCCATAACCACGACTTTATGTCGCCTGTTGAGAGATCGTTAAACTGAACGGTTAAAGGAACCTCCCCCTTTGCCGGTATGCCGGCAAAATCAACGTTAATTTTAGAAGGAGAGCCAACATTGATTATCTCGTCTTTTTTAATAAAGCCAACTCCGCTATCGCCTTTTATAGTTAATTTGACGCTGTAAACGCCGGGTTCGGCATAAATGTGTTTAGGGTCTTTTTCAGAGCTTGTCCCTCCGTCTCCAAAATCCCACAACCATTCCGTAAAGTCTCCCGATGATGTGTCCACAAACTGGGTTGTGAAAGGGGCCGGGCCTTTAGAGCCGATAAAATTGAAATCGGCAACCGGGGATTCAGAAGGTAAAACAGTAATGTATCCGGTTTTAACGGTTGTATGCGAGTCCTTGGCGCTGTTCGCTATTTCAAGGCTAATTGAATATACCCCTGTTTTTTCATACAAATGCCTGGGATTTTGTTCATTAGAGGTTTTTCCGTCGCCAAAGTTCCATGACCACGAGACTATATCATCGCCGAATGAGAGGTCGTTAAACTGGACATTCAGCGGGGCTCTGCCCTCTTTTATATCAACATTAAAATCCGCCTTAATTCCGCCGGCTTCTTTTGAGAGAACGGATATAAACTTCTCCTTGACTTCCCTTGTAGCAACGCCGCTTTCGCCTTCCACCGTCAATATTACACTGTAATCGCCGGGTTTTTCATAAATGTGGGCTGGGTTTTGTCCGGACCCGGTCGAGCCGTCGCCAAAATCCCACAGCCAACTTTCGACCTTGCCTGTTGTCTTGTCCGTGAACTGAACTTCGAGCGGGGCAAAACCTTTAACGGCAAGGCTGGTGAAGCCCGCAACCGGAGCTTCCGGAGCTGCGACTTTAATAAAGGCGTCTATGGTTTTAGAGTCTGAATCTTCTGCGCCTGTGATTGTCAAGCTCACGCTGTAATTGCCTGCGTTTTTGTATATATGAGATGGATTTTTTTCAACACTGGTTTCGCCGTCGCCAAAGCTCCACTGCCGGTTCTTGATTTCACCGGTTGAAATATCGGTAAATTGCGTTGTAAGCGGCGCGTTGCCTTGTTTAACCGAAGCTGTAAAATTGGCCAGCGGCGAGTTGTTTTCCAATATTTTTATTAAACCCAGCGCTGTTTTCTTGTCCGTCCCGCCCGGCCCGGAAACGGTTAGGGAAACATTAAAGTTTCCTGTTTTTGTGTATGCGCGCGAAGGATTTTGTTCGGTTGATCCGGCCCCGTCTCCAAAATCCCACTCCCATTTAGTAATAGAGCCCTTAGATAAATCGCTAAATTTAACTATAAACGGGCTAAACCCGGAGGCTGAATTAACGGAAAAATCGCTTAGCGGGGCTTCGGGCGCGACCACTTTAATTAAACCGGCTTTTGTTCCCGTATTTGAACCTAAAGGCCCGGTTGCGGTTAACGACACTGTAAAAAGCCCGGCTTTGGCATAAGTATGCGCCGGGTTTTGTTCTGTTGAGCCTTCTCCGTCCCCAAAATCCCACTGCCATGAAGCAACATCGCCTCCAGACGAAAGATCGTTAAAATTAACGGTTAAAGGACCAACGCCCTGCGTCGGTGACGCTGAAAAATCAGCCAACAGGCTCTCTTTTTTCAAAACGGTTATAAAATCGATCTTTTCTATCGTGTCCGCCCCGCCGGGGCCTGTAACCGTCAGACTTACAGAGTATTTCCCGGCTTTGGAATATTTATGCAAAGGAGCCTTTTCAGAACTTGATTTTTTGTCGCCAAAATCCCATTTGCGGCTATCTATTTCGCCTGTTGAATTGTCAACAAATTTAACTTCTAAAGGAATCTTTCCGTTGGTTGGATTAGCGGTAAAACCAGCCACCGGTTTCGCGATTGGAACCGGTGTTGGTGTTGGTGTTGCTGTCGCGACGGGCTTAGGCGCCGGCGTTGGAGTTGCTTTTGGAGTCGGCTCCGGCGTAGGTGTGGCCGTTGTTTTCGGAGTCGGCGTTGGAGTAGGAGTTGCTTTTATCGTTGGCGTTGGCGTTGCATTTGGCTTTGAACCACCGCCGCCCCCCCCTGAACTATTTGTGGGAGTTGCCGCTATAGACCAGTTTGTGTTGTTACCGGAATCCACGGAATTGGTTGTATGTAATTCCTTCCCTCCGGACGCGTTTGAATCCTTTACATCAAGAAAAGCCAGTTCCGTCGAAATCCCGGTTGGAACTGTTATGCTAAATTGAGTTGGAGACGAGGAGCTTCGAAGAGATAACAGGTTGCCGGATGCCCCTCGCAACACAAGACTGTTTGTGATAGCCTGAGTCGTAGAGTTGCTAAATGTTAACGTATCGGGCGATGATACGATTTTAGACAATTTGTAGAACGTTGTCGCGCCTGTTATGGTTTGACTTGTCCCGTTTAATGTAACCAGGCCTGAGCCGGCTTCGAAATTGCCGGTATTTCCCCAATTTCCACCTACTATAATGGGGCCTGTGGTTGTCGTTAGCGTTCCGGAACTGATATTAAGGTTGCCGTCAACAACCAGCGAATGAGATGATATGCTCAAAGCCGTGGTTGAGCTGACCGTGAAATTGACTGAGGCATTCGCTATACAGCTAAAAAACCGCGGAAAAATAACGGCAAACAGGGCTATTGATAAAAAAAGTTTATATTTTACCATTTTTATTCCCTGGCCTTTTGCGTCAATCGGGCTCGCAGTTGCAAACTGTCGCTCAACAGATATAGTCGGCCATTTCGTAGACGCAATTTTGTTAATAGCGTCATTTTATATTAATATTTTAACAAATAATTACGCAGGGTTATAAACTGCGCGAGGGCCTCCATCCCGTAAAAATAGCGCGGCTTCCTTGCTGTGATATGATCACAAAAAACGTATGAAGAATTATATATCCACCAGTACGATTTGTCAAATTTAATCTAAACCATGACATACCGACGTTTGAAAGTTGTAAGCCCTTATTTTATTATATATTAGAGCTTACATTGCCACACAACACAGCACACACTAAAACATCGTAACTCATTGCAGCCAATCATCTTACGCTTTAATTTAAGAGCTATAGAAACACATGCATTTGCACAATCACTATAAGCCTGTTAACGCGTTAGCGCCGGCACAGCTAAACGTCTTATTTTTTGTGAATTAAATTCCAATAAAAGGATAGGTTGTTTACTACTAAATCCCGCTCCTTTCACTCCAAATCAATATTTCTAAAAACATACTATTGAAATAATAATTGCCTGGAAAATAAATACCAAAAAATGTTAAATTGGAACGTGTTTAAGCCTAAAGATAGGTAGCATAGACAAACTTTGTTAGCCCATGCGCTTTGAAGTTAGCTAAAATCCATAACTTAATGACATTGAAGTTGAAGTTGAAGTTGAATATTCCAAATTGACGCCTTTGTTGATTGAGGGGACAAAATAGCAGAAGAAGATAATATCTGAATTGTCTGAAAGAGTAAAATTTGAGAAGTGCAAACTTTAATCATTGCGCAATGATTCCTTAGCTTATACACACCTCTAAATCCCATCTTTTTAGAGGGGATGTTCATTGTTTTTGCTTTTTTTCCTTCGACATTTGATATTCCTTGTTCCGTTGTTCGAGATTATCTTTTTATCACAGGCAAGGATGCCTGTGCCACCAACAATTACCATATGGCCGTTTGTAAAACAGTTATACAAATGATTAAACATCCACAAACTACCTGCTAAAAAACGGCCGTGGCGGTTCCGGTTTGGAATTATAATCCTCTAACTCAAGATTCAACGATTCGGCCGGAGTCAAATTAGTAGTAGATGTTCCCATGGCCCCAAAGACCGTAATATTCTCAACTACAACTCTATTTGGCGCGCCATCTTCCGAATCATGGTTTGCCGATGAGCCCAGGCAATAGAGGGTTCCGTTTGAGCCGCCTATGTAAACCCTTCCATCCCTGTCAATAGCCGGAGATGAATAGAACGCCTTGCGGCCCTGCGGGTCAAACGCCCATAGCAAGTTACCGGAGGCGTCAACCGCGCGCACCTTGCCGTCGCTTGCTCCAAAATATATGGAACCGTCAGGGCTCATTACGGGCGATGATTTTAACAGGACTTTTTGGCCAAAATCCATTTTCCAGTTCAACTTTCCTTCGGATGCGAGGGCAAAAAGAGTTCCTTTATCCGTTCCGACGCATAGATTGCCGTTGTTGTCAACAGCGGGGGAGCAGTCTGTTACCGCGGTTAAATCAAATTTCCATACCAACTTGCCGTCTTCATCAAGCGCGTACATATTTTTGTCCCATGAGCAAGCGTAAATAACGCCCGCGCTTGTGATTGCCGGGGTGGCTCTGATAGAGTTTTTAGTTTCAAATTTCCATTTAAGCTTGCCGGCGTCTGTTAACGCGTAAAGATTGCCGTCATAAGAGCCGAAGTAAATAGAGCCGGCGTCATCTATGGAAGGCGATGAAAAAATGCTGTCCTTTGTTTTAAACTTCCACAAAAGTTCGCCGGTCCCGCTATTTAAAGCGTATAAGTCCTTGTCAAACGACCCTGCTATTATATTGCCGTTAATGTTGATGGCCGGCGACGCGGGGATTTCGCCGCCTGTTTTAAACTTCCACAACAACCCGCCGACTGAGTTAACGGCGTATACATGGCCGTCGTTTGAGCCGAAATAGATATTGCCGGCTATGTCTATTACCGCAGATGAAACAACAGGCCCGTCTGTTTTAAACCTCCATATCTCTTCTCCTTTTGAATTCAGGGCGTACATATTGCCGTCGTTTGAGCCGAAATAGATAGTTCCATCAGGGGCCAAAACCGGCGACGACTCAATCTTGCCGCCGGTCGCAAAGCTCCATAACAATGAGATATCAAGCCCTCCAAGATAAGGAGTCTTGCCGTTGCGGGTTTTGTTTTGCCTGAACATTATCCATGGACTAAGATCGCCGGTTGTTTTTACATTAATATAATTTTCTTTGATTTTTGTTATGGTTTCCCCATCCTCCGTTGTAACCGACAATTTGACGGTGTATAAACCCGGCGAAGCATAGGTATAAACCGGGGCCTTTACATTGCTCAACCCACCGTCGCCAAACTCCCAAAGTTGAGACGGAATAGCCCCTGTTGACAGGTTCCTGAATTGGGCTTCTAAAGGCGCGATCCCGTCGGTGGGGGAGGCCGCAAAATCCGGCATGACCGGGCCCTGCTCTTCAGGCAACGGCAGCTCTAATGGAGTGGTTACTGGATTGCCTATTACATTAACAAAATCCGCGCCTTCAAATTTTTTGCGAATATTTTTAACAACAATTTCGCCTTTTAATTTAAAAGGCGTGTTTCCTGTTTTGCTAATATTTAAATTTCTGATCTTAAACTTAGCGCGCAACACTTTAGGAAAAGCTTTTTTAATTGAACAGCTTACAGCCGGCGCGCCTTCGCAAACTATTGAATCGCAATCAATGATTTTTGGATCAAGGCCGGAAGCAAACTTTATAAAAGCGGTAAATTCTCCTGGTTTGCCTAACGTTATATTCTCAGGTTCGATCCTGACCCCCGCCTTTAAATTTGAGACATTGATTAAATTATTTTTTATATTCGTGTCGGCGCCGTCTTCACCATTAATAGTTAAACTCACGGTAAAGATGCCAACCTTATCATAAATATGGACAGGGTTCTGTTCGGAACTGGTTTTTCCGTCTCCAAAGTCCCATAACCACCCGGCAATAGCCTTGCCTTCAGACTTATCCTCAAATGTTGTTTCTAAAGGGACGGTTCCGGAGGTCTGTGACACATTGAATTCCGCTTTTAAGGCGCCTCTCGGGAGAACCCTGATCATATTGGAAATAGTTTTCTCGGCTGAGATATTGTCGCCGGAGGCAACCAGCTCTATTGTGAAAAAGCCGTCTGTTTCATAAATATGCTCAGGGTTTTGCTCAACGCCTGTTTCTCCATCGCCAAAGTCCCATAGCCAATTTTTAATGTTTTGTCCTTCTGAAAGGTCGGTAAACTTAACCTTTAAAGGAAGCTTACCTTCAGTTTTATCGGCCTGGAATGCGGCAATTATACCATCATTCGGCGTGATGTCGATAAATTTGGTTTTGGATGTTATGCTCGTTTTTTCTTTGCCTTCATTTTTAAACAGTTTTACAGGCTCTCTATTAATATGATGCGGAGCGCTTCTGTTTGCGGCGGTAGTGGAGCCGTCCCTTTTAACAAATAGTTTCACCGTATGCTTGCCCGGTTTTTCATAAACATGTTTTGGGTTCTTCCTTTCGCTGGTTTTCCCATCTCCAAAATCCCATAACCGGGTGTCGATGTTGTCGCCTTCCGATATGTCCGTAAACTCAATCCTAGTGACTCCTATGCCGGTTCGGATTGCTGAGCTGAAGTTCGCTAAAAGTTCGCCTGCCTCTAAAACAGTTATAAAATCCTGGCTGGTTTTGGAGTTTTTACCGTTTTTCCCGGTTACGGTTAGAGTGACTGTAAATTTACCGGCTGATAAGAATGTGTGTTTTGGGTCTTTATCAACGCTGGTCTCTCCATCTCCAAAATCCCACAACCACTCCGAGACTTCGCCCAGTGTATTGTCAACAAATTGAACTTCAAAAGGGGCAAAACCTTTGACGGCTATGGCTGTAAAACCGGCCAATTGCTTTTCATTTTTAATAGCGTTTACAAAACCGTCTTTTACCAGAATGACGTTTTCGTTGCCGTCGTCTTCCAGTGTCAGGCACACATTATATTTCCCGGGTATCTCATAAGTATGCGACGGGTGTTGCTCGGCGCTGGTATTGCCGTCTCCAAAATGCCACAACCTGGACTTTATTGCGCCTGTTGAGAGATCTTTAAACTGAACGGTTAACGGGATCTCCCCTTTGGCGGGGATTCCGGCAAAATCGACGTTAATTTTAGACGGCGAACCAATATTGATTATCTCATCTTTTTGGATAAAACTAACTCCGCTATCGCCATTTAGCGTTAACTTTACGCTGTAAACGCCGGGTTCGAGGTATATATGCTTTGGGTCTTTTTCCGCGCTGAAATTGCCGTCGCCAAAATCCCACAACCATTCTGAGAAATCGCCTGAAGAGGTGTCAACAAACTGAGTTGTAAAAGGGGCTACGCCTGCAGAGCCGATATAATTAAAATCCGCAACCGGAGATTCAGAAGGCAATACGGTAATAAATCCCTGTTTAATGGTTATATGCAAATCGTTGGCCGCGTTCCTAACTTCTAGATTAACTGAATATATTCCGGCCTTTTCATATAAATGCCTTGGGTTTTGTTCAGTTGAGCTTGCGCCGTCGTCAAAGTTCCATGACCATGAGACTAAATTGTCGCCAAATGAGAGGTCGTTAAACTGTACATTCAGCGGAGCCCTCCCCTCATTTATATCAGCGTTAAAGTCCGCCTGAATTCCGCCGGGCTCTTTAGGCAAAGCAGAAATAAATCTATCCTTAACTTCCCTTGTAGCGGAGCCGTCATCCCCTTGCGCTGTTAATGTTACGGTAAAATCGCCGGGGTTTTTATAGGTATGCGCCGGGTTTTGTTCAGCGCTGGAGGCGCCGTCTCCAAAATCCCACAGCCAACTTTTGATTTTGCCTGTTGTCTTGTCCGTAAACTGGACGTCAAGCGGCGCAAACCCTTTATTGGTAAAACTTGAGAAGCCGGCAACCGGCGCGTCAGGCGCGGCTACTTTAATAAAGGCTTCCAGGGTTTTGGTGTCGGATAGTTTTGCGCCTGTGACCGTTAAACTTACACTGTAATTGCCCGGATTTTTATAAATGTGAGACGGGTTTTTCTCAACGCTGGTTTCACCATCGCCAAAGCTCCACTGCCTTTTTTCAATCTCACCGGTTGAAATATCGCTAAATTGGGTTGCGAGCGGGGCGTTTCCTTCTCTAACCGAAGCCGTAAAATTAGCCAACGGGGAATTATCTTCCAACACTTTTATTAAACCCAGGGCTGTTTTTTCGTCTGTTCCGCCCGGCCCGGAAACGGCCAGGCTAACAGTGAAATTTCCGATTTTTGTGTATGTATGCGAGGGATGTTGTTCCGTAGATTCGGCGCCGTCTCCAAAGGCCCACTGCCATTTTGTAATAGAACCTTTTGACACATCAGTCATTTTAATAGTAAACGGGTTAAACCCTGTTGTGGAAGTAACTGAAAAATCGCTTAACGGGGCTTCGGGCGCGACGACTTTAATTAAATCTGTTTTAGTTCCGGTATTTGACCCTGAAGGTCCCTTCACAGTTAACGATATTGTATAAAAACCGGCTTTAACATAAATATGCGCTGGGTTTTTATCGGTAGAGGCCTCGCCGTCTCCAAAATCCCACTGCCACGAATCAACATCGCCGCCGGATGAAAGATCGTTAAAATTAACGGTTAGCGGGCTATTGCCAAGCGTTGGCGCCGCTGAAAAACCGGCAAGTAGGCTCTCTTTTGCCAAAACAGTTATAAGGTCGGCCTTTTTTATTGTGTCTGTTCCGCCGGGGCCGCTAACCGTCAGCGACACAGTATACTTCCCGGGTTTAGAATATTTATGCAAAGGATCTTTATCGGAACTTGAATTCTTATCGCCAAAATCCCACTGTCTGCTCTCTATATCTCCGCTTGATTTATCGGTAAACTGAACGCTTAGAGGCGTTTTTCCAGTTGTTAAATTAGACAAAAAGCCGGCAACCGGCATTGTAACCGGAACCGGCGTAGCCGTTGGAGCGGGAGTTGGCGTTGTCGTCGCCGCCGGTTTCGGAGTTGGAGTTGCTTTTGGCGTTGGAGTTGAAGTCGGCGCCGGCGTGGCGCTACTGCCGCCTCCGCTTCCACCGCTACCGCCATCGGCTGAGCCGCCACCGCTTCCTCCGGAAGACGTTGAAGTTGTTGTTTCCTCAAACCAATTGCCGTTATTACCGGAGTCTGTTGAGTTTTCAGGAAGCATCTGTTGCCCTCCTGAAGCGTTGGAATCCTTTACATCCAGATACGACAACGATTTTGACGCGCCTGTTTCCAAAGTAATACTGTATTGAGTCCCTGACGTTCCGCTTCTCAGGGATAATAGATTACCTGAGGCCCCTGTCAATGTCAGACTGTTGGAGATTGTTTGAACGGAACCGGCGGCAAACGTCATTGTTGCCGCGCTTGAAGTGGTGTTGATAAGATTGTAAAAAGTTGTATTGCCGGTTAACACAGAAGCGCCGCTGAATTTTACCGAGCCGCCGGTGTCTGAAAAAGTTCCGGAGTTTGCCCAGTCGGCGCCCACTGTAATAGTTCCGGTTGAAATGGAGATTGTTCCGGCGTTGTCAACGCTTCCGCCGGTTAAATCTATCTTGCTTTTGCCAATATCGACTTTTGAGCCCGAAGCCACGGATATGCCGGCAGCGGCGTTGACATCTCTGACCAATACAGATATGCACGTCATTACAATAAGTAAAAATAAGTAAATACAATATTGATATTTTTTTGCCATCATGCTAACCTTTCCGGGGTATTTGACAAACTTTAAATTATAATCATATGTTTTACATTGCTAAATATTTACACTGGAATCTGTAAACTTTAAAAATGGCATAAACCATTATAAAACCGGCAATTTCGGTAAACAATTTTTGCGGTTAATTATATCAAATGCAGGAAGGATTAAAACTGAAAAATTGAAAATTTATTTTTTTATTTAAATATCGTCATTTTTGTGGATATCTGCGCCAATTTTTATAAAAAAATAAGACAAACCACTTAGTTGCTGCAACAAAATGCAAATATAGTAGAGCGCAAAGAGCATAGCGCAAAAAACAATGAATAAAACGGGTAGGGGAGACTTTAGTCTCCATTTTTAAAGTTCCGCGCGGTTGGCTCAAGTCGGAAACATTGAACCAACAAAGAGGGGCGGAGTATTAAAAATCACTCAAATTCACTTATTATTAAACGCTCTATTAAAACGATTCCTTCTAAAATGGCCTTCTTCGCCGGCGCTTTCCGCATTTTCAGGCATAAATTGCATATCATTATAATTTGAGCGGAAATTCTTTCTCCTGTTTTTATCAAGCCTTATAATCTTATTTTTTATCCTGTTGCCGTCAGGGCCAAAAATAGGGCCCGGAAGATTTTCATCGTCGCCAGGTTCGTCTTTATCATCGCCTGTTTCGTCATTATTGTCTGATTCGTCTTTATCGCCTGCTTCAGCTTCTTTCCTCTTTTCCTCCTCTTCTTCTTCCTCCTCTTTGGCCTTCTTTTTTGCCCGAGCCTTTTTCTCTGCCTGATTTTTGCCGGCTGGACTTCGGTCTGAATTCAAATCAGACGGCAGCCCATCCCCAAATTCAGGAAAATCCTTCGCAGCGCTGCTCTCTTCCGGCGTTAGCCCAAAAGTCACGTTATCCGTTTTTTCAGAGCCGGCATCTTTGTTTGCGCCGGAATTGTCCTTGGCTCCGGCTTTATCATTTTCCTGTTTTTGAGGCTCTTCTTTATCATTTTTGCCTTGATTGCCGTCCGGCTCTTTATTTGTATCATCACTCTTTTCCGCATTGCCGGCTTCGTCTTTAGATTCAGTATCTTTTGTAGATTCCGATTTACCCCCGTCTTCTTTGATATTTTCGTCGCTATTTTCAGATTCAGAGCCGGCGGTCTCCTCTGCTTTTTCTGTTTCTGGGCTCTCGGTCTCCTCTGTTTGCTCAGTTTCTGCGTCTGCGGTCTCCTTTGTTTGCTCCGTTTCCGCGCCCTCGGACTCCTCTGTTTTTTCAGCTTCTGCGGTCTCGGACTCCTCTGTTTTTTCAGCTTCTACGCTCTCGGACTCCTCTGTTTTTTCAGCTTCTGCGGTCTCGGACTCCTCTGTTTGCTCAACTTCTACGCTCTCGGACTCCTCTGTTTGCTCAGCTTCTGCGCCTGCGGGCTCTTCTGTTTTTTCAGCTTCTGCGTTCTCGGACTGCTCTGTTTTTTCAGCTTCTGCGCTCTCGGCCACCTCTGTTTGCTCGGCTTCTACGCTCTCGGACTCCTCTGTTTGCTCGGCTTCTGCGCCTGCGGACTCCTCTATTTTCTCAGCTTCTGCGCCTTCGGTTCCCGCTGTTTGCGCAGTTTCCGCGCTCTCGGACTCCTCTGTTTTTTCAGTTTCTGCGCTCTCGGACTCCTCTGTTTGCTCGGCTTCAGTGCCATCGGCCTCATCTTGGCCCTCAGCTTCCTCGTCGTCTAAGTCATCATTTTCTCCGATTTCTTCCTCATTCTGTTCCGCATCATTTTCCTCGCCGTCGAAGTCATCATCATTCTCTTCCGCATCATTGGCGTCGTCCTCATCATTTTCATCTGTTCCTGCTTCCTCGCCGTCTATTTCATCATCATTTTCTTCTTCCTGTTCATCGTCACCGTCGTCATCATTTGTTTCATCCTCTTCTTCGTCACCGTCGTCGTCATCATCTTCCTGTTCATCTTCTTCCTGTTCATCATCACCGTCGTCATCACCCTCATCACCCTCATCACCATCATTATCATCATCTTCATTTTCCTGTGCATCATCACCGGCATCGTCCTCATCTTCCTGCCCATCGTCTCCCTCTTCATTTCCATCCGCGTCATCGTCGGCATCATCTTCCTGTCCATCGCCACCATCATCACTCTTTCCCGCTTCATCTTTAGCGCTATCATCATTGTCTTTTTTCTCAGCGTCATCATCGCCGATGTCCGCATCTTTTTCCTCCGCGTCGGCATCGCCGTCGTCGCCCTTTCCATCTGTTTCAGCATCACCTTCCTGATCATCGCCACCGTCATCATCATTGTCATCGGCTTCAGCTTCTTCATCGTCTATGTCGCCTTCCTGTTCATCATCAATGTCATCATCATTTGTTTCATCCTCATCATATTCTTCCTGTCCATCGTCACTCTCATCACTTTCCTCCGCGTCATCATCGTCATTTTCCTCCGTTTCGGCATCATCTTCATCGCCACCGATGTCATCATCTTTTTCCTCTGCATCATCACCGTCGTCGTTAACATTTTCCCCGGCATTATCTTCCTCTGCGTCATCGCCGCCATCGTCATTATTTTCATCTATTTCTGCATCCTCTTCGTCTATACTGCCTCCCTGTCCATCGTCACTCTCATCACTTTCCTCCGCGTCATCATCGTCATTTTCCTCCGTTTCGGCATCATCTTCATCGCCACCGATGTCATCATCTTTTCCCTCCTCATCATCACCGTCATCGTTATCACTTTCCTCGCCGGCCTCGTCTATACTATCATCATTTTCATCATCGTCGCCGTCGTCCTCATTACCATCATCTTCATCTTCTTCCTCTTCTTCGATGTTATCATCAATGTTTACATCTTCATCGTTTTCGTCTCCATCACCAATCGTTTCATCTTCGTCGTTGTCGCTATTTACCTCTTCATCATCGCCCCCAATGTCATCATCATTATTTATTTCATCGCCATCGTCGTCATCATTATTCTCAGCATCAGCCTCGTCGTCGATATCAGCGCTCTTTTCAGCTTTAGCGCTTGCGCCGCCGCCTTTTAGCTTATTTTTACGGCCGAAGCCATCAGCGTTTTTTTCAGTTTTAACGTTAAGGTTTTCAGCATATTGTTTAGATTTATCGTCGCCAACGCCAGAGCCTTCATTTTTTTTTTTTGATATATCATTGCAATCATTTCAATTTCGTCATCATCATCCATTTCAGCTTCCACTTCCTCGTCGTCATCGCCATCATTCATTTCAGCTTCCAGTTCATCATCATCTCTCATTTCAGCTTCCGCATCATCATCGTCATTCATTTCCTCGTCTTCATCGTCTGAAATATCATCTTCATCATCGCCGGTGTCGCCGGCAATTTCATCATCATCCATTTCCGCATCCTCGTCCAGGTCATCATCATCCATTTCCGTATCCTCGTCCAGGTCATCATCATTTTCTTCAAATTCATCGTCATCATCCCAAGGTTTCAGTTTCGGCTTAGGGGCTTGTTTACCCGACATTGATTTTGACGCGAATGCATGTTTCTCTATTTTAAGCCCATGTCCCAGAGCAGCTCTTGTGTCGTTCATGGATAGTTTAATCAGTTTGTCGGCATTACCAGGTTTTTTGACGAAAGCCGTCTCTTTTTCGGAGTAGTTATCATTGCCCGTTTCTTTCACACCCTCAATAGAGAATATATTGCCGTTTTTATCAGCGGGTATATCTAAAACAATAGGTTTATTAATAGGAGAGCCGGCAACCTCTACGTTTTCACCGGCGCGGGGGCCTCCTTCATTTAGAAAAGACGGCGTGGACTCTTTCGAGGCAGCATCTTTTTTCATGTTAAACGGGTTTGCCATATCCACAGACGTATTTGATCTAAAAGCTCCGTAGCGATGAGTAAAATCAAAAACAATATCATCAACGGATTTTCCGGTCAACATAGCTCCAGATTTATTGGCGACAGTTTCAGATTTTTTTGGTGATATGGAAATGGCATTGTTGTTTGCTTCAAGTTTATTTACAAGGGCATTTAAATCAAAATTCTTTATTGTGCCTCCAAAAGCTCCTTCAGAGGTGATCTGCTTAATATCGCCCTGTTTTAACGAGAGTGAGGAATTTGGGGTCTTCACAAAAAACTCGTTCTCATAATCTGATTCCGCCACTGCTACAATGAGACCTCCAATTTTCAAAGACAACTCTGTGTAAAGTTTATCGCCTGATTTATAGACATCGTCTATTTCGAGCTGGGCAATGGATTCCAATATGACATAACCGTTTTTACCGAAAGAGATTATTGCGTCTGTAAATACGCCGGTTTGAATGCGATCGCCTACTTGTAATTGCATCCCGTTTTCAGCGTTTATCCAATCTTTATTAGAAACTTTTTTCACATCGGCAATGCCGGCAATGCAGGCAATAACGATTTCGCTATCACTCGCTAATAGTAGGCTTTGTGGCGCGGATAAAACAATCGACGCAAGCAAGATAATGAATAACAGTTTAAAACTTTTCATTTATTTTTTTACAACTAAAATTCAGCAAAAAATATTTGAAATTTGATGATGAATAAAAGGCTAAAGCCTAAGGCTATACGACTTGGCTAGTTACAAGGCTCCGGCCTTGTAACTGGGTGCCCTTAGAGGATCCGCCTCCTTTTGTCAGAATAACAAACTGCGCCATTAATTTTCTATTGCCGATCTAATTAACAACGTTTAAGACGAGGCAGAGCCTCTAAGGACAGTGTGTTACAAGGCTGGAGCCTTGTAACAAGCTTCTTATTTTGTCCAACAGTAAGAACCGGGGTTTGGGAGCGAGGTGGAATTCAAAAATTGAAATTTTTTACCAAAACTTTAAATCACTTTAGTCACTTATCCGAAATTCCCGCAAAATCAGGGTATTAAAATTAAAAAACAAAGTTTACTCATTAACCGTTGGAAATTCAGTGTAAGAAGCCTCCCTAATATCTCCTTTCGGCAATAACTTAAAAATCTCTTTCACTTCCTGAAACTCTCTCTTTAATTCCTTTAATGCAACATTATCATTTTTTATCTCTTTAATAATCTTTTTTAATTCAATGTTTTCAGCTTCCAGCCTTTTTACATTTTTGTAAAGCTGATGTGTCGCGCTGACATTTAACATGGCAATAGCTTCGTAATCAACAACCAGAAAGTCATTAACTCTTTTGCCGTAGACAAATATTTTTTCAATTTTTTTATCGCTATTTATTGTAAAAGTATACTCGCTGTCAACAGAGAGCGCTTTCGTCTCACGCATGCCGTTATCATCAATTACACGAACCATATCACCAACATTAAAATCGTGAGGTTTTGATGTTGTAATTTTTATTTGTTTATCAGGTTCGTTATAGAGAGCTTTCTCGCACAGTTCATACACATTTGGAATAAAATCAGAAGTTGTGTGCGCCGCTTGCGGATAAACTTGTTGTATTTGCTGCCCTATCACCTTTTTACATTTGCCGTCTCCTTTGCCTATAACATCAATATACGAATAATCGGTTATTTCAATCCTGTTAAGCGCCTTCAAATCATCAGCGCTATTGCTAATGCCTTTAATTTTCTTAATACGCTTATCAGAATAGGCGTTAAATTCATCTGCCGCAACTCTATCTTCAGCCCATATTGAATAAGCAAAAGCCCCATTAGTGGTGCTGTTATTACCATGTGAACTGCCGCCACTATCAGCAAGATAGCCATAAGTTTCGCCATGACCATCATCAGATGGGTTATAGCTAGGGTTCCCTCTTATAACTAATGTCCCTTCCGTTGGCGTGGTGTCGCCTATGCCGACATTTTGCGCGAGGGGATTGAGAACTAAACCCGCGTTGTATGACTGAATCCAGCTATACGCAGAGTGCCCGCCAAGACGCAATCCTGTAAGGATGGGGTCGGTAGTTGCTCCCGAACTCGTAATCATTAACGCTCCATTATTTATGTGGGCTCTATCGCCCACCGTAGTTGTCCCCATGCCTATAAAGCCGGATACGGTAACAGTCCCGTCATTCATAACCTTTAACAAACTGCTTCCCCCGGAATCAGTCACGTTAAATGATGAATCAGACACGGACGTGCTGCTACCTTTGATTTCCAACCGTGAAACCGGCGTAATTGTGCCGATGCCGACGCTACCGTCTTGATCAATTGTTAGGGCCGCGTTACTTCCCGCACTTGTCCCTGTTCCAATCTGAAACAGGTCGTTATCGTCTCCGCCTTCGTCCGCTATAGCGCCGACCCAGAAGTCTGTGTCGCCTGGGGTTGAGCCGTCAAGAATAATTGCCGGATCTTTAGTATTAACAGTAATTGATCCAATCGACTTTATTACTGATGCCGTCATTGATCCGAAGCTGTCTACCAGGAATGAGCCGCCTACAACGAATTTTGCCGATGGCGTTGTTGTGCCTATCCCAACATTGCCTGCCGACACCGTCATTGTGCCGTTAACAACAAGAGTTTGCGTCGCCAAAGTGGAGAGGCCGTCCAACGTCAATATGGAGGATGAAAAAGTTGTTGTGCCGATTGCGACGTTACCGGTTGTTACCGTAACGGAACCGTTAACTTTCAAAGCATTTGAAACGGTAGAGCTTCCTTCAATGTGCAAAAGCGCGGACGGCGATGTTGTGCCGATGCCCACGGTTCCGTCGCCCAAAAACCGGGCAACGGTTTCGTTGCCGTTGTTGATGATTGAGAAGCCGTCCGTGGGAGCGTTAATCACGGCTTTTATATCCTCGGAGTAAACAGGTTTTGCCGATAAAAGAAAAAACGCAAATAAAACCGGCAACAATAGATAAGGGCTTTTTTTCATAAAATCATCCTCCTTTTTTTAAATATTTTTAGCTGATAAGTGGCCAAAGTTTAATCTGGTTACCAAGCCCCTGCTTGGTAACCGGCAATTCGCGAAGCCCCTGCTTCGCGTGTAAAAGTTTACCAGGGCTCATTGTAAACGCGAAGCTGGGGCTTCGTGAATTGTTTCATTCCCAAACTGGGGTTTGGGAACGAGGAGACGGTAAAAATCTAAGATTTTTGTTATAAATTACACACCCCTCGTTTCCCTCTTTTTAAAGGGGAGGTTTATTCGTTTTTGTTTTTTTACATTCGACATTCGATATTCTCTTTTTATCACAGGCAAGGATGCCTGTGCCACTAATAATTGACCTTTGGGCATTTGTAAAATATTTTTACAAATGAATAAACATCCGCAAACTATCTACTAAAAAATGCCGGCGGCGGTTTAGGTTGGGAATCTCCGTCATCCACTTTGAGCCCCAGTGATTCTGCCGGCGCCGAATCAGTGGAGCTGGTTCCCGCAGGCGTAAAAGCTGCAATATTTTTGACTGAAATCCTGTTTGTTGCGCTTTCATCCGAGGCGGCTCCATCGGATGAGCCCAGGCAATAAAGGATTCCGTTTGAGCCGCCAATGTAAATCCTTCCATTTTTGTCAATCGCCGGGGATGAATTAAATGACTTGCGGTCGGGCGGGTCAAACGCCCAAAGCAGGTTTCCGGCCACATCAACCGCCCTAACCTTTCCATCGCCTGCTCCAAAATAAACCGTGCCGTCCGGCCCTAACACAGGGGAGGATATCAACTTCACATTTTGGCCAAAATCTATTTTCCATTTTAACTTTCCTTCGGATGTGACGGCAAAAAGAGCTCCTTTATCCGTGCCGACGCATAAATTGCCATTGTTATCAATAGCGGGGGAGCAGTCGGTAACAGCTTCTAAATCAAACTCCCAGATCAACTTGCCGTTTTTATCAATAGCGTAGAGATTTTTGTCCCATGAGCAAGCGTACACAACCCCGGAGCTTGTGATAGCCGGGGTAGACCTGATTCCGTTATTAGCCGCAAATTTCCATTTCAACTCTCCTTCGTTTGTCAAGGCGTAAAGATTGCCGTCGTAAGATCCAAAATAAATAGAGCCGGCGTCATCTATGGAGGGCGATGAAAAAACACTGCCATTGGTTTTAAACTTCCATACAAGTTCGCCGGTGGCGCTATTCAGGGCGTATAAGTTGCTGTCAAACGACCCTGCTATTATATTGCCGTTGTTGTCGATGGCCGGTGATGCAGGGACTTCACCTTCTGTTTTAAACTTCCACAACAATCCGCCATTGGCCGTAATGGCGTAAACATGCGTGTCGTTTGAGCCAAAATAGATATTGCCGGCTAAGTCTATTACCGGCGAGGAGACAACAAGCCCGTCTGTTTTAAATCTCCATAACTCAGAGCCGGCGCTATTTAAAGCGTACAAATTTCCGTCATATGAGCCGAAATAGATAGTTCCGTCATTTGCCATGATTGGGGAAGACTCAATTTTGTCGCCGGCCGTAAAACTCCACAACAGGGAGAGATCAAACCCGCCAAGATAGGGAGTCTTGCCGTTACGGGTTTTGTTCTGCCTGAACATTGTCCATGGGCTTAGATCGTCGTTAAGTTTTACGTTAATATAATTTTCCTTAATTTTTGTTATGGTTTCTCCATCTTCGGCCTTAACCGATAATTGAACTGTGTATAGGCCGGGTGTGGCATAAGTATAAACCGGGTCCTTTACATTGCTCATGCTACCGTCGCCAAACTCCCAGAGTTGAGACAGGATAGCCCCTTTCGAAAGATTTCTGAATTGAGAGATTAAAGGGGCGGCTCCATCGGTGGGCGACGCGCCAAAATCAGGCAGAGCGGGGCCTTCTTCTTCAGGCAACGGCAGCTCTAATGGGGTGGTTTCAGGATCGCCTATTACATCAACATAATACATGCCTTCAAATTTTCTGCGATTATTGTTAATAACAACTTCGCCTTCTACTTTAAACGGAGTGTTTCCTGTTTTACTAATGGTTAAATCCCTGATGCTAAACTTAGCGCGCAACTCTTTAGGCCTGCCTATTTTAACTGAGCAGTTTTCAGCCTGCGCCCCTTCACACACTATTGAACCGCAATCAATGGCTTTTGGATCAAGGCCGGAATCAAACTTTATAACCGCGGTAAAATCCCCGCGTTTGCCTAACTCAATAGTTTCAGGCTCTATCCTTATGGTTGCGTCTACATTTACGGCATTAACCAAATCCTGTTTTATATCAGTGTCTGATGCGCCGTTTTCGCCATTAACAGTTAAACTAACGGTATAAATGCCGACTGTATCATAAATGTGAACAGGGTTTTGTTCGAAGCTTGTTTTACCATCGCCAAAGTCCCATAGCCAACCGACAACATCGGAGCTTTCTGATTTACCCTCAAATGTTACTTCTAAAGGAATAGGCCCATTGACCGGGGATGCATTGAAATTCGCTTGTAAGGCGTCTATCGGCAGAACTCTAATCATATTGGATATGGCGTTGTTAGCAGAAACATTGTCGCCGGAGACAACCAGATTTACTGTATAAAAACCATTTGTCTTATAAATATGCTCGGGGTTTTGTTCCGCGCCTGTTTCTCCGTCGCCAAAATCCCACAACCAACCGATAATGTTTTGTCCCTCTGAAAGATCGGTAAACTGAACCTTTAATGGAAGCTTACCTTTGGTTTTATCAGCTTGAAACTTGACAATTACGCCGTTATTCGGCGTGATTGTAATAAATCCAATTTTAGACATTATCCCTGTTAAGATTCTTTTGCCGGTTAATACTCTTTTGTCCGACACACCTGTTTCGTCCGGCGCGCTTGCTTCGCTTGAATCACTGTTTACAAGCAGTTTTACATTATAATTGCCGGGTATGCCATAAACATGTTTTGGGTCTTTCTCTTCGCTGGTTTGCCCATCTCCAAAATCCCATAACCATCCTGTTATGTTATCGCCTTGCGACAAATCCACAAACTCGATAGTTGTTGTGCCCATGCCTGTTTGTTTTAAAGCTTTAAAATCCGCTAAAAGTTCGTCAGGAGGCAAAATCGTTATAAAATCCTGCGCGGTTTTGGTGTTTGTGCCGGCTTTTCCTGTAATGGTTAAGCTGACCGTAAATTTATCCGCTGCTAAAAAAGTGTGTTTGGGGTCTTTATCAATGCTTGTCTCTCCATTGCCAAAATCCCACAACCACTCTGAAACAGAACCCAGCGAGTTGTCAACAAACTGAACTTCAAAAGGGGCAAAACCTTTTGCCTCGTCCGTTGAGAAATCGGCTAAAAGTTTTCCTTGTTGAAGAGCGTTTACAAAACCGTCTTTTACCAGAACCGCAGATTCGTTGTTGTCGTCTTCCAGTGTTAAACACACACTGTATTGTCCGGGTATCTCATATGTATGCGATGGGTTTTGCTCATTGCTGGTAGCGCCGTCGCCGAAATGCCACAATCGGGATATTGTTTCGCCTGTTGAGAGATCGTTAAACTGAACGGTTAAAGGAATCTCTCCTTTAACCGGGATTCCGGTAAAATTGACGTTAATTTTAGAGGGAGACCCTACATGGATTATCTCGTCTTTTTCAATAAAGCCAACGCCGTTATCGCCTTTTACTGTTAATTTAACGCTGTAAACGCCGGGTTCGGTGTATATATGTATTGGGTCTTTTTCCGAGCCGGTATTGCCGTCGCCAAAATCCCATAACCATTCTGAAAACGCGCCCGACGAAGTGTCAACAAACTGAGTTGTGAAAGGGGCTACGCCTCCCGAGCCTATAAAATTGAAATCAGCAACCGGAGAGTCAGCGGGCAAAATAGTAATAAATTCCTGTTTAACGGTTGTATGCGTATCTTTGAAGCTATTCGCTATTTCAAGGCTGATTGAATATATCCCTGTCTTTTCATACAAATATCCTGGATTTTGCTCAATAGAGGTTTTTCCATCGCCAAAGTTCCAGGACCATGAGACTATATCATCGCCAAATGAAAGGTCGTTAAACTGGACATTCATCGGGGCTCTGCCCTCTTTTATATCAACGTTAAAATCCGCCTGGATACCGCCGGACTCTTTGGTCAAAACGGAAATAAAGTTGTTTTTTAATTCCTTTGTAGTTGCCCCGTCATCCCCTTCCACCGTCAATGTCACGTTGAAATCACCCGCAGTTTTATAAATGTGCGCGGGGTTTTGCTCTACGCTTGTGTTGCCGTCGCCAAAATCCCACAACCAACTTTTAATCTTCCCTGTTGTTTTGTCGGCAAACTGAACGTCAAGCGGAACAAACCCTTTATTGGCAAGACTGCTGAAGCCCGCAACCGGCGCGTCAGGGGCGGCAACTTTTATAAAGGCTTCTATGGTCTTTGTGTCAGCCTCTTTTGCTCCTGTTATTGTCAAACTTACGCTGTAATTGCCGGCGTTTTTGTATATATGAGATGGATTTTTTTCAACGCTGGTTTCACCGTCGCCAAAGCTCCACTGCCGGTTCTTGATGTCTCCGGTTGAAATATCGGAAAATTGCGTTGTAAGCGGAGCGTTGCCGGCTATAACCGAAGCTGTAAAATTAGCCAAAGGGGCGTTGTTTTCTAATATTTTTATTAAACCCCGGACTGTTTTTACGTCTGCCCCCCCCGGCCCGGAAACGGTTAACGCAACTGTGAAATTCCCTGTTTTTGTGTACGCGCGCGAAGGATTCCGTTCTGTTGAGCTATTGCCGTCGCCAAAATCCCACTGCCGTTTAGTAATATCTCCTTTAGACAAATCGTTAAATTTAACTGTAAACGGGCTAAACCCGGTGACGGCATTAACGGAAAAATCGCTTAAAGGGGCTTCAGGCGCAACGACCTTGATTAAATCAATCTTGGTTCCCGTGTTTGACCCGGAAGGCCCGGTCACTGTTAACGAGACTGTAAAAAGTCCGGCTTTGGTATAAATATGCGCTGGATTTTGTTCTGTTGAACCTTCTCCGTCCCCAAAATCCCACTGCCGTGAAGCAATCTCGCCTCCGGAGGAAAGATCGTTAAAATTAACTCTTAGCGGACTATTGCCCATCATTGACGACGCGGAAAAGCCGGCAAACAAGCTATTCGTGGCCAAAACAGTTATAAAATCGGCCTTTTTTATTGTGTCTGTTCCTCCGGGGCCGGTGACCGTTAAAGTCACGGCATACTTCCCCTGTTTAGAATATCTATGCAAAGGATCCTTTTCAACGCTGGCTTGATTGTCTCCAAAATCCCATTTCCTGCTCTCTATTTCGCCTGTTGAATTGTCAACAAATTTAACGTCTAAAGAAACCTTGCCGTTGGTAGGATTAGCGGAAAAATTAGCCCCTGGTTTTTGAATTGGAACGGGCGTTAGAGTTGGCGTTGGCGCCGGGATTGGCGTTATCGTTGGCGTGTCTGCTGGAGTTGGGGTTGTACCAGGCGTAAGCGTAGGTGTGGGAGTGGGAGTGGGAGTGGGAGTGGATGTAGTTTGCGGAGTCGGCGTTGGCGTTGGGACGACATTTGGCGTTGGAGTCGGAGTAGTACTTGAAGAACCTCCGCCTCCTGAACCTCCACTATTTGTGGGAGGCGCTGATATAGACCAGTTCGTGTTGTTACCGGAATCCACGGAATTGGTTGTATGTAATTCCTTACCTTCGGACGAATTTGAATCCTTTACATCAAGAAAGGCCAGTTCCGTCGAAATCCCGGTTGGAACTGTTATGTTAAATTGAGTTGGAGACGAGGAGCTTCTAAGGGATAACAAGTTGCCGGATGCCCCTCTCAACACAAGACTGTTTGCGATGGTCTGAGTCGTAGAGTTGCTAAAAGTTAACGTATCGGACGATGATACGGTTTTAGACAATTTATAGAAAGTTGTCGAGCCTGTTATAGTTTGGCCTGCTCCGTTTAATGTAACTAAGCCGGAGCCTGCTTGAAAACTGCCCGTGTTTCCCCAATTTCCACCAACTATAATGGAGCCCGTTGTTACCGTCAGCGTTCCGGAGTTAATAAACAGGTTGCCGTCAACGCTTAGTGAATTAGCCGATAAACTTATGGCTGCGGTAGAACTGACGATAAAATTATTTAAAGCATAAGTTATGCCGCTAAAAAACTGTGAAAGTGTAATAACAAGCAAAGTTATTGATAAAAAGAATTTATGTTTTGCCATATTCATTCTATTAATTCCCTTGCCACTGCCCATTGATTACGATTGCGCTGGAACTTCTACGGCTTTTTTCTTCAGCGGCCCGCCATCTTTGGCTATATATGATATGAGCTTATCTAAAAGTGAAAACAGTATTTCCACATTATATCCCGCTAAAAATGAAATTGAGAGGGTAGTTACCGCGCCCATGCCTGAACCCATTTTCGGCGCAAAAAACCATCCTATAATCAAACCGGCCAAAGAACCCATGGTTAATCTTAATCGATAATTTATCAGAACCTCTGGTGAAAATGATAAGACTTTGATCTCCTTGGAGAGTGTGCGCAACACATACATAAACGCTCCAAGTAATCCATATAACAACGGCAGGATGTATTGCTCAATCGTGCTAAGTGTATATTCCGCCGCTAAATTGTTAAGGAAATACTGATTTCTTGATTTATATTGTTCCAGCTTAAGTCTCTTCCTTTGAAGCCGCCTCTTTAACTTATTAATTGTAGTTTCAATGGCAGCTATGTTTTCGGGAGTGTCGCCATTTTTTATTTCACTTTGTGTTTTTTTGATTTTCTCTTCTAAATTGATTATTTGCGCTTTAATTGAACTTTCGCGGTAAGGATTTACTTTTCCTTCAAATCGATCCTTAAACAAAGCCGTTAACCAATAGCTATTCCAGCTGCAAAGAAGTTCATAATTTGCGTCCATCTCCTGCTGAATTACAGACAGCTTAACATTTAAGGCTTTTAGTTCTTTTCGAGTTCTGTCATCTTTTTTGTTGGTGAGAAGTTCATCATATTCGCTTTCCTGCAATAATTCGTCCCGTTGTTCCTTAATGTGATTTTCTTCACTAAACAAAACGCTAATTTTTTTGATCGCCTTAACTCCAATTATCCAGTATATCTGAATACCCAAAAGCGCTAATAGAGATACAAGCGCAAATATTCTAAAATTACGGGCAACTTTATTTGCCATTATGCTGCTTTTTTTAGCGTTATTTCCCGTGGGTAGTTTAGTTGCGTTTAAACTGACGATAGTGACGGGCTTGACCGTATTTGCCATATAATTATATGCCATCCAAAACTCCACCTCATCCGTGGCGTTCCAATCCGGCGTCTCCACCGCAAATTTTGACTCTATAATCTTGTTTACATAATCCTGATTAACATCAATTCCCGCTTCCGCTGTGTATGCAACTAAAAGCTGCGCCTCGTGCACAGCGTGTTTTACGTCAATTGTGATTTTACCGGGAGCGCGTCTATCCATGAAGCCCCGTCTATCTCTTGACTTGCGTGTCTTTGACCCGTCAGAGCTCTTCAGTGTATTGTCTACATCCGGGGTGATATCACCCTTTAGTATGTTATCCTTTTCCGTATTCATTGTTTAATTGTCCTTGTTAAACCCCGCTGGGCCCTTACTTTTACCTTACAAGTTAAAATTAAAATCAATTTAGGCAATCTGCAATGCATATTGTCTGCCAAAACTCCCCAATGCGCGCATTATCCCATTCAAGAATAATTGTCGCCGGAGCAGACTAGCCGCTCCGCGCTTATTATCATTTTGTAATAACAACGTTTCGGGCCATAAGGTTATAAAAGAAATAACCCGGGCTTTTCAACTTACATACCCCATTCAGAGCGGTAGTATATCAATGTTCAATAAATTGTCAATAATTGATTTATATGTTAATGCCTGAAATTTACTACCGATTACGTAGGGGCGCACACTACACGGTGTAGTGGTTGGACGGGTTCATACATTTAACCTAAAATGGCTGAACGCAGAATATTCAATACTCTACATGTTGTAACTCATTATACACCATTAAGTTACACAAATATTCAATTTTTCCAAAGATATTGAGATAGAATTTGTTATATTCATACAGATTGACACAACCAGCGGTATATATATAGTATGCTTTTGCCTTAACAATTTATTTAAATAAAAAAAAAAACAAAAGCCTCAACAATGTGTAACTTATATAGTAGCTTCTGTTTATGATTTTAATATTCCATGTTGGCTTAACTATATAAACACAACTACAGGTATGTAGCAAACATATTTTTTAAGATAATATAATCTAAAAACCCATTAAAACCTCCAATAATACCATGGATGATTTTATAAAAAATACCACTACAAAAAAATAACGCCATTAGGCATAAAGAATTTCAAATTTGAAAAAAATACGTAGACGTAAAATTTGAAATTTTTTTTTAACACTATCTAAATCTGCCTTTTTTAAAGACTGTGTAATGTAAATCCAGGCTATTTTAAAATCTCATTAAACCAATAAGTCTGATAAAAATTCTTCCAAACCGGACAAGTAAAAAGTTCTGAATAATAGCTCCGGTGGCCCAATTCCTCCTTAGGGCATGGAAAGAAATAACTTGCTGTTTTTGCTTGTTCAAAAAGTTTATCAACCACTTTTTCCCATAATTTGGAGGGGTGGGGGAATGTCGTTAAATTCTTATTTTTAAGATATCTTTTTAGGAATAATATGGAATTTGAGTTATAATTTAATCTTTCGTATTTTTTTTGTCAGAGTTTGAAACAAATTAAGAACGATTATTTCATTTTTATTCTCAAATAATAGAAAAGGAGGGTTTGAAATGTTTAAAAGATATCTGTTTGCCGGTTTATTTGCATGCGTTCTTAACATAGGCGTTGTTTACGCTGATGATATTGAGGCAGTGATTAAAGATAATACAACAAGCAGCGGGTTTAGCGTAAAGGAGGAGACAACAAACACAACAATCGCGCGTTTCAGAGGCGACGGCAATGTGGGCATAGCCGTAACCAGCCCTACTGAGAAACTTGAAGTTAACGGCAATATACAGATTTCAGGCACGGGCAACGGGCTCAAATTTCCAGACGGCTCCACTCAAACCACTGCGGCGACAGGTGAATCGGGCGGCTCTGTTGACGGGAATTCATTAGACGCATCCGACGGGTCGCCTGCGGACGCAGTGTTTGTGGATAGCAACGGCAGTGTTGGAATCGGGACGCAAAACCCGGATGATTTGTTGCATATCGCTTCAACAAACCCGGTCTTTATTTTAGAAGACACGGATGAAGCCCTGGACAAAAAGAAGTGGGTTATAAAGAATATTGATCAGGATCTGATTTTTAAAACCACAAATGACGCTTTTACAACCGCCAGCGAAAAGGCGAGGATAACAAATGAGGGCAATGTGGGCATCAGCACGACGGAGCCGGTTTCTTTATTGGATTTAGGGACGGATTTCTCTGATCCGGGAACATTTCCCAACAAGATATCGCTCTGGAATAATGGCTCTAATAACTATTTTGGATTTGGAATCAGCAATACGGATTTAGACTATTTCTCGCAGAACAATCATAGATTCCATACGGAATATGATGGAACCCCTGGATCAGAAAAAATGGTTATAACAGCATCCGGCGAAGTCGGCATCGGCGTCTTAGCTCCAACAGAGAAATTAGAGGTTGCGGGCAATATAAAAACAAATTCTCAAACATTAAACAGCGACATGCGGTTTAAAAAAGATATTATGCCCTTAAACGGAGCTCTTGAAAAAGTAAACAATTTACAGGGAGTTACTTATAACTGGCGCGTGGATGAATTTAAGGATAGAAATTTTTCAGAAAAATCAAACCTCGGCATTATCGCGCAGGAAGTGGAAAAAGTAGTCCCGGAAGTTGTGCGCACAAGCAGCGACGGTTACAAAAGTGTTGAATATTCAAAACTTGTGCCGCTGCTGATAGAGGGGATCAAGGAGCAGCAGAAAATAATATCGGAATTATCTGAAAGATTAAAAATCGTGGAGAGCAAACTTTAAATATACCTACGTAAATTACAGAGAACTATAGTCAAACAAATCAGGTTTTCGAAAAATTAAGTTCGCGTATGTTTTCCTCATATGCAATGAAATAAAACCCTAAAGGGTAAACTCCAACAAACTCAGCTTATTGGAGTTAAGGCTTTAGCCTTTTATTCATTAGTAAATTTCGAAATCCTTATGCTTTTGAGTATAAATAATAAAAAATTCTTTGCGCATTTCTAAAAGGAGCGGATAGGAAATGGTTAAAAACAAGGTTGTTTTCTCATTATTAACGGCAATGGCGTTATGTTGCATTTGCATGAGCCATGTTTCCGGAGCGGGCCTTACCGTGCTTTCAGGCAGCAGGGTGAATTTAAACGGGGCGACATTAAATCTGGAGAAAGATATAAATAACGCAGGCACGGTGCAGTGCAATAATGGAAAACTGAATCTTGGAGGCGACTGGCTAAATAGCGGAGTTTTTTCATCGGGCATGGGTTTGATAACGTTTAACAGCTCAACACAAGGCCAAACCGTAACCACCGGGGGTTCTACATTTGCCACTGTCACGGTCACGAATTCGCACACATCAGGAGTGACTTTTGACGACGCTATGACGTGCGTTACCCTTAACGCGGCCACAGGGGTAAAAAAACTGTCGTTTGGCTCAACAGGCGTTCATAACGTTACCGCGATATTTAATGTTAACGGTTCAAACAACAATCTTATAAAATTGACTCCTACCATTGCCGGATCAGACTGGAACCTTAACGCGCCCACCACGACAATAAACTTTGTCAGCGTGGATCATTCACAATTAGCTTCATCAAAATTCATCACAGCGTTAAATTCAATTGACAACGGAAATAACAGCTCAAACTGGCTGTTCTCATCAGGCGGCGCGTTAAATACACCGGAGCCGACGGCAACGCCGGTTGCAACTTCTACTCCGATTACCGCAACCCCTACTCCGTCTCCGACTCCAACAGTGTCTATGTCTCCAACGCCTATGCCTACTATGCCGATTGCGACGCCAACTCCATCAGTAACGGAGACGCCTACATCAACTCCATCGCCGACTCCTTCTGTTTCGCCAACGCCCGCCACTGATTTGGTTGAGCCGGTTTCTAAGTTCAGCGCCGATCCATTGGGAGGTTTTGCGCCTTTGACCGTCCAATTCAACGATCTTTCAGAAGGCAATCCAACAAGCTGGGCATGGATGTTTGGGGACGGCGGTTTTAGCGCCGAACAAAACCCGATACATGTTTATAAAACGGCCGGGAACTTTAACGTTTCATTGCAGGTGTGCAACAGCAAGGGGTGCGATTTTGATGAGCAACTGAACTTAATAGATATAATTTCCACTCCGCCATGCAGCGCGGCCTTTAACGCGGATAAGACATTTGGATTTGCGCCGCTTGAGGTAAAGTTCACGGATCTATCTTCAGGCGCCCCGGCAAGCTGGGCCTGGGACTTTGGCGACAGCGATGTAAGCGCTGCGCAAAATCCTGCGCACACATATAAATTTGAAGGAATTTTTTCCGTGTCGTTAACTATAAGCGCTAAGTGCGGCACGGATGTGCTTTCGCAGGCAAACCTTGTCACCGTCAAGGCGGCGCCTAAGCCGACCGCCGAGTTTAACGCTAATCCAACCGGAGGGTTGGCGCCGCTGGAGGTTCAGTTTAACAATATTTCCACCGGAGAACCCTCAAGTTTTGTTTGGAAATTTGGCGACGGAGGCTCAAGCTCTGATGAGAACCCTAAATATACCTACAAGACGCCGGGAATATTTACCGTTAGTCTAATGGCATCCAACCAGTCAGGCGCGGATATTGAAACCAAGACCAATCTGATTAATATTCAGGGGGGCGAGCCCCCAAGGGCTGAGTTTAAGGCAAGTCCTCTTACGGGATTTGCGCCCCTTATGGTTCAATTTGACGATTTGTCGGCCGGCAACATAACAAGCTGGGGCTGGAAACAGGGCGATGGGACTACCAGTAATCTGAAAGAGCATGTTCATAGTTACGCGGCCCCTGGTTTTTACAATGTTGAGCTGATTGTCAGCGGCGAGGATGGATCCGGCCTTGAGAATAAGATAAATCTGGTGACTGTATTGGAAGGCTCAGGGCCTACGGCGAATTTTACGGCTGAGCCGTTAAAAGGCAACGCGCCGTTTACCGCGCGCTTTTTTGACCTTTCAAGCGGAGATATATCCGACCGTATATGGGATTTTGGCGACGGCGATATTTCAAAAGGAGACAATCCGGAACATTTATACAAAACATCTGGAACGTTTGATGTAAAACTTATAGTTACCGGCAAAGACGGCCAAACCTCTGTTGCGGAGAAGAAGGAGTTTATAACAGTAACTGAAGGCGCAGACCCGACCGCAGGCTTTGCCGTTGATAAAAAAAATCTGGACGACAACATGGCGCCAATCAAAACCGCGCCGTCTGTTATGGGTATAACCGCTGAAAAAGGCGCAAATGAACTTACGGTTAAATTTTCGGAATTAACGTCTGCGCCGGGAGATGAAATAGTTGCCCGTGAATGGGACTTTGGTGATGGTTCGCCAAAAAGCGCGGAAGAAAATCCTGAACACACATATATAGGAGCTGATGATGAGACGTTTGCCGTAAGCCTGACGGCCCAAACCGCAAGGGGAGTTGACACTGTGACGAAACCATCTTTCATAAGCATATCCGGAGGGTTGCTAACAGGATTTATAAAGGGTATTGTGACTGATAAAGCCGGCGGCGCGCCTATCCCCGCAACCGCAATATTAGTAAAACAGGAGAGCCTAACAATCGCGGATGTGGCTACGTCCGACAACGGAGCCTTTTTTATGCAGCTTCCATTGGGGGAATATAATGTGGTGGCCGCAAAAGTGGGGTTTGCTGATGTTTTGAAAAAGGCGATTGTTAAGGATTCCGAGACGACAACTTTAAACTTTGAGATGCGGCGCGGTAAAAGCTCAGACGGCAATGGGGAGCTTTTTCTAAATGTTGAGCCGACAAAGGCTAAAAAAACTATTAAAAAAAGCAAAGCGATAGTAACAGCTATAGATAGCTTAGGCAACCCGGTGGCTGGGGCTCAAATAAAAGCTTCGGTTAAAGGAAGGTTTGTTAAAGTTGCTCCGCGCAACGCAAAGACAAATGCAGACGGAACAGCGGAATTTGAATTCAAATTCGGATTGTTTTCTAAAAACGGAGAGATAACCTTTTCATCTCAGGGAGCAATTGCGACGATTACGCAGGAATAGGTTTTGTTTAAATCTTATTCGGAATCAAAGCCTTTCTGTTTTGTTTTACTCGTTACAAGGCTCCTGCCTTGTAACGCGGTGTCCTTAGAGGCTCTGCCTCGAGTTTAAAAACATGACAAATCTTATTCGAAATCAAAACCTCATAATTATGTTTCATATAGCGACGCCTTCATTTTCAACGTTTTTAATAAACTGAAAATTATTTTGTCTTAGATAATTGAAATGAGTTTTTGAAATAACCTGAATTGATAATCTATAATCTATTTCTTCGTCCAATTCATAACCTATATCTCTAATTTTATCAACCTTTTCCCAATCATCTGATAATGTAATTACTAAAATATCAATGTCAGACTCTTTAGTCGCATCTCCCATAGCTTTAGATCCGAAAATTAACACGTCTATGATTTCGTCCGAGAAATCGTTTCGCAATATTTTGCTGAATCGGGCGACAACCTCTGTCTCTTTTTTTGAAAGTTTCATGTTTTACCATTCCTGCAAATTAATAGAACTTATTTCATCTTCTCAACTTCAAGCACATATGCGGAGGCGGCTATTGGGAGGGGGATTCCTATGGGCAGTCTCTTTATTACGCGGAAGCCACGGCGTCTAAAGATCTCGTTAATATCATTTAATCCATAGGCTATAGTGGGGAATTGGGCGCGTCTTCGATGGAGCCAATATTTCAGCCTGATGTAAGGATTAGATTTGTTGCGAACATCAATCACTATCTTGCCGTTGTCTGCGCAAACGTTCATCATCTCAATCAATAACTGCTCAACTTTATCAATTGACGGCAAATTCAGGATAGTGTTTAAGCATGTCACCCTTTTAAACAAGCCTTTTTTAAAAGGCAACTTAAATATATCGCCCCTGACCAGCTCCGCATTATCGACGACGCCATTGTCCCTGAATATATCTTTTGCTTCCCGCAGCAGTTCCGCTGATTGATCCATGCCTATAAACTTCATACTGTTTTTGCCTGTTTGGTTTAAGTAAGCAAAGAACAAGCCGTTTCCGCACGCAATGTCCAGAGTTAAGTCGTCATTTACGCAAAGTTCCGCCGCCTTGTCTCTTATCCCGGTTGTGATGTTGCCAAGAAAAGCTTTTTTTTGGGCAACGCTTGAAATGTTTAGTTCGGTTTTTGGCATTGGTAAATATGGTAAATTGTTAAGCTAATAAATTGAGGGTTTGTAAATACCCCCTCCCCTAACCCCTCCCACTATGGGGAGGGGAATTTGTTTTTTTAACCTCATTTAGGCGCTAATCGCAAACTTTAAAAGTTTTACCTGATTGGCGCTGTATTGAAATAAATATATACCTTTAATTCCCCCTCCCTTGATGGGAGGGGTTAGGGGAGGGTGATAAGAATCACTCGATCACAATATCTTTAAAACCGACTGCGCTATTATTTTGCAATCAAGTTGCGTTTTTGCCCTCTCTTCCCCGGCTTTTCCAAGTTTTGCCGCAAATGATGTATCGCCAAGAAGAGTGATTATAGTTTCAGCTATATTTCCGATTGAATTCGGGTCAACAAACAGACCTGTAACGCCGTCTTCGACGGCCTCTTCAGTTCCGCCCGACCTACCGACGATTACCGGCTTAGCGCAGGCGCCGGCTTCCATAAAGACTATGCCGAAACCTTCCAGGTCTCCTTTAAGTTGCTTGTTCTCCGTTGTCTCCCTGTTAGGCATAACAAAGACATCGCACAGGTTGTAGTAGTCTGCTAATTTATCATTTGGGACATATCCCGTAAATATAACTTTTGTATTATTCGGATCAGAGCCGACAAGTCCCAATTCCTTTGCAAGGCTGCGCAACCGGCCCTCTTCCCTGCCGCCGCCGACTATAAGATATCTGGTCTCAGGGAACCTCTCTATCGCTTTCGGCAGGGCTTGTATAACCGCGTCATGCCCTTTTCGCTCGTCCAGTCTGCCTACCGTTAACAATACTTTACAACCTTCCAGATTATATTTTTTAATCAATTCATCTGATTTCGGTTTTGGATAAAACACAGCAGTGTCAACCCCGGGCAGGACTTTTACAATCTTTGCCGGGTCTATGCCCAGTCTCAGAAATTCCTGGGATGTATATTCGCTGTTTGTGACAAGCTCATCAGCCTCTGCAATAATCTTATTAATAAACCGCATTATCAATTTTGAGCCGCTAAACCTTGAGGTTTCCGAGCCGTAAACATAAACGGCGTAAGGAGCGCCAAAAATACGTTTGCAAACCAGGCCGGCAAGGCCGGCTGAAAGAATCTGACCGCAATGAAGTTTACGCGCCCTATACTTCGGCACAACATAAAGAGCCCGCAATGTTACAAGAACTGATTTTACCAGTTTCGCAATATTTGATTCGCCCACAGGCAACCATTTCCGCAATATTATAAACGTTTGCCCATCGTCAAACTCGGCGCTGCCGTTTGTTTTAGGAGCCATCACCACTATTCTTTCATTTGGCAGGTAGCGCCACAATTGATAAAACGCCGTTGATATGCCGCTAACAATGGGAGGAAAATCATTTGTGATTAAAAGGCTTTTTTCTTTCATTGTTTAAATCTCTATAATCAAACAAATCAGGTTTTCGAAAAATAATATTTACATATGGTTAAATTCAAACGCAACCAAATAAAACCCTAAAGGGTAAATTCTAACAACCTCTGCATTTTACAAATTTCAAAACCTTTAAATAGTCTCAAAGTTTTTGTTCTTCTTCGTGCCTTTGTGGCTTTGTGGCTTAAATCGCTTTTGATTCTAAAAATTTAAGTTTATACGGAAGCTCTTTAGTTTATTTGCGCATCAATTCGTCTCTTGAGAAAACAATCTCCGACCTTAGACGCACATTTATAATAAACGACAGCGCAATAAATGATGATATCATGGACGACCCACCATAACTCATAAACGGCAGAGTCAGGCCGGTAATGGGCGTGATGCCCAACGTCATGCCCACATTAACAAACACCTGCGTCGCAATCATAGTGACAAACCCAACAACTATCAGGCGCCCCATGGGATCTCTGCTTTCAACCGCAATGCCCAGCCCGCAAAAAACAAACAACACGTAAAGGCCAAGCAATGCAATACCGCGCAGGAACCCAAACTCTTCCGCGACTACTGAAAATATAAAGTCCGTATGCTGCTCAGGTATAAAGTTGAGCTGGCTCTGCACCCCGCTTCGCCAACCCTGGCCAAAAACACCGCCCGAGCCAACGGCAATCAACGATTGCAACCGGTGGTAGCCCGCGCCCCAGTCGCTGTTTTTTTCAGGCCAAAGAAAGCCGATAATCCTGCCCTTTTGATAGCTCTTTAGCAGAAATATCCACATCAACGGCGCCGAGCCCAGGCCGGCGGCTATTAACGACAAAAGATATCTCAGCTTTGTCCCCGCCGTAAAAAATATGGCGAAGAAAATCGGCAAAAGCACAAGACTTGTGCCTAAATCAGGCTGTTTAGCGATAAAGGCGATAGGAATTATAGTTAAAACCAAAGGCACGAAAAGGTCTTTGAATGAATTCAAACCCTTTTTATACGCCAGATATCTCGACAAGGCAAGCACATAAACTATTTTCATAAACTCAGATGGTTGAAACGAGAACATCCCAAGTTTAAACCACCGCTTTGAGCCATGAATCTCCCTGCCTATAATTAAAACCAAAACCAGGGAAAACAGGGCGATAAAATAGTAAAAGTATGAATATTTCGAGATTTTGGAGTAATGGAACCTTAATAGCGAGAAGAATATTGAAAGCCCTATGCCGATATATATGAGCTGCTTGCACGCGAACGTCCAACCCGCCGAGCTCCAAATAAAGAAAAAGCTTGCGGTTAGTATAAGGCAGACGACCGGAAACAACAACCAGTCAAATTTTCGCGCATTGTTATACATATATTTTTCAAGCCCGGGCCGGGCAGTTTTTGATTATTTATTTTAGCGCGGGATCCGGTTACAAACCTGACCCTGCGTTAAACGCCCAAGAAGGGCATTATAGGCGGGGGGTTTATACGGACATTTGCCGTTGAAGGCTGTGTCCGTAAATTACTTAAACATAATTAGCCCCATGTGAATGGGGCTAATTATAACATTAACTAAACGGCAAGTCGATTTATGTTATCTAAACTTGTGAGATTTTTAACATTTTAATAGTGGCGCAGGCATCCTGCCTGCGCCACTAACAAGCGCCCAATGGGCGCTTATTTAAAAACATTATTTACAATACACATATCTATCCAGCCTGATTGCCGAGGTTATCGGCCATCAGTTGCGAAATCTCTTTTGCAAACGACGCAGGATCCTTCAGTTTTGAGCCCTGTAACAGAAGGGCCTGATCATGAAGCAGGTTTATATATCGCGGCAAAAGCTCGCTATCTTTGTCTTTTTCAAATATGCCGTTCATTTTCTCAAAAATTGCGTGCGACGGATTTATTTCCAATATCCCTTTTGATACCGGCACTTGCTGCCCCATAGCCTTCATAATGTTTTCCATATTATGATCCATGTCGCCGTCGTCCGCCACAATGCAGCACGCAGAGTCTTTTAACCTGCCGGACAACCTCACGTCTTTTACCTCGTCTTTCAACTTATCCTTAAATAATTCAATAAGTTTTTCAAACTTCTTCTTTGAGTCTTTTTTATCCTTATCTTTTGTGCCGTCAAGGTCAATATCTCCCTTGATCACGGATTTAAACTTATTTTCCTTAAACTCAAAATTCTCCATAACAAAACCGTCAATCTCATCCAGCAAGAACAGAACTTCAAAATCATTCTCCTCAAACGCCTCAAGGTAAGGAGACTTTTCAACCTCCTCGCGCGAAGCTCCGGTTATAAAATAGATCTCCTTCTGTTTAAACGGCTTTTTGTCAATATATTGTTGCAGCGTCGTATATTCGCCCGCCTTTGTTTTGCTTGACTGGAAAAGTAGCAGGTCGGCTATCTCATCCCTTCTTGAAAAATCAACATGTATGCCCTCTTTAAGTATGCGGCCGAATTCAGTGTATACCTTTATATACTTATCAAAATCCTTCTCTTTCATATCTTTTAAAACGCCCAGAGCTTTGTTGGTTACATTTTTGTTTATAACCTCCACATGCTTATTTTTCTGCAGCAGCTCCCTGGACACATTTAAAGGCAGGTCCGACGAATCAATCACGCCCTTTAAAAACCTTAAATAAACAGGTATCAACTCTTCGCAATGTTGCATAATCTGCACCCTGTTGACATAGAGAGTCAAGCCTATCTCATAATCCTTGTAAAATATGTTAAACGGAGCTTTTGACGGTATGTAAAGCAACGCGCTGAACTCTGAAGTTCCTTCAGCCCTGTAATGCATAACTTCCGCCGGATCGGCAAAATCGTGCGAGATGTGTTTATAGAACTCGTTGTACTCCTTTTCATCAACATCTGACTTGCTTTTAAGCCAGATAGCTTTCATCTGGTTTAAAGTCTCCTCTTTTATGACCTTGACTTTTTTGTCCTTATTGTCTTTATCCTCTTCCTCCTTCTCGACATCCATAACTATCGGATGCTCAATGTAATCAGAGTACTTTTTGATTGTGCTGCGTATCTCCCACTCTTCCAGATATTTTGTGCCCTCCGGTTTCAGATGCAAAATAACATCAGTGCCCCTGGTATGTTTTTCAACATCCTCCACGGTGAACGAGCCGTCAGCGGTAGATTCCCATTCAACGGCGGATTTTGCGCCGGCTCCAGCTTTTCGTGAAACAACAACAACTTTGTCCGCAACCATAAAAGAGGAATAAAAACCCACGCCAAACTGGCCTATCAGCTCAGGGTTGTCCTGGGCATCTTTGTCCTGAATGGCCTTAAGGAAATCCTTAGTTCCGGAATGAGCAATAGTTCCCAGTTCGCTAATAACCTCATCTTTAGCCATGCCGATGCCGTTGTCGCTTATAGTCAATGTGCCGGCGTCCTTGTCAACCGTTATCTTTATCTTCCATGAGCTGTCGCCTTCAAGAATATCGGTGTTTGTCAATGAATCAAAGCGAGCCTTGTCAATTGCGTCGGACGCATTTGAAACTAGCTCCCTTAAAAAAATCTCTTTATGCGAATATAAAGAATGTATCATCAAATCAAGCAGTTGTTTAATTTCCGTCTTAAATTCAAGCTTCTCTAAAGTCATCTCTTTTTACACCTTCTTTCTAAGTTTAAAAATCCACCAAGGCGCCAACCATATTTGCCGCCAAACAATATTTTTAATCAATTTAATATAGTATTATTACGAATTTAATAACGTATAGCAAAACATTAATATAAATATTATTAAAAAATGCCAAAAAATGTCAAGAGGCTACTAAAAAAAATTTACAAAAAGCGGTTTCAAGCTCTGATATGCGCTATTGCATGGCTGAAAACTTCAATACCAAGCTTAAATTGATAACCTCAGCCTAATTTGGCTTGACAAAAAACAGGCTATATATATAATTGGCGGCTTCACATCAAACATTATACTACCCGCAAGAAGTTTTGGGGGTTTTTATTTGTATAAGGAGCGAAATATACCATAGTTTAAAATCAACCTAGTTTACTAAACAATTTATTATTACAGGCCAAGGGAAGTCCCTAAATGGGCACGGGCCCGCCGCTGTATTTGGCGACGAAAATTGCATTTATGCCACTTTTTCATATTAATGAAATGGGAAGGCGCAATGAGTAGGATGAACCAATAGTCAGAAGACCTGCCTGTAATTAAAAATGTTTGACCAAAAATAGAAATTATTTATGGTTAAACGAAATCACTTATCTTCGTGGTGGAGAGGATGTGAAGGGAAATATCTATAATTGCGCGCTCATGCGCGATATACGCATATGAAAAGCCCGGATCTCTTTATCAAGAGATCCGGGCTTTTTTTATGGACTGATGCGCAAAAAGCAAAGCGGGTAGGGGAGACTTTAGTCTCCCTTATTAAAGTTCATTTTAAAACCACCGGCGATTAAAGAGGACATTTTTGACCGTTTTTTCCCCCTCCCGAGATGGGCGGAGAGGGGAATTTGGCTTTTGTGCTTATTTTGACTTAAATCACAAACGTAAAAACTTTTCACCCATTTGGTGGAATATTTAAATTAAATATATACCTTTAATTCCCCCTCCCTTGATGGGAGGGGTTAGGGGAGGGTGATAAGAGTCGCTCAATTTAGGTTTAAGAAAGGAGGTTTCATTTAAAACATAACGCATTAGAAATACCCTGAAATTTTTATGCGAGCACGATTCAAGGGAATTCCATATTTGAATTTGCTTCAAATGATGGAAGCTGCCCCGCAACTGTATCCGGCGACAAACTCCGCAACAGGGCTCACTTAAAAATAACTTTCCATTTTAGTATCTATTCAGCAAAAGATTTATCCAAAGCATTTGAAAATTCATTAGATTTCCCTCTTTAGAAAAGAGGGAGTAAGGGAGATTTGAATAGAGTATACCACTGAAAAAACTCTGAATAGTTGCTAATTTTAAAACTATTTTTAAGTGATCCCTTAGCCACTGTTTCAATTTAATGAAATGGGAAGGCGCGGAATCAGGACGACCCGGTAGCCAGAAGACCTATCCTGATCGCAATTATTTACTATATATATTATAACCATTGTTTCCCGAGGGGGAAAAAGGAGGTTTACAGTGAAGTTTAATATTGGTTTGTGTTGCTTGTTGTCGTTATTTATATGCGCCGGTTTGCGCGCCGAAACCCAGGAAGATAGGATTAAAAACCTTGAAAACCGTTTAAACACAGTTGAAGGCCATCTCAATAAACTGGATGAATATTATGTTAAGGTGGACAACATTGAGTCTGATTTCTCAAGGCTGTCACAAGGATCAGGTCAAAAAAGCGGCGGAGCGCCGGCTTATGAAGAGCGTATCAGAAACCTTGAATATGAAGTGCTCGGTTTAAAAGATAGGAACACCTTGATGGACATGACAGATGAAATAAGAAGGGTTCAGGAGTTTGTTTGTAAAAATGGCCATGTCTATTCCGTGATGAGCTCTGATAAACGATGCCCCATTGACGGCCTTAAGCAAAAAAGCAGAAACCGTTACAAATTGTTTAAATTTGCAAGAAGGGAAAGCATCTCTGAAAGAATAGGAGCAGCCCTTGAAGAGGAATTTGACAGACGCATAGTGGTTGGAGCCAGTGGCACGGGCATTGTTCAACAGATTGTAAGTAGCGACCAAAAAGAGAGAGGGTTTGCCGAAGGTTCATTCGACTTGCTGTTTATTAGCAATCCATTGCTTTACACTACCTTTTTTATCGATTTAGAAGCAATAGGCGGCAATGGCCCGGACGAAATAATAGCCTCTTTTTCCGGGTTAAACGACGATTCCGGATCATTGCAGGACGATGACGAAGTTGATAGATTGTCAGTGCGGGAAGTATGGTTGGAATCGCATCTTTTAGGCGAAAGATTAAGGCTGGTTGGCGGAAAGATTGATTTGACCAATTATTTTGACTCTAACACAATCGCTAATGATGAAACCACTCAGTTTATAACATCCGCTTTTGTTAATAACGCGACAATGGAAGCCCCTGATAACGGGCCTGGTATTGTCGCGTTTTTTGACACAAGAAAGGGTTTTACATTCGGGCTGGGACTTCAAAGCGATGATAATTCAGGTTTTAACGTCACGGATGATATTTATGCCATAGGTGAAATTGGTTACAGGTCGCATATGTTTTTTAACCAGGAAGGAAATTACCGCATTTGGGGCAGGATAAACGGCGGCAAAGAAGATAATGCAGGATTCGGCGTCAGCATCGACCAAAACATTTCAACCCGTTTTACAGCATTTGCGCGTTATGGGGCTAATGAAGAAGATACCGGCGACGCCGAGATCGCAAGCGCGTGGAGCGCCGGCTTGAGATTTCGCTCACCTTTCTTTTCCAGAGTAAATGATGAAGTTGCCGTTGCGTTCGGCTCATTAAATCTTGTTGGTGGAGATGACGAAAGCTCGACGGAAGTTTATTATAAATACCAGATCAATGATCATTTTGCAATAACGCCGAATTTCCAGGCAATATTTGATCCGGCGGGGCTCGGTAGCGACGATACGGTAGCCGTTGCCGGCATAAGGACTCAAATTGAATTTTAATTTTTTATTTTACACTCGTTTACGCTCGTTCCAATGCTCTGCGTTGGAATGCCCGGTTCGACGCTCTGCGTCGTAGAATGGACGCAGAGCGTCCTGCGTAGGTTCCCACGCAGAGCGTAGGAACCAGAAGGAACAATTTAGTAAAAAAAAAGAAAGGAGGCCTTAACAAAAAAATCTGAAACAAAACATTTTCAAATTTCCCACTAACTTTAACGATTATAAGGAGTATGCAGATGCTTAAAAAATATAGAAGGCTGTTTTTGTCTGTTTTTGCGGCAGGAGTAATTTTATCAGGGATAGCCGCAAGCCAGAAGAGTTTTGCGGATGATAAAAAGATCGGCTACGATCCTAAGTCCGTTGTATTTGTAACAAACAGAGATTCAAGCGATATTGCGGTTATAGATATGAAAACCGACGCTATTGTTGACCGCATCCCGGTTGAAAATTTTGCAAACCCGCATATGGCAGTGGCCACTAATGACGGTAAATACATTCTTGCGACAGGCACAAACGCAAATTTTGTTGCTATAATTGACCTTGAAACAAGGGAAATGTCTAAAGTAAGGCTTGGATTGATGCCTGAACATTTTGATATTTCTGCCGACAACAAACACGCTTATATTGGAAACATGGGCAACGGCGAAGTTTCAGTTGTTGATATAGAAAACAAGGTTGTAGTAAACAAAATTGCCGGCTTCTATGAACCGCACGGCCCGGTTTGCATACCAGGCGGCGAAAAGGTGTATGTTGGAAATATGGGAGCCCATGAAGTTGGCGTTATAGATGTAAAGAGCGGCAAATTAGTTAGAAGAATTGAGATCGGTAGCGCCTTTATGATGGCAATGGTTGACATGCCTAATAAGCTCTCTGAATTAATCGGCATAGCAAATCCAACATTAACGACTGACGGCCGTTACGCTTATGCCGCGGACGGCGATTCAAATCAGGTAGCGGTTATTGACACTGAAACCGACAGCGTAATAGCCACTATCCCTGTTGGCGACGAGCCATGGCGCGCTTACGCGTCGCCTGACGGCACAAAGATGATGGTGCCGAATAATGGCGACCAGACAGTTTCAGTAATCGACACAAAAACAAACAAAGTTATTTCAACTTTTCCAGGCGGCGAAGATATGACCGGCATCAACTATGTTAACGGCGGCAAAAAGGCGTATGTTATAAGCCGCGGGGAAAGCGCTGTATATGTGTTTGATATGGAAAAGATGAAAGAGTCAAAGAGGATTAAATTTGATCAGGATATGACGTTTGAAACAGCGTCTACAACCCCTGACGGCAAGAAAGTGTATCTCGCCGCATCTCAGGCAAATTCCGTTATCGTGCTTGACGGCGATACCGACGAATATACACAGATACCAAACGTAGGCCTTTCACCATGGGCTGTAACAATTGTGGCGGGAGCTAACTACTGCCATTAATCCGGCAAAACAGTTCTGATTTTAAAAACAGCAAAAGGGGCAAGGAGCAAGCGAAGCTTTAGCTTTCTCCTTGCCCAATTGCGCTAATCGTCAAACCCGATGAGGGCTGAGATGACGACAATAATAAAGCTACTATATTGAATTTAAATATATTCCTTTAATTCCCCCTCCCTTGATGGGAGGGGTTAGGGGAGGGTGATAAGATCGATCATTAATCGCTATTGTTTTACCGCTCGTTACAACGGCTCCGCCTTGTAACGCAGTGTTCCATGAGGCTCCGCCTCATACCATTGGAAAAAACAATTGCAACGAACCTTAACCCTCCACATAAAAATATGCATCACAATCTCATCTATTTAATTAAAAGGTTGCCCGCGCAACCACGCGTATCACTGTTTTTAACAGCGCTCTTGTTTTGCGCGTTAAACAGTTTAACACCGCAAGCATTTTCACATCTAATTGACGGAGCCCTGCGGCCAAAACCCTCCATAATTGAGCAAACCAAAAAGTCTGAACATTACAAAATAGAGTTTTCATACTACACTATAAGCTCAATAAAAATTGTTGATTTAACCGTTAACATCAAAGATATAAACACAGGCGCATATTATGATAAAGATGTGTCGTTTCAGATAAGGGATGAAAAAGGCGAAACGTTTGACACATATCAACCCTACCTTGATAGCGAGCACAACTTTAAGACGCGCCCGGCAGTTAAAGATTACGGTAAATATACATTTATATTGAGGTTTAACGACAAAGGGATTGAAAACCAATTTGAATTTCCCTTTGAAGTTATAAAAGAGGACAGCAAAAACATTTGCTATTGGTGCTCAATGTCAATTGAGAATTGCCCTACCATCCATTACCTGCATTTTAAAGCCGGCAAAACTGAAAAAACCTGCTGCGCCCATTGCGCGCTTGACGTTAAAAATAGATACAACGAAAAAATTCTCGCAATAGAAACAGATGATTACAGGAGCGCTAAAAAGTTTGATATCAGCAAAGGATGGTTTGCCCTGGATTCAGATATGAGCATCGAAAACTCAATGCCCCCTTTTGTGTTCCCCTTTGACTCTAAGGAAGAGGCTGAAAAGTTCCAGAAAACTCATGGAGGCAAAATCGTTGATTACAAAACCCTGGCAAAACAGGTTCACGGCGAGGACGAGGACGATTACCAATCAAACGAGTTTAACAACCTTCTATTTCTCGAAGACCTTTTCAATAACATCGCAAAAAACTACTACAAAGATGTTGAAATTAATGACCTTGTAAACAAATCAATTGAAGCGGCAATGGGTATGCTGGATAAGGACAGCCGGCTAAAAAAGATTGAGCCCTCTTCCCTTGATTTTATCAGAGGCTTTGACAGGGCCGACTCTATTAAAGACGCAAAAGTATTAAACAATAATATCGGATATATAAAGATTGCCTTTTTTGGACGAAGGTCCAAAGAAGACTTTACAACCGCAATGAACAAATTAATTTTAAAAAAGATTAAAGGTTTGATAATAGATTTAAGAGACAACCCCGGCGGCAACATAGATGACGCCGCCCATATAATTGGAAATTTCACAAAAAACGGAACAAAAATCGCCACAATCAGCACAAGGGGAAAGGACAGAGAATACATTGACGACTCAAACAATAAATGGAACCACCCTCTGGCCATTTTAATAAACAACTCCACCGCAAGCAGCGCCGAAATGTTCGCAGCCTCCCTGCGCTTCCACGCCCAGGCAACGCTGATAGGCAAAAACAGTTACGGCAAAAACACAATACAAAAAGCCTACCCTTTAAACAACGAACACACCCTCTTCCTTACCACCGGCAAATACCGCCTGCCGAATAATGAGATTATTGAAAACAAAGGCGTAACGCCTGATTATAAGGAAAAAGACCCTGAACAACAACTCGCCAAGGCAGTAGATGTTTTGCAAAATATGATCAAAGATGTCGCTGTAAAATAGCGGATAAAGAGAGAGGGGGTTTTAAGTTCTTATAAATAAACAGTGGCACAGGCATCCCTGCCTGTGTTTCCATTGATTGTTGCGCAACTAAAAATTTAATGGATTTAATGCATAAAACTACTACAATACTAAAAAATCTATAAATATGATAAAATAATCAAAAAAGGTTCTTTTACCGTGATTAAGTTTAATGAGCTATTTCTAACGTTAAATAATAATGAAGTTCGTTATATGATAGCCGGCGGAGTAGCTGTTAATTTGTATGGTATTGAAAGAGCCACGGCGGATATTGATATTATTGTCGAACTGGAAAGCAACAACCTTGCCCGTTTCGTTGATTCCGTAAAAGCGCTGGGTTTTAAACCTAAAATACCGGTTAAGATAGAAGATTTTTTGAGCAAAGAGAATAGAGAATGTTGGATTAAGGAGAAAGGCATGATGGTTTTCAGCCTTTACGACCCAAAAGCTCCATATTTTGTGGTAGACATCTTTGTTAATATACCCTTTATATTCAAAGATGTTTATGAAAAACGAATCACTATAAATTCCGGAAAAATAACTATACCTTTGGTTCCAATAAACGAACTAATGAAAATGAAAGAGAATACAGGACGGCCTAAGGATACGGCAGACCTGTTTTATCTAAAAAAAATTAAGGATGAATGGAATGAAAAGCAATAGCCCGCTACTTTATTATAAAACGCAAAAAGAGATTGAAACATACAGGCGTAAACCGGTTAAAGATAAATTAAATTGGCTTGAAGCGCAAATGGAGTTTTACCACGCCTTTATGCCTGAAAAAGCAAAAGATATAAGGGATAGATTAAATAATGGCAAATTGTAGCCAAAACTCTGGATTTGGCTCTCACTATTTGTTCAAGGCTAAGCCATTAAACCAATAAAAATGAAATATTTTTATTGGTTTAATGGTTCCAAAGCCGGTTTGAGCTCCAAGTGGATTTAAGAAATATCGTGCATTGTTGGTTAAATACCTCTGACCTGAACCAATGTTGTTACTATTAATGAATCGCTCCACAACTCCAGTTTGGTTACGATTCTGAAAGCTTGCTTTTACTTTTGCCTTTCATTCACCGATCACCAATCACCAATTACCGATTACAATTTACCGATCACCGATCACCCCTCCTTCACAATCCCATCAATCACCACCTGAACATGCTCAACATATTGCGGTTGCCCCATCTTTTGAAACCCATCTTTTGACCTGTTTAAAATAACCAACCCCTCTTCTTTCATGCCTCCATGACACATTAATTGACCAAGATCAAGCCCCACCATGCAAACCCCATCCAGCCTGCCGGTCTTTAACAAAATCTCATACGATTCACTTAAAAGTTCAAAAGCCTTTTGCGCATCGCCCTTTTGTAATTTGATCTTTGCAATGCTCCAAAATGTATTTGCCATACCAACAGCGTCGTCCAGTTCCTCATATACAATAATCCTCTCATCATGAAGTTTCAGTGCTTCGTCAATCTCACCTTTTGATACCTTAATTCTCGCTATGTCACCCATCGTTACCGCTTTGGAACGTCTATCTCCCAATTCTTCATACACTTTAATTTCTTCATCATGAAGTTTCAGTGCTTCGTCAATCTCACCTTTTGATACCTTAATTCTCGCTATGTCACCCATCGTTACCGCTTTTTCCCGTCTATCTCCCAATTCGTCAAATACAATAATCCTCTCATCATGAAGTTTCAGTGCTTCGTCAATCTCACCTTTTGATACCTTAATTCCC
>JAIQZQ010000055.1 GCA_021777105.1 Candidatus Anammoxibacter sp.
CGCGCCAAATGCAACCATTTGGCAAATTACAGCCAACCCAATAATAAACAAAAAGTATTTTCTCACATTAAATCCTCCTAAAATTGTAAATGGAAATAAGATTAAAATTTATAACACCTCATGATTTTGCTGTTGATTATCAATTTATATGACACATAGATCACCTCCTTTCGCTCATCTTTGTGTTCTCAATAGTATTTTTAAATAATAATTGAATTTTTAAGGCCCTTTTTTCTTCTTAGGTATAGTTGTTAATCGGAAAAATTTGACAAAACTTTAGGGAATTTTTTAAGATTTTTAGAGCCCAATAAGCGCCACGACACGCCCTACGCACATAACATCTTTAATTATCAGAACTTACATCATTCCAGAACATAAATTCATCCTAAAAATAAATTATCCTTTTAAGAAAAATTTTCCCAAATTGACACAAAAATGAAGGCTGCCAATAAAACAGCAATCTCAAATAAGGTGAAAATCTTATTTGAGATACATATATATAAGGTATAAAAAATACCGGAAATGATATTGCAAGAGCATGATTCTATTGAAGCGAATATATGGCCTGCGTGTTGTTAAGATCAGACCTAATACCTGCCGGAAATTATCGTAAACCACTTTAATTATTAGAGTTACCACAAATACACCGGCTTTGAACTTAAGCATAGAATCCGACAAAATATAAAAACCTTCAAATAATTTATAGTGGATATAAGCAAATCAACCGGCTATTTAAAACCGATTATTTTGGCAGGGCCTCTTAAATTTTTTATGGGGAATTTTGTATACGTTTAATTTTGCGATTGTCTAATATTTCCTCATCAAACACAAAAACCGCCAAAACCAGTTTACCGTAAACATCTACTGCCAAACATATTACAACAAACGTTCACAACTCCCAATAATAGGCATGGCCTTTGCTTTATGATAATTAACACCAGCAAATCAGTTGAAACGCAATAAGCAATGAAAAATAAATAAAAGAGGCAAAAGCCGCGCTTGAGTTTAATTTGTTTAAATTTATTTAAAGAAAAGAGGGGAAAATGAACATTTTTTTAGCGCCGAGTCAATTAAGTTTAGATAAAGTAAGTTTAAAAGAGACCACAAACGCAAAGCCCAACGCCAATATCTTTGACAACGATGGGATGAATCTATCCTTTGTGGATATGTTGTTTAACGAAAAAGCCGGCTTAGGGATATCCGGCAAATTAGGAGCTGAACATTTAAACATGGCGGCCCCAAGCAATGAACACAATTTTGCGCAAGTTCAGGATGAACCAACAACAAAAACCGCTCAATTATATAACGATTCAGAGTTTAAACAAAACCAGCCGGATGCCGGCAGTTCCGAATTAGAAAATGAAAACAATAGAAACATAGCCCCGGAAAAAAGCGAAAAGCCTCTATCTCAGGAAGACGTCCCTGATAAGCCTAAAATGAAAGATATTGATAATTCATCTAAAAACAATAATCCTGAAGACAATGATTCCAACAAAGAAACAGAGACTTCAGCAAAAAAGATTGATGACGACACAGGCAAAATTCAAGTTGAGGAACAAAATAACGATAAAGTAAGCCACACTGATGATAAATCCGCGGATTTAGAAAACAAAAAAGAAGAAGGCAATGTAAACGCTAAAGAACTTCCATCCAACAAAGATGGAGATGTGAAATATCCTGAATTGATTGCAAAACTGGAAAAAATTATAGTTGCGCTGGAAGGAGGCGAAGACAAAAACCTTAAAACAGACGCTTTAAATGAGCTAAAAGTATTATTAACCGAGGGAATGTCTAAAAATAGCGATTTAGCCGCAAAATTAGAAAAAATTGTTGCCGGGCTTAATGGAATTAAAGGAAAAAATGGGGCAACTGATTTAATTAACAAGTTAAGGCAATTAGTTTCGGCGGACGTTAAGGGTGAAAATTTAATGACAAATCTGGAAAAGGCCATTGCCGCGTTAAAAGGCAATGAAATGAAAGCTGAAATATCCAGCGAACTAAAAGAAGCCGGGTCAAACGACGCAGACAAAAGCAAAGCGTTGGCCGCTAAACTTGAAGAAACTCTCTCGATTTTAAACGGAAACAGCTCAAAAGATGTTAAGGCAAACGCCTTAAAAGAGTTAAAAACTTTAATTGCAAAAGATGATGGAGGCAAAGGGGCCAATCAGAAAACAATCTCTAAATTAAGGGATTTATTGTCAAAGGAAGGCGCGGACAATGAAAAGCAGGAACTTGCATCATTGCTTGAAAAAACAATCACTGAGCTGAAAGGAAAGGAAAACGAACCTATTATTGCAAAAAAAACTGATAACAAGGCCGCCGCAAACAGCATAAAAGATGTATTGGGAAAACTTGAAGATCATGTAAATGAAAAAACGGCAAAAGGAGATAATGTTAACGAAAAACCTCAAACTGCCAATAAAGAGCTAAAAGACGTCACTGTGACAAAATCAACAATTAATAAGGAGATTAAAGATTCATCCGCAAAATTAAAGGCAGAACATGCAGTTGAAAACGAGACCGGGGCCGAAAACAAGCTATCAGGAGACGGCAACAACACGGACTCATTAACCTCAAAATTTGGTCAAAAGGTCTCACAAACGCATACAAATGACGCAAAAGGCGGATTAGCCGACCACAACAAACAGGATCAAAACAAAAACAACCACTCACAGAAAGGAAATGGCGATAACGGAAAGTTAACAAAGACGGAATCCGGCTCTATAGCGGCGAATGATAAAACGCAAACCTCAAGCAAGGCGCAAAAAGCCGAGAATACCGGCAAGCCGGCCCAGCCTCGTGATATTAACTCAACACAGATTAAAGAGATGGTTGTGCAAAGCGCAAAAAAGTTCATCAAAGGCGGTAGCTCTGAAATACATCTAAATATAAAGAAGCCAAATATGGGAAACATTAAGATCTCTTTTATTGAATCCGCCACAGGCAAGCTGGAGCTTCTGGTAATGGCTGAAAGGCCTGAAGCCGCTGAATTAATCAAACAAAACAGCGCAGACCTTAAACAGGCGCTTTTACAACAAGGAATTGACTTGTCAAAATTTGACGTATTTGACCAATTTAATGAAAACAGGCAGGCGTTTGCGCAGGAAAATGTATACAAAAGAAACTTTCGCGGAAGACGCGGCAGCGGAACCGGTAAAAATGATGACACAAATGAAAACGCAATTCAAACCGATGAGTCTAATAAAGCAACAACGGACTCAATTGCAAACAATGAACAGGTAAACGTATTAATATAAATTTTATAAAGAAAGGAAAATGATATGGAAAATATCGCAGCTGCCCCCAATACCGAAGAGCTTGGAAGCAATGCATTCTTAAAACTTTTCGTCACGCAGCTTCAATATCAAAACCCTATGGAGCCTGTAAAAAATGAAGATTTCCTGGCTCAACTGGCGCAGTTTAGCTCGCTTGAGCAGCTTGGCAAACAGACCGACCTTCTCGCTGAGCAATCAAACAACACTATGCTTACCCAGGGTTTGCAGGAGATTGAAATCGCGTCATCTTTAATAGGCAAAGAAATTGTTTTTAGTGGTTCCGACGGCAATCTAAGCAGTTCAATTGTAAAGGGGGTAACGTTAAAAGAAGACGGAGTGCATTTCAAACTTGAGAACGGATCAATTCCTATCTCATCTCTTATTGAAATCAGGTAAGAATATTTTTTTATTAACTAATTTTTTAGCATTTTTTTTATAGATAGGAGGCTCAAAATGCCTAGTCCGATTTTTCTTGGAGCAACAGCAATATTAGCGCATCAGGATTGGTTAAACATGATTGGAAACAATATTGCAAATATTAACACATTTGGTTTTAAAGGTTCTCGTATGAGATTTGGAGATATTATAGGACAATCGCTTGTCGGGCCGCAAATAGGCAACGGTGTAGTGGTTGGCGGCGTTGACATGAATTTTAACCAGGGAGCGCTTCAGCCCACGGGAAGGCCGCTTGACCTTGCGCTTAGCGGAAACGGCTTTTTTGTGGTTAACGACGGCAGCAAAAACTTTTTTACAAGGCAAGGCGCGTTTAACATTGACCAAAGCAAATTTCTGGTAGAACAAACATCCGGACACAGAGTGCAAGACACCCAGGGAAATGATGTTAAGGTAGACCCGGACGCTTTCTTTGTTAAAGGCACCGCAACAACCAAACTTGACCTTGTTGGAAACCTGGATCCGTCAACACCAAACGGCGTTACGTTTAAAACCAGCTCCACGGTTTTTGACCCTGACGGCAAAAGTCACTCATTAACACTTACTTTTACAAGAAACGCCACGGATGACAATTGGGATTTGGTGGTTTCCACCCCGGAAACAGGCGTGCTGTTTGAGCAAGCCGTCGGCGGCCCTTTAGCTGGGGCAGCAGACGACACTTTACAGGACATTACATACGCAAGCGGCGCGTTTGCAACCGCTGCTGACATTGGCAACGTCGGACCAGCCGCTGTAGATAATATACAGGTAAAATTCGGCGCGCTTGCCGCCCAAGTTATTACAGTAGATTTTAGCGGCACTACGCAATCATCAGGCGCGTCAAATGTGCAGGAGGGCAGCAAGGATGGTAAAAAGGCCGTATTCTTCAGCCACACAACAGTAACCAACACCGGCGAGCTTAAAGCGGTTAAAACAGACGGCAGCGCTGAAACGGTTACAAATCTCGGCATAGCCCTTTTTGACAACCCTGGAGGGTTGAGTCCTGAAGGAAATATGTTGTTTTCCGCATCAAATACCACAGGCAGTATAAAAACTGTACGCGCCAATGAACAGGGGGCGGGCACTATTAATAGCGGTTTCCTTGAATCTTCCAATGTTGATATGACAACCGAGCTGGTAAACCTTATTATTGCTCAAAGAGGCTTCTCAATGGGCACAAGGGTTGTTACAACGGCTGACCAGGTGCTTCAGGAGACGTTAAATCTGAAACGATAAAGATTTAAAAACAAAAAAACCTTAATTGGCATGAGATTCGCATTTATATAATTTTAATAACAAGTCACAATTAAGTTTTTGGAGAAAGAGGATGATTACAGGATTATATTCAAGCGTTGGGGCCAAAATGGCCGGGAGCGAGAATCAGGACATTATATCCCGAAACCTTGCAAACATCAACACCACGGGATTTAAGAAAAACGTTGGCATATTCAGCAACGCTTTGGACGCAGCCGGCAACAAAGGCGTTAAGTTGTCCAAACTTTTCATAGATCATGAGCAGGGAAGCCTTAAAGAGACGGGCAACAAGCTTGACCTGGCTATTCACGGCAAAGGCTTTTTTGTGCTTGAATCGCCTGACGGCTTGAAATTTTCCAGAAACGGCCACTTTCTCCTGAACAGCGAATCAAATATTGTTAACAGTGTCGGTTGGAAATTAAAAGGCAAAGGTGGAGATTTTAAATTGCCTCCGGGAACAAAAACTCTCTCTATCGACGTCGACGGAAATATCCTTGCTGATGAAGTTCAGGCCGGTAAAATCAAAATTGTGGATTTTGAAAATAAAGAAGATTTAATAGAGGCCGGCAACAGCTCATTTTTCTCAAAATCCAAAAGCGCAGGAATTGAAGCGAGCAATTTTAAACTTCAGCAAGGGTATCTTGAAAATTCAAATGTGAATGTTATAGACGAGATGGTTAGCCTTATGGCCAACCAGAGAGGTTTTCAGGGCAACAACCGTGTGAACAAGACAATGAACGACACATTGCAAAAACTAATTAGAACGGCTTATACGGTTATTTAAACAGCAAGTGGGGGACATCCGCCCTCCCACCCAATTAAGGAGGAACAAAAATGATTAAATCGCTTTTTACACTAGCAACGGGAATGAAGGCGCAGCAAACCTATCTGGATAATATTTCCAATAATCTGGCAAATATTAACACACCGGGGTTTAAGCGAAGCCAGGTAAATTTCCAGGACCTTTTATACTCAAAAGACGCAGCCGCTGCCGGAGCCCAGTCCGGCACAGGCATTGAGATACCTACAGGCTTGCAAATAGGCGGCGGAGTTAGATTGAATTCAACGTCGAAGAATTTCACGCAAGGCACGCAAATAGTCACCGGAGGGCAGTTTGACATGGCGATTCAGGGGGCCGGTTTTTTCCAGGTTACCAGACCTGACGGAACCAACGTATTTACAAGAGACGGCTCTTTCAGGGTAAACAGTCAAAGCCAGGTTGTAAATAGCGACGGCCTTCCAGTAACGCCCGCGATTTCAATCCCCGGCGACGCGGTAAACGTCACCATCGGCACGGACGGCACTATAAATGTAAAACTTCCCGATGGAAGCATAACCAATGTAGGACAATTACAGCTGGTTAATTTTGTTAATCCGGGCGGGCTTGAAAGTCTGGGCAAGAATCAATATGGCGAAACACCGGCATCAGGAGCCCCAACCATTGGAATACCCGGCGAGCAAGGATTAGGCGAAATATTTCAGGGGTTTCTGGAAGGCGCAAACGTTGAAACCGTCACTGAACTGGTAAATATGATTACAGCGCAAAGGGCGTATGAAGTTAATTCAAAAGGCATCAGAGCCGCCGATGAGATGTTGCGGTCTGCCGCGTCAATAATGAGATAAGACAAATAGCTCGCTTTTAGCTAATTAATCCCATGACAACTAAACAAATGAGGTGTAAAAAATGAAAAATATCAATTACGCAATTAGAATTTTTGCCGTATTCGCGTTAATAACCACTTGGGCAAACTTTTATAAACAATCAAACGCAATGGAAGCCGATTGGAACGACTCCAGGGTTGTTATTGATATTAAAGCTAACGCGATTATCCGTGGCGACGAGATAAAAATAAGCGACATAGCTACGGTAAAAGGCAAAGATATAGATCTAAGCGTTATGATAGATAACATTGTCCTGGGCAATGCCCCATGGCCCGGCAACAGGAGAACTATTGGATTGGGCGAAATCATGACTATTATAAACAACAGAGGTCTGGATTTAGCGCTAGTGCGTTTTGAAGGCGCAAATGCCGCCACGGTGGCGGTGCAATCATTAACTATTTTAGGCGAAGAGATAGCGAAACACGGCAAATCATTTTTGCGGAAAAAGATGAGTGAAAGAGGATTCGACAATGTAATTATTGAGTTGCAGCAAGTTCCTAGAGACCAAATTGTGCCTTTGCGCACAGGAGATGTAAAACTGAAATTTCAACGAATAGGAATGGGAAAGAGCAAAAAACAGGCCTATTTGCCTGTCAGCATAATGGTTGACGGCAAGGCTTTTAAAAATATAAATATGATGTTTAACGTAAACAGATACGAAAACGTGGTTGTGGCAAAAAGCATGATAAAAACAGGCCGCATTGTTAACCGCGACTCTGTTGAGCTTGAGAATGTTGAAACCACGCAATTAACAGCCGACGCGTTTTACACAATCGACGAAATAGTAGGCAAAGTCGCAAAAAAAACAATTTATCCCGGCGCAGTTCTAACAAATGAAACCGTAGGCGGCAAAGCTGTTGTAAAACGCGGCGACAATGTAATAATACTCATAAAAGCAAGCGGGCTTGAGGTTACCGCCAAAGGCGTTTGCCAGGAGGACGGCGATTACGGGGACATGATTAAAGTTATTAACAGCGACACAAGAAAAGTTCTTTATGGAAACGTGCTTGACGGCGGCACGGTAAATATACAGCTTTGATTTGAAATTGCGCAAATTTTATTTCCGATGTTACGGAGAAAGGTTCGATGACTATGTTTCGAATGAAAAACGATAAACAGTTTTACCGTTTGCTATACAGGTTTACTCTTTCTGCCTTTGTGCTGGCATTGTTGCAAATAAACGCTTTTGGTGATTCTTTGTGGACAAAAAGGGTATCGGCAAACACAAACCTGTTTTCAGACAACAGGGCCGCAAAAGTCGGCGACACTGTTACTGTAATCATTAATGAGGAGACTGATATTAAAGGGCTGGAAGGCACGAAATTGGATTCAACCTCAAGTTTTTCATCCTCAGTTGACGCATCCGGATTCTTTGTGGGCAAGAAAAGGACGCAAAACGGCGAACCGTCAAGCATGGACGCATCCATGCCAAACATAACAGGCTCCCGCCAAACAGGGTTTGACGGCGAAGGAGATTATGAAAGCTCCAGAAATATTAGATTCAGGCTAACCGCTATGGTTACTGAGGCTTTGGGCAACGGCAACCTGCTTATTGAAGGAAAACGGGGCGTCACAATCAATAAGGAAAGATACACAATTCGCGTATCAGGAATTATACGTCCGATTGATATAGCCGCAAACAATATCATCATGTCTGAGAAGATCGCAAACGCAAACATTACAATGGAAGGAAAAGGGTTCCTTACCAGGTCAGGCAAACGCGGCTGGGGTTACAGAATAATGGATGTCGTATGGCCGTTTTAGGGTTGTGTAGACCGAAAAATAAGGAATCGCAGTGTTTTGACGATAATAATATTAAACGCATTGATCAAAACCAGGCCGAAGAGCCATAGTTTGGGAAATTTCAACCGGCTCTAAATTTAGATAAAAAGGATTTTCAATTATGAAACGTTCAACCTATCATTTAATAATATTGACCATATTAACCTTGTCAATAGCCATATGCGGAATAAAAGCCGCATACGGCGTTACAGTAAGGGTCAAAGATGTTGCGCATGTTCAAGGCGTGCGGGCAAACCAGATATATGGCTACGGCATTGTCATAGGTCTTTCAAAGACCGGCGATTCGCAACAGGTTATAAACTTTACCACAAAGATTATGGCTAATGTTTTTGAAAAACTAGGCGTGATTATTTCTGAAAGAGAACAAAAATTTATATCGCGAAATATAGCCCTGGTAATGGTAACCGCCGACATACCCGCTTTTGCGAAACCGGGTTCAAGGATGGATGTGCTAGTCTCAACCGTGGGAGACGCAAAAAGCTTAAAAGGCGGCGTTTTATTGCAAACCCCGCTTCAAGGCGCCGACAACGCGGTTTACGCCGTGGCTCAAGGCCCTGTCTCGATAAGCGGCTCTGAAAATCTTGGGGGGCAGGCTCAATCTGTGGTAAAGGGCCATACAACCGTGGCCACAATCCCGTCAGGAGCTATAGTTGAACGCGAAATACCGTTTAATATTTTCAATGACAATTACATAAACCTTGTGTTAAAAGCCCCCGACTTTACAACTTCGACACGACTTGTAAGGGCCATTAACAGCAGTTTTGAAGACATTGCGTCGCCAATAAGCCCGGCCGTGGTCAGGGTGGAATTACCGGAACGGTTTATAAAAAACGAAAATATTATTGAATTCATATCTGAATTGGAAGATATAAGCGTATCGCCGGATTCGGTGGCTAAAATCATTATCAATGAAAGAACAGGAACAATTGTGGTCGGCAAGGACGTGAAATTGTCAACAGTCGCCGTGGCGCATGGAAATCTTACAATTACAATCACTGAATCGCCGGAAGCTTCACAACCTTCGCCTTTTGGAGGAGGCCAAACCGAAGTTATTCCAAACACAAACATTAATATAGACGAAAGCAGGGCGCAATTAAAAGTGATGCCTGAAAGCACCACCGTGCATGATGTGGCGCGCACGTTAAACGTGCTTGGCGTTACCCCTCGAGACCTTATAGCCATATTTCAGGCAATGAAAAAAGCCGGGTCCTTGCACGCGGAATTAGTGCTTATGTAGACTGAAATGCATGATAGCGGTTTTTTAATAATTTATAAATTAAAGGTTAGAAATGAATGAACCAATTGAACAACTAAATATTTCAGAACGATTGCTCTCAACGCAAATGGCGTCTATGCAAAACAAATTAAAAGCGTTGCAATCAAAGACCGGGGCAGGCATTTCAAAATCGCAAAATAAGAAGCAAAATATCAATGACATGGACGCTGAAGATATTAAGCTAAAGGAAACAGCCAAGGAGTTTGAAAAGATATTTGTTAATTTCATGATTAAAGACATGTGGAAAACCATAAAGATGGATGAAGAAAAAGAGAAAATACCGGGCGAGGACATATATATGGAGATGATGCAATCAGCTCTGGCCGGCGAAATTGTAAAAGGCCAGGGACTGGGGATATCAAAAATGCTTTACGATAAGATGAAGACAGGAATGTTGGCTGAAGCAAAGGCAGCTGAAAAATTATCAGAGTAACTATCGCTTATTTTAAGCATTAATAAAAGCCGAGTTAAATACTTTATTTTATATTTTGTGTGAAGAAAATTTAAAGAAGGAGTGTAAATTATGGAGCAGATAATCGATTATACAGAATTGCAGGGCAAATTTAAGGAGCAATGTATTGACGTTCCCTATCTGGTGGTAAATGAAGTTTACGACCTTGGGATTAAGGCTTGCGATGAAAAAGACACATTAAAAGCCCGCAATGTTTTTAAAACATTGATAGGTTTCCTTAATTTTGAATACGAAGAGCCGGCGCTGGGCCTTTATAAGTTATACGACCACTGCCAGCGTTTATTAGATACCGGAAATTTCGATGGCGCAAAACAAATATTAAAAGAACTTAGCGCTTCCTGGAATAAAGCAATTGAAACTAATTTAAGCGACAATGAAAAAGAAGAGATAAATGACCCGGGAGCGGCAATATCCGCTATTTATAAACGTGGAATAAAAGCTTGCGAAGAAAAAGACTCGATAAAAATCACAAAAATCCTGAAGATTTTGATGAAATCTCTTGATTTCCAGTATCAGGAAGTGGCTTCAGGCTTTTATAGGTTGTACGATTACTGCGCGCGTCTGGTAAACGAAAACAAGTACGACGAAGCAAAGGAAATACTTGTGGAGCTTAACCAGTGCTGGAACAAAGCTGTTGTCGCAAGTTTAAACGATGTTAATGAAGCGGCGGCTGTATAGCTTCAGCCCCGCTTTACTAACTTTTGTTTTAGCGAATATCTATGAATATAGTAGCTAAAACAAAGTAAATCTAAAGGATTTAGACATGAATCAAAATATTAACAATCTAATATTTGTGCTGCGCGAAATGGTGGAAGCCTTTCAAAAACTTCTTGTCACTGCCACTGAAAAACAGCAAGAGCTAATTGCTTTTGACGGCAAAAGATTGGAACGCTCAATCGAAAAAGAAGTTGAATTGCTGGATCAGGTAATGCTGCTTGAAGAGCGGTCCAACACAATATTGCATGAAATAAACAATGTTTTCTTTAAAACAAACACATTGCTTTTAGGCAAATTTGTGGAAGAATGCGCAAAAAACAGCTCTGAAGGAACTGAAGACCTGAATGAAGTGTACGGAGAATTAAAGGAAATAAGCGCCAAATTGAAGGAAGTAAATGAACAAAACCAGAATCTGGCGCGATTTTCCCTTGGAGCGATTAAAGAAACTATCAGGTTTATTTGCAAAGAGTCAACAGAAGGCACAGTCTATAAACACTCAGGTGAAATGGAGAGAACCGGGTCTATGTTAAGCATTGTTGACACTCAGGTTTAGTTGCGCGCATCCAGACCTCTTTATTTTCTGAACATGAAACAACAGGACAAAATCAGTCTGTTTTTTTATTGTAAAGTTTACTAATTATTACTTAACGGATCGTTATTATGGCTATAGATATCTCTGCGGGATTAACTGGTTTGAGAACGGCTCAAAAGGCAATGATTACCATTGGCCACAACATAGCCAACGCCAACACCGAAGGTTACAGCAAACAGACGCCTGTTTTAACGACGGAATTGCCGGCTGAAGGCGATTTCGGCACATTGGGACAGGGCGTTAAACTTGCCCGCATAGAGAGGTCCGTCGCTGATTTCCTGAATGTGCGATTGTATGAGAAGAATTCAGATTTCAGCAAACTTGATTTAAAAAGCTCAAGGTTGACTGATCTGGAAGGCGTGTATAACGAGCCAAGCGATTTCGGCATTAAAAATTCAATTTCCGACTTCTTTGATTCAGTGCATGAGCTTGCAAAAAATCCTGAAAATAACGCAGTCAGGATTCAAATGCTGGAGAGGTCAAAAGCCATGGCCAACAGGTTCAACCTCGTTTCAAGCGATATCAACAGTATGCTGTCTAACGCACGAACAGATATTAAAAACACAATAACGGAAACAAACATACTTTTAAAGCGTGTCGCGGATTTAAACGAAAAAATTGCCACTTTAAAAACAAGCGAATTAACGGCCCATGACCTTGAAGATGAAAGAGACAGGACTTTAACCGACTTAAGCAAATTAATCGATATCACCGTAGTTGACAGCGGTGATAAGGCGTCAAAAGTCGTATCATTTTCAGGAAAAGAGATAGTTTTTGGAGGCGGGTTTGATTTGCTGGGGACAAAGACGCTAGCCACCGGAGATATAGAAGTTATTTTTTCAAGCAATTCAGTGACCGCCAACGCCGGAGGAGGCGAAGTAAAGGGATTGCTTGATTTTCAAACCAGCGCAAATAACGCAAAATCAAGGACAGACACTCTTGCGAACCAGATAATTCAAGAGTTTAACAAAGTACACAGCGAGGGGGTCGGGCTTGATGGCGGCTTTACCACTATTACCAGCAAAAACGCCGTTAGCGACGCTGACGCAGGTTTAGGCGCGCTAAATGTGCTGCCGTTTAATATTACCGACGGAAGCTTTTTCGTTACAGTAAGAGCTACCTCCACAAATGAAGTAGTGAAGACAAAGATCGATATAAACCCTTTGGCCGACAGTCTGAATGATATAAAGGACAGGATAAGCGCCATAACCAATATGTCAGCTTCAGTTGTAACGGCGGGAACGGACAATTTTTTAAAGATAGACGCGCAGGGCGGGTTTACTTTTAACTTCTCTTCAGAGCTGGACCCGAATCCAGGCGGCATAGGCGGCATAATAACAGTTGACGGGCAGTATACGGGAAGCAAGAATGATGTTTATTCCATATCCGTTAGCTCCGCAGGCACGATAGGCACAACTGCCGGGCTTAAACTTCGCGTCACGGATTCAGGCAACACATTTACCAGAGAATTTGATATAGGCGACACTTACACGGGCGGCAACACTATTGATATTGGAGACGGTTTAAAGGTTACTTTAAAACCCGTAGTTGTCGGAGGCGCTGAAAAATTTAACGTAGATGTCCTTAACGATCCTGACGAGACGAATTTATTGGCGTCATTAGGGTTAAATACATTCTTTGCCGGAACTAAATCAAGCGATATGGCTGTCGTGTCAGACGTGCTGGATAATGGAAGACTAATTGCGGCGGCCTCAAGCAATTCAGTAGGCGACAATGACAACGCAAATAGAATGCTTGCCTTGAAAACAGCCGCTGTTGTTGGAAATAGAACGTTTTCCGACCATTTGACGGAAACAATAACATTAGTGGGTTTGGAACTTGAGGAAAACGACAGGGCGCTCAACGGCGAACGCGCGGTTTTGGATTCATTGGCATCGTTAAAAGAACAGACCGTCGGGGTGTCAATTGATGAAGAGCTTTCAACACTGATACAGTTTGAGCAAATGTTTAACGCGTCGGCGCGGTATATTACCACCGTCAATAGAACTGTTGACAGGTTGCTGGAGATCTAAATTGTTGATGCAATTACTTTACGAATAAAATGTTAATAAAAATGTCGTGTTAGCGCATTGGATTTGATATAATCAAAAACTGCTGATTTTTTGAGATCATCAGTCAGCTTCAAGAAACGAGGTGGCATTATGAGAGTTACTCAACAAGAATTGTTTCGCCCTATAACCGAGGGAATACAGGTAAGCACATCAAGGCTTCAGGATTTGCGCATGGCTATCAGCACGGGAAAGAGAGTCAGGGCTCCTTCCGACGACCCCCTCGCAATAAGGAGGATACTTGATTTTAAAGACCAACTTAATGATTTGGATCAATTTTCATCAAATCTCATTGATGCAAGGGCAGTTATAACTCAGGAATTATCTATCCTTGAAGACCTTCAGGGCAACATTGCCGATGTAAGGTCTTTTCTTATCCAGAGCGGCCAGGTTGGGTTTAGCGCAGACGAGAGGAAGACTCTTGGCGACAAAGTTAACAAAATATTATCCGGGGTTTTTCAGGGCGCAAACTCTAAGTTTTTGGGGAGATATCTTTTCGCCGGCGGAAGCAGCCAGACGCAACCATTTGAGACGACATTAGACGGCAACGGCCAAATTACCGCTGTCTCTTTTAAAGGAAATAGAAGAACCGTTAACTATCAGATTAGCGATGGGATTGATGTTGCAATAAATAAATCCGGAGCTGAAATATATTCAGACAACAAAGTTTTTGAGAAATTGATTGAAATTCGGGACGCCTTTGACAATAATGACACAGCGACAATTGAAAAGAAACTTGGCGAAATGGACGCTTTGGAAGACAGTCTTTTTAAAACAATTGGCGATTTTGGAACGAGATTGAGCCAAATAGGCATTATTGAGAACAGAAACGAAGACACTAAGGTTCGTTTAGAACAGTTGCGATCTTCAGATGAAGACGCGGATATTTCCAAAATGATCACAGAGCTGCAAGTACAGGAGACAGTTTTGCAAGCAGCGCTTGCCACCGGAGCCAGGGTTGGCAGGATAAGCCTTATTAACTTCTTATAAAGTCATCCCGCAAGTTTGGGCGTTTAATTATGGCTGATAATAATTTTAACAGAAAGGCAATTGATAAGTGGAGACGCTTTTAACAGTTAAAACTGTTGAATTTGGAGAGATTGAAGTAAGAGAAGAGGACATTATAACTTTTGTTCAACCAATATTAGGTTTTGATGAGTGCAGGAAGTTTATGCTCGTTGAAGATAAGGATTTTTTTCCTATACAATGGCTGCAGTCCATTGAAGAAGCCGCGTTAATATTTCCAGTAGTGCACCCATTGCATTTCGGCGTAACGTACACCGAAAACGCGTCATCTATTAATTTAGAAGATATACAAATCGAGAATATAGACAACGCTGTTATATATACCCTATTGGTGATACCTTCCGACAAAATTGAAAACGCCAGCACAAACCTGAGAGCTCCGATAATTATCAACCCTGAAAGCAAATTGGCAAAACAAGTTGTTTATGAAGACGCTGATTATCCTGTGCGATTTTTTCTATTTAAAGGGCAAGATACAAACAGTTTTCAGGGACAAAATATTTAAAGAGTTTTATTTAGGCTGTGTTTGTTTTACTTAATACTTAATCTAAGGAGCTAATTGTGCTAATCCTGACAAGGAAGTTAGGCGAAGATATATCCATTGGCGACAACATCAAAATTAAAGTTGTCAGCATCAAAGGACGACAGGTCAAAATAGGCATAGACGCACCGAAATCAATGCAAGTTCACCGCGGTGAAATATATGAATTAATTAAAGAAGAGAATAAAAAAGCCGCCGGCGCAAGGCGAGACCTAGTGGATAAAATTGCCGCCAGGATCGGAAAAGAAGCTTAAAATATTTTGCGACTTCTAAAACTACTCCAAACATGCAGCCTACAGTCAATTTGCAATCTATTTCTACGTAAAATTCATGCCCATAAGAAATTCCGTGTTTGTCTTTGTTTTCATCAACTTCTTTTTTAACATTTCCAAAACATCTTCAGGATTTCTCTCGTTTAGGATTTTCCTGAGCATCCATACCCTTTTTAACTCTTCAGGATCAAGTATCAATTCCTCTTTTCTGGTTCCCGACTTAGTAATATCTATAGCTGGGAACAAACGTTTATCCGCGAGCCTTCTGTCAAGGTGCAGCTCCATATTGCCCGTTCCTTTAAATTCCTCGTAAATAACCTCGTCCATCCTACTGCCGGTGTCTATTAACGCAGTGGCGATAATTGTCAAGCTTCCGCAATTTTCAACATTTCGAGCGGCCCCAAAGAACCTCTTTGGCCTTTGCAACGCGTTTGCGTCAACACCGCCTGAAAGAATTCGACCGCTGTGAGGCAGTTCCGCGTTATACGCCCTGGCCAACCTTGTAATTGAGTCAAGCAATATTACAACATCTTTCTTATACTCAAGCATCTTTTTCGCCTTTTCAACCACCATTTCAGCGACCTGAATATGGCGGCTTGCCGGCTCGTCAAATGTAGAGCTTATTACTTCGCCTTGAACGGACCGGCTCATTTCAGTCACTTCTTCCGGGCGTTCATCAATCAAGAGCACAATTAAATAGACCTCAGGGTTGTTGGCGCTAATACTGTTAGCTATTTTTTGCAAAAGCACGGTTTTGCCGGTTCTAGGTTGCGCAACGATTAGCCCTCTTTGACCTTTTCCAATAGGAGTCACGAGGTCCATTATCCTTGTTTCATAAATATTAGGCTCGGTTTCAAGTATCAGGCGCTCAGTGGGATGGTAGGGTCTGAGATCATCAAAGACTATAACATCATTCATCAACTCAGGATTCTCATAATTTATTGCCTCCACCCGTAAAAGCGCAAAATATCTTTCATTGTCTTTTGGAGGCCTGATTTGGCCGGACACGGTAACGCCGGTTCTAATGCCAAAACGCCGTATTTGCGAGGGAGAAATGTATATATCGTCCGGGCAAGGAAGGTAATTGTAATCAGGCGATCTCAGAAAACCAAAACCTTCGGGCAGAACTTCAACAACGCCTTCGCCGTACATCAAACCATTCTGATTTACCCTCTCTTTAAGTATTTTAAATATAAGATCCTGTTTTTTAAGGCCGGTATACTCCTTTATGTTTTCCTTTTTAGCGCACTCATGCAGCTCCTTCATTGTCATCTTTTGCAGCTCAGTTATATGCACCCCGCCTTTTTTGACCTTTTCATATTTATCGTTAATATCATCTTTGCTTCCGCTTTTTGCAGGCTTAACTTCCTTTTCAGGGGTAGTTTCTTTTTCTTTTTCTTTTTCTGCTTTTGCAACTGCCATATTTTATCTCTCCTAATATCAAAAAGTATATATCATCGTTGAATGTCTATGTTATGTTTTCGCGAGGATTGTCATCTACGCTTAACATTTCGTTAATTCAAATATTTATCCCAAATTTCGTTGACTTGTTCTATCGTCCGTTCCATTGTTCCGCCATTATTAATTATAAATTTCGCGCGTATCTTTTTTTCGCTTAAAGGCATCTGATATTTTTCGCGGCTCTCGACTTCATCTGATAGCCAATTGCGGTTTTCTATGCAACGTTTTTTGCGCAAATCGGATTCCGTCTCAACAAATATTATTGCGTCGCAAAGAGAAGATAGCCCTGACTCTTCCAGCAATGCCGCGTCAATTATTACAACTCCGCCCCTTTCGTTTTTTTTGTATTTGGCTATAAACTCTTTAATTTGTTTTATAATAACCGGATGCAAGATTTTGTTTAGCTTGCTAATGCTCTCCTTATTCGCAAACGCTAATTCAGCTAAATTGCCCCTGCTTATCGCTCCTGAATTACAATCTAAAGCGGTTGGCCATATCTCTGTTATTTGCGCCTTTATCGCCTCATCTTCAAGTAATTCATGGCAAATTTTATCGGCGTCAATTATTTTAGCGCCAAGATTCTTAAACTCGCCGGTGATAAAACTCTTTCCGCTGCCAACCCCCCCGGTAATGCCGGCTATTTTTAAAGAACGATTATTCACAAAAAACAACCAGCCACTCAAAATAATTTAACTAATATATTATTGACAGGAACATAAGCTTGCCGAACAGCCGGAATAAACATTAATACGATTGGATTTGATTGTAAAATTTGCCAAACAAAAATACGAGAGAGGATTAAGCCCCTCCCAACTAATGACAAATATCAACGCAAAAATGACGTAAACCCAAACTCCTGAAACAAATTGTAAACCTCCTGCTCATTAACGCCGTTTACTCGGCACGCTTCCAGGCTAAAATCAATGGGAACCTCTGTGTTAATAGTCACAAGAAATTTTGAAAGCCTGGCCTGATCCGCGTATTGTTTCAGATTTTCCTTCACTTTTCTTGCGGTTATTTTGTCTGCGTTATCCAGCGCGCATTCTACAGATCCCCACTCCTTTACAAGTTTAAGAGCAGTCTTATCTCCAATCCCTGGAACACCCGGCACATTGTCGGATCTGTCTCCAACTAACGCCAGCAAATCCGTCATTTGTGAAGGTTTTATCCCTCTTTTAACGGCAAGCTTTTCAACATCATAAAAAGCGTTAGTTTGCGTATTAAACATTTTCACCTTTTCGTTCATCAATTGTTCCAAATCCTTATCCCGTGATACCATGGCTGTTTCAACGCTTTCATCCGCCACTTTTTTTACAATAGTCCCAATCACGTCGTCAGCCTCATAACCTTCGCATACAAATATTGGTATATTATAAGCTTTTACAACCCGCTCAATATTTTGAATTTGCGGCGCGAGATCTTCAGGCATCGGCTTCCTGTTTGATTTGTATTCTTCAAAACATTTGTGCCTGAAAGTAGGGCCTTTTACATCAAATGCCACAGCAAGGTAATCCGGATTTTGATTTTTGATCAATTTTCGTAACGCCGACGTAAAACCATATACGGCGTTAACCGGCGCGCCTGAAGGCGACGACAATTGAGGAATAGCGTAATACGACTGAAATATTTGGGCATGCCCGTCAATTAAAAAGAATTTTTTACACATGGTTAAAGATCAAAAAGCAGACATAGAAGCAGTTAAAGAAGTTTAGCGTTGATAATATCGCCTCAAAATAAAAATTAACGCAAAAAGGGAAACTGTCTACCAAAAACGGCTTTTGAGGTATTTTGATATCCGTGGAAAAGCAAAGATAAAGAAATGCGCAAAATTAGATAGCTTTCTAATTGAATATATTTCAGGTCTTTTTTTATCCTGATATTTAGTTAAAACAGTATTTGTCTAGGTAATTACAGGGCTATAATACTCTCAATCTTTGATCGTAAGCAATTTTAATAGAGGCTGGTTCTTTAATTTATGCAATACATTAATATGTTCAAATGGCCAGATTTGAAAAAATAGCCTTGAAGTTATATACAGGACAGTTCAACATCAAAAAACAATCAAACTGTAGTGGGCGGTTAAAATTTCGGTTAAAATATAATTTGGGATTCCTTTACAACACAATTAAGAAGGTTCAGTCAACGCTATAATCCGTTTATGGAATTAAATGGTTTGGCATGTAAACGAGGCGCGCAAAAGAACAGACAAGCAATTTAAAAGGAAAACAAACACTAAGGCACAAATTTTGAGGATTGCGCTAAATTGATAATGGTTTTAATGAGTTAGTACGCTATCATTTTTAATCAAATATGTCAAGAATATTTTTACACAGAGCCAAACTCTCCTATTTCGCTTGACATGAAAATAAGGATAAAGTACTATGCTACCAGTAATTATGTTAATTTTAAAAAAAAATAATTTACGCCTTTTGCTCATAATGGAGTTGTTTTTTGTATGAACAGTATTGGGGTTTAAATAGGCTGCCTTTTGAAAACGTTCCAGACCCGGAGTTTGTTTTTTTATCTTCAAAACATGACGAAGCCTTAATGAGATTAATATACGCCACAAAATCTCAAAAAGGAGCTGCTATGCTTACCGGCGAAGTCGGTTGCGGCAAAACCACCACGAGCCGAGTGTTTATCCAGGGCCTGTCAGCTGATGAATACGAAATAGGCCTTGTCGCAAATCCGATGCTCTCTCCGTTCGATTTCTTAAAAGAGATCCTATACCAGCTTGGTTGCGATCAAACCGCCGACACAAAAGCCGGCCTTCTCAGGATTTTAAATGAAACCATGATGGAGAACCTGCAACAAGACAAAAAAACAGTCCTAATAATTGACGAAGCGCAAGCAATAGAAGACGTAAACACCCTTGAAGAATTGAGATTGTTGCTAAATTTCCAGCTAAATGATAAATTCCTGTTAACCCTTATACTTATAGGACAACCGGAATTAAAGGATAAAGTGGCAAGTATACCACAACTTCAGTCAAGGATCTCCATATCTTATCATCTCCGTCCTCTGGGTTTTGAAGACACAGCCCGATATATAGTATTTCGCCTTAAAAAAGCCGGCGCAAAAAAAGTGATGTTTACCAAAGAGGCCATTAAAAAGATCTATACACATTCAACCGGCGTGCCCAGAAGGATAAACAATCTTTGCGATCTATGTTTGCTGGTCGGCTACAGCGCGCAGGCAAAACTGATTGATTCTAAAGTAGTTCAAAAGGTCATTGAAGACGATATTTAAAGTTATATATTTAAGCTACCGCTTAAAATTAATTTACGCTTTATTATAGAATAATGTAAAATATTGTTGCGCCAACCTTGCAAAATCCTGTTTTTGCAAGATTAACCGCGCAAATTTATTAATTGTGAGAAAGTAAAGGAAAAATTAGATGGCGCGACTAACAGATATGATAAGAAAAGGCGTGCAAGGCATAGAGGAGAAGCCTGAGTCTAAAATAAAAAAAGACGACCAGCCCAAAATACAAAAAGACCAGATATCTTTACGAAACATTGCAGAATTAAAATCATCTTCAACAAATTTGCAAACACGCCCTAAAACCCAGCCGGAGCCGTCAGTTGAAAACAAAAAAGAAAACCTGGAAAATGTAACAAAACTCTACAAGACAGCATACGACTACGTAATAAAAAACGGTGAAACCGCAAAACAGGGCGGCAAAATAGACTTGAAAGACGGCGCGAGGATTATCGCAAAAATGATAAAAAACCCGCGCGGCGTAGAGATTCTGTACGGCAAAGCCATAAACGCCAAGGAAGACCTGGACCCGATTGTGTCAAACATGGTAAATGTCGCTATTTATTCCATAAAGATTGGAATAGGCCTTAAATATCCAAATGAAAAATTGCTGGCTTTGGGGTTAGCCGGTTTGCTGCATGATTTTGGAATGTTTAAAGTGCCTGACAGCATATTACATAAAACCGGAAAATTAACCGATCAGGAATTCGGGGAAATAAAAAAACACCCAATTCACGGTTATGAAATAATTAAACTGCTCGGCGACAAATACATTTGGCTTGCGGAAGTGCTGCTTCAGGAGCATGAACGAGAAGGCGGCCAGGGTTACCCAAAAAAACTCAAAGGCGACGATATAAGGGAATACGCCAAAATCGTTGCCCTGGCTGATGTGTTCGAAGGCCTAACTCATAAACGGCCCCAGAGAAAAAAGCTGCTCCCTTACGACGCAACAAAAAAGATACTAGCGGAAGCCAGAGGCCTTTACGCCACAAACGTTGTTAAGGTTTTATTGCAAAAGTTAGGCTGTTTCCCGCTTGAAAGTTATGTCAAACTTAGCTCCAACGCCATAGCCCAGGTTGTAGACGTCAATGAAAAGGTCCCGCTTCGCCCAACAGTAGAGCTTATTTTTGACCCGCAAGGGAATAAGCTTAACGATAAAAAGATAATTAAATTATATGAAAATACTTTAGTGCATATTGTTGAATCTGTTTATGAAGAGGATTTACCGCAAGAAGAGGAATTATAAAACTGAGTCCTAAAATATTTGCTTTTCAGGGTTAGGGGATATAAAGGATTAAAATATTTCTAAATAAATTAAAACGCTATTCCTTTACATTTCTAAAGTCCATTATAACTAATATTCAAGGGCGGCATGGCCCCGCTTATCTAAGTCTTCCATTAACGTTATAAAACAAAGATTATCTCCATTTATATTCAGCATTATTTTAAATGCGATTAAAAATCTTATTATTTAACCATCTCTCGAAACGGCTTCAATAAATAATATTTTGATAATAATATTGCGCGTTTTTAAGCAAATTGTCAAACACTTGTAGTTAAATTTCAAGAGACAAAAAAATAATCAACCAAATCTATAAGGAGGCCTATTAAATGCAAAAAAGGTTTGTAATTGTTGCAGTCATAGCCTTTTTAGCTTCGGGTTGCATGATTTTTAAAGAAGAACTGCCCATATCAACAGAGCCGTATTTAAAAAATTATGAGATAGCGCTGGCAAAAGATAAAAAAGACCACTCAGACGTTAAAGACGAAGGGATTTATGAACCGCCGCCCAGCTACCCTGAAAATGTCGCGCATAAAAATGTGATAGGCTTTGACGAATACGTTGTTGGCCCCACGGACGAATTGGTTATTGTGACCTGGAAAGGATCTGAAAAAAAGGTTAGCCCCATAACCATTCGCCCAGACGGCAAGATATCATACTCTTTCCTCGAAGACATGTATGTAACAGGGATGACGCCCACTGAAGTTGACGATTTGATAACAAGCAAGGTTAAGGACTTTCTTAAAAACCCTAAACTCGATTTAATGGTTAAAAATTATCGGCATAAACAAGTCGCGCTTTCAGGCCCGATTAAATCCGTGCAGGGCAGAAAAACCGGACCCGGCATATATCCATTAACAGGCAGAATTACATTATTGGATCAATTGTTGCAAGCCGGCGGCGTCAAAGACGATGTCGCTGATTTAACCAGGGTAAAACTGACGCGCATGGGCAAAACCTACATTGTAAATGTGGCAGACATGATGAAATCAAGCACAACGGCAGCCCCGGACATTGTGCTTGAAGCAGGCGACATTATTGTGGTGCCGGAATTCAAAAGATTAGAGATAAAAAAACTTGACCCAAATATTGTTTATGTTTTTGGCGAAGTTAAGAGAGAAGGCATATTTAAATTGCCCGGCAAACTAAACATTCTGGACGTTATAGGCGGCGTCGGAGGATTTAAGAAAAACGCTAAAAAAAACGATGTAAAGATATTAAGAGGCGATCTGGGCGACCCTGTAATTTTAAAATCCGATGTTAAAAGGCTTCTTAAAAAGAACGACCTTACTCAGCTGCTTTCAGTCCAAAACGGAGACGTTATTTACGTTGCGTCAACCTTATTGGGAAAGATAGACAATTTCTCATTAAAGGTCAAGGAGCTGCTGAACCTGGCGCAAAAGCCCGCAATATATAGAGACTTATACACAACCGGCGGATGGGGCAGGATAGACACGGGCGAGCCGATTACCGGCATTGACGACGATGAATTTGGTGCCCAAGGAGCAGGAGGCTCCTCAAGCCAAATAGGGTCTGTTGACCTCCTGATACGAGGAGAGTAAATATTTTCGCAATAATTTTTGTAACTATTTTCACACATGTCGCAATACGAACTTAATTTACGAGATTATGTCCGAATCGCAAGAAAACGGAAGTATATCATAATTTTCACAATGTTCTCACTTGGCTTTTTTAGCTACTTCTTTGCCAACATGCAGAAGCCAACCCCCCTCTACCGATCATTTGCCAGCGTCAAAATCGAACAATCCACAACCATGACCGGCCTCTACCTTCAAAATCTAACATACAATGACTCTGACATTATGGAGACACAAACAACCGTTATAAGGAGCCTGCCGTTAATGGAAAAAATAGCTAAACGAATGGGCGCAATAGACGAAGACCTAACCCCTGAAGAGATCCGTTCAAACAGACAATACCTCGACAGGGTTTTGCGTTTTAAGAGAATGGTCGGCACCGATATTGAAGGTTACACAAATATCATGAATATTAATGTGACCGGCACAGATCCAAAAGAGGTGCAGGAATTGGCAAACACCGTCGCGACTGTGTTTAAGGAAGAAAACACCAAAGAGAAAAATAAAAGAACTATAGAGGCCCGCAAATTTATCGAAAAACGCCTTAACGAAGTCGAAACGGAACTTAACGACGTCCAGAACGAGATCAAAACTTTTAAAGAGGAAAACAGGTTTATTGACGAGATGATGGAGGTTACGGACCTGATTCAAAAGATTAATGAATTAGAGTTAAAGCTTCAGGAATTGGGCGACAAGAAAAAAGATATGGAGTTATTAATTGATCAACTTGAGCAACAGTCTACAATCTCAAGAGATAACGCAATCAAATTAATCGCAGACGAAAAGGATCCCACATTCTTTAATATGAACAGGAAGCGAACGCAAATGTTGACGGAAAGGGAAGTGCTTCTGGTTGAATTTACCGGCAAATACTTTGGAGTAATTGCGCTGGACGTGCAATTGAAGGAAATTGAAAAAAACATGATGAACCACCTCAAAAAAAGACATGAGACTATGGTAAGACTTGAAGAGGACGTAAAATCCCAATTAGACAGGGTAAAAGACCGGCATAAACAATTGCCCGGCATGGCATTTACCCTTGACGACCTGGAATATGAGTTAAAGAATACACGAGAGCTTTATCGAGATCTTACCGTAAAGCACCAGGAGATATTAATAAAATCGTCGGAAATGGTGGAAGAAGTTAGCATTGTAAGACCGGCCCTTGAGCCTCGGAGCCAAATAAATCCTCCAAAAGTCGGGGCCACAACCGGCATAGGAACAATGGTGGGGCTTTTACTAGGGCTTGTCATTGCGTTTGTGCTTGAAACCATGGACACGTCAATAGGCACAATTGAAGATGTTGAAGGCTTTTTGGACATACCGGTGCTTGGAGTTATTCCATTGATCCGCCCGGAAGAAATCAGAGCCACTCTGGAAAAAAAAGGCGACATCGAACAATCCGCCGAGTCGCTCGAAATGAACGCGCGCCTTATCTCGCATTTTGCGCCCAAGTCCAATCTGGCCGAAAGCTTTAGGGCGTTAAGAACCAGCATTAAATTCCTTGTGCTTGAGAAAAACATAAAAACCCTTATGGTCACAAGCTCAACCGCGCGGGAAGGCAAATCAACAACCATGGCTAATATGGCGTTAACCCTCGCCCAGATCGGCAGCAGAGTGTTGCTGGTGGACGCTGATTTACGAAAACCAATGGTAAACAGAGTATTCGGCATAGAAAAAGAGCCGGGGTTGACGGATATAATACTCGGCAACTACGAGTGGCGGGACACGATTAAAACCGTCACCGATATCATGATGGGACGCCTGGGCATGGAGGATATCATGACAAGCCCCGGCATCGACAACCTGAATATTATAACCGCGGGCACACATTCCCCAAACACAACGGAGTTGGTAAGCTCTCAAAGAATGTCCGACTTCCTTGACGAAGCTAAAGAGGATTTTGACGTCGTTTTGGTTGACTGCCCTCCTGTGCTCCAAGCCACCGACTCTGTAATTATAAGCACAAAAGTTGACGCGGTAGTGCTTATTTATTGGGCCGGCAAGATACAAAGGGGCGCCCTTAAACGAGCAAAATCGCAAATAGACAATGTCAACGCGTCCGTTATCGGCATTGTGTTAAATGGATTAAAGCCGGAAGTAAGCGCGGATTACAAATATTACGGATACTACTCATATTACGGTTATGGAGACGCCAGGGATGAGATGAAAAAGACCGTATGGACAACAATTAAAGAACGCATCCCAATGCCTCTGTTTATAACCAAAACTCAGGTAAAGCTAACAAGCTTTATTAAGGAAAAGGATTTATTTAGGAAATTTATTAACGCTTTTGGACCGGTTAAAAGCGGGCTCAAGTCATTTATCGAACATAGACATGTTGAAAGAGTTATAAAATGGGCTCCTGTCCGGTTTTTTGCCAGCAATAGATTTCTGTATGTTGTAAAGGCAATATTAACCGCCATAGCTTTTGCTATAATGATAGCAGGGCTATACTGGCAAATATTTTTAATGTAATAAGTCTTTTCATAATAAACATGAAACCAAAGCTAAAGCAAAACATGTATGTTAGAGACATTAAGGACGAAATAGCCGTTTACGACGAGCATACCGGCCATGTCCATTTTCTAAACCAGACAGCCGCGTTCATTTTAGAGCTTTGCAATGGAACCAATACTAAAAACGATATTGTAGCCAAAATGGAGGAAAAGTATGAAGTCGCTAACGAAGTGGCGGAAAAAGACGTTGAAGATGTTTTAAAAAATTTGCGGGAAAACAACATGCTTGAAGAAATCATTGTAAACTAAACGCAATCCCGGCAGAGAAAAAACATATCAACAAGGCGGTTTGTGACAGAGAAAAGTATCGCCGGTTAAACTTGCACGCTTTCTTTTAGCAGAAGCCCGATGTCAAAATTTTCATTTTCAGTTGTGAAATTCGTAAACAACCACGGCTCATTTGTAAAACATGAAAGTTTAGAATTAGCCAAAACAAGCTTTCCATTCTCCTCTTCCTCTGTTTTATCGTTGGCGACAAGGATCATTGGTATGGAGAGTTCCATTTCGCCGTAATCAGCCGTGATTTTTGTTTTAACATTTCCGGCGATCATGTTTGCAAGCTCCCCTACCGCGTCAATCACCTCTGTTGTGAAGTCCGGCATCTCTTCCATCATCATGCTTGAAGCAATCTTTAACGAAAATTTTTCCGAGCAAAAAAGCCCGATAATGCCGTGGTACTTGCCCATAAAACTAACCATCGCGGCCACGTCTGATTTTATATGCGTCTCTGTCGTCAACGCGGAGCCGTTGAATTTCAGGTCAAGCATTATCATTGTTTCAAACAATGTTGTTGTGGCGGACACTATATCTTTTGAAATATCTTCCGAAACCTCTTTTAGTTCCATATTTTTTTCCTTTTATTTTAAAACCACGCGTTTTTATTTTACACTTAACATGTCCCTTGTTAATAGCGCATTGCCGACTATCAGCCCTTTATTATACCCGAACCCATTTATCTATTTTTGTATTGCAAATCTCATCAACTTGTTTCCGGTCAAATACTTTAAATTCCAACCCAATGCCGGGAATTACTAAACCCTTTCCCCATTCATGGCCCCAGCATACTTTTCCGCACATCGGAGTCTGATCTTCAATGTCCTTTATTATAAACCAGGCGCTATCGCCAGGTTGCCACACATTAGTTGAAAAAATAAAACATCCGCCTTTAGACACATTCATAGTTATTGAGCGCTCAACATTTGCATGGTCAAAACTGTTTGTTGATGAAAGAAGGACGTTAAAATTTAAATTTATCCTTTTCTCAGTAGCAACCTTTCTTGCTTCAAATGCTTTGCAATGCCTGTTTGCAAAATCATCCAGGCTTCCGCCTTCATTGGATTGCCCCTCATAAAAAAGCCCTATTGTTTCAGTGTCGTTATCGCACCGCAATTCAGCGACGGGAAAATGTTTAGAAATATTGCGAACCAGCTCCGACTCATTTTTAGGCGCTCGCAACTTTGTGTTAAGGTCGATCAATACTCCGCAATACGGCACATTTGCCATCAAGTCATACAATTCCCTGAACGTGCCGACCGTGTCGAATTTAATGTTTAACTTGTCTATTGCAGAGTGATAAATCTCTCTGGTTTTCCCTTCCGGGGCCAGGAGTAATAATCGCAAATCCATTAATTTAATCTCCTTTACGAGTAATGTTTAAACCTGAACGGAGCTACTGATAACAGTAAATATATTATTGATCAAACTATTAAGGAGTTGCTCACAAATCAATATTGCGCCAATAAAACAAGCTTTAGCGTTAATTAGCAGACAATACAATAGTTGCGCCTTATTTTACATTGAAAAAAATATTGCATAGTATAAAACCTTTCCTCAAAGATTTCCACGATTTATTCTGTTAAAAACGCCTTTAAATAAAAAACATTTACAAGAGGCTTTCTAATCCGCGGCAATCAGGCCTTTATTTACGCATAATCGTTAACATCTATAAGTAAATATTATGTAGTGAAGACATTCATGATTTTTATAAAAACGTTATTGCCGCAGCGTCAACCACCCTATATTCAGGCTCAATTTAATCGCAAAGCAACACATTGAGCCCATAAAAAAAATGCTGTTAACTTTATGACACGCCTAAAAACAGTTTGTAAAAATAAAATAGGCCCACTAGTTACTTCTATGTTATAATTAAACTTTATTTTATACTGATTAACGACAAAGTTTTAAAACGAACGAATGGACGCTGTAATACTCGCAGGCGGCAAAAGCAGCAGAATGGGGAGGAACAAGGCGTTTCTCGAATTAGACGGCAAAACTTTTTTGCAGCGTCAACTTGAACTGCTTCGGGATCAATTTGACAACGTAATGATATCCGCAAATTCAAATCATGATTACAACACCTTTAATGCGCCGGTTTTGAATGACATCATGCCTGAAAAAGGCCCTATCGGCGGTATTTACACCGGACTAGTCAATTCCACCGGCTTTTACACCTTCTTTTTTGCGTGCGATATGCCGTTTTTAGACAAAGGCCTGATTGATAGGCTCAAAGAGCGGGCTAAGGGCGTAGATGTTGTCGCCCCGCAAAACGGCGGCATGATGGAACCGCTTCACGCTATATACTCAAAAAATTGCATAGAGCCGATTAAACGGCAAATTGAAAAAAACGATCTAAAAATAACCAATTTTTTTGAGCAGGTAAAAGTGAATCTGGTAAAAATTGACAAACTTGAGTTATCAAAAAGTTATAAAAACTCTTTAACAAACATGAACACGCCGGATGATATTAAAAGGTTAAACTGTTAAACTGATAAATTATTATCTGTCGAGCGCTAACTGCGCATCCTTGCAAAGGTTGAAATGTTTACAAAGGTTTTGTTATTATAAGGCTACAAATTTAATATTAAGAATTCTAAAATCAGAAAATCCATAAGGAGGTATTCTATGAAACTTGACACCAGCGGCGACGAAATTAAGATTTATGATTTTAACGATCTGGAAGCGTTTAAAATAGGCCGCCATTTAGAAGAAGAAGGCATTGCCTTTTACGAAAAGCTCCTTAATGAAAACACAAGCGACACTTCCGTTCAAGAGGTTGTTGGCAAACTGCTAAAGGAAGAGCGGGAACATCTTATAGTTTTGCAGGATAAAATCGAGGAAATGACAGCGGTCGACGGCGACGGTTTTGAAGAAGAGAGCTTTGAAGACATTGTAGACACCAAAGTTTTTTCTCACTTTGAGACACTGAAAGGGAAAAAGGATATTTTTCATAATAGGAATGAGGCCATAGAATTTGGTATAATAATCGAAAAAATTGCGGTTGATTTTTACAAGGCTATCCTTAAAAACACTGAAAACGAAAAAGGCAGAAACGCCATTAATGATTTAATCACGCAGGAAGTTGCCCATATCGACAGTTTAAACAAATTAGTTTAAATAATCAGATTTCAAATTCCGGCTTTTTTTGCCGGTTATTATTCGTGAAGGAGCATGTTATGAGTGAAGATAAGCCAAAAGGCCCATATAGCGACAAAGTGATGGAGCATTTTGAGAACCCGAGAAACATGGGAGATTTAGAAGAGGCCAGCTCAATCGGCACTGTTGGAAATCCAAAATGCGGCGATGTAATGAAACTTTTTTTAAAAATAGAAGAGAACGTCATTGTTGACGCCAAATTCAAGACGTTTGGCTGCGGAGCGGCTATAGCCACAAGCAGCATGGCAACGGAACTTATCATCGGCAAAACAATTGACGAGGCCAGAAACGTGACTAATTCAGCGGTTGCCGAGGCTTTGGGCGGGCTTCCGCCGGCAAAAATGCACTGTTCAGTGCTTGCAAAAGAGGGCATCGACGCGGCCATTGACGAATATTTAAAGAAAACCGGCAAGGAAGAGGGGTAAAATGGTTGATTATTTGATAATCGGCAACGGTGTTGCCGGCCAGAAAGCGGCGGAAACAATCAGGCAAAACGACAACGACGGAAGCGTTGCCATTGTGTCTAATGAAGATTGCTATTTTTATTACAGGCCTCAGCTGCCTAAATTTATTGCCGGCAAAGTTAAAGAGCGGGCTCTGTTTGCCAAAACAAAAAGCTTTTATGAAGGCAATAATATTGACTTAAAATTAGGAGCAAAGGCAAAAAAGATAATTCCGGATAAAAACCAGGTTGAGCTTGATAACGGAGAGACTATTGAATACGGCAAGCTACTTTTGACGCCTGGCGGCAAATTGATTTCAAAAAATTATCCGGGTTCAGATAAAACAGACGATGTAATCGGGCTTAAGACATTTAACGACGCAAACAACATTAAGGAAAAGCTTAAAGATGTTAAAAACGCGGTTGTTATAGGCGATAGTTTCCTGGCAACGTTTCTTACCGAAGCTTTTAACGAGCATGGCGTTTCTGTAACTTACATTATAAGAAATGACAGGCTTTTTCCGGAACTTATTGATGTTGACGCCTCTAAACTTTTAGAACTCAGGTTTCAGCTTAAAGGAATAAACCTGGTAAAAGGAACCGACATAAAAGATATTTCGGTTCGCAACGGCTCCGTTTACGGATTAAACACCACCGACGGCAAGTTTATTGACTGTCAGTTAATTGGTATAGCCGACGGACTAGAGCCGGACATTCAATTTCTGACCGACAGCGGAATTAATCTGGACGAAGGCATTCTAGTTGACGGCTCAATGAAGACAAATGTTCCAAACATATTTGCGGCAGGCGACGCCACTCAGTTAGGGACGGGCGACAAGTCAATGCCCCAAATAAATGTCAGGTGGCTAAAGGCGTGGAAGCAAGGGATTGTGGCGGGAAGAAACATGACCGGCGCAAACGAAAATTACGACGAATTTGATTGCTTTGCATCAACCCAGATTTACGGGGTCGATATGGTTTCTATAGGAATATCCAATCCAACCAATGGGAAATACAAAATTATGCGCGGCGACTATCCTCACCCGGATATTGACGTGTACAAGAAACTGGTGTTGGAGGACGAAACAATAGTAGGCGCGCTTTTAGTCGGCAGCGTGCACGAGGCGACTGCGCTTGCAAAGGCAATTTCCGGGAAAAAGAAGGTGTCTGAAGTTGACCAAACATTGATTAAACAGTTGTTTGATCTGCATTACGTCACAACCCCTCATAGAGGTGTAATATGCCCTGTCTGCAAACTTCAAATGTCGCTCGGCCCAAATGTAAAACCAGGCGACACAGTGACATGCCCGGCGTGCGGTATTGAGATAAAGGTTAAATAATCCTGTTTACGCGTCTCTATCCGCGCAACCTCTTTATATTTTTCTAACTAAATTTTTTTAATCTGAAAATGGCTACAAACGAAAAAGCTATTTTAGAAGAGTCCATACAATCAGTGGTAATGGCGTTAGGCAGAGAGCAAAACGCCATTGAATTCTATAACTATTTATCAGAAACCATTCCGGTGGAAAAAGCAAAACAGTTTTTTAAAGAGATGGCTCTACGCGAGACTGAAGATTACGAAGAGCTGGAAAGGTTTCTGGAAAAACTGAAAAAAGAAGATGAAGGAGTTAACAAATCATGAGTCTATTCGGCAAAGATAAATCAACAAAACCGGAAAAACCGGAAAATACTGTAGAAAAAGCAAACCCCGGAGATGTCAAAAAAGCGATTGAAGAGCTAAGCAATTCGCTGGGAAAAGAGCGCGTGCTCAGCAATATTGAAGAGCGAATCTGCTACTCGTTTGACGGCACAAAACAAAAGGCGCTGCCTGATGTGGTTGTAAAACCCGAGACGACCGACCATGTGTCGGTGGTGGCAAAAATAGCGAACAAATTCGCAATCCCTATTTACGCCCGCGGAGCAGGCACCGGACTAACAGGCGGGGCCGTGCCTATCCAGGGCGGCATTGTGCTTGACATAATGAAGATGAACAGGATACTTGAAATATGCCCTCAAGACCTTACCGCCACTGTTGAACCGGCTGTAATAACAAAACATCTGCAAAACGAAGTGGCCAAAGACCACCTGTTTTACCCTCCTGATCCGTCAAGCGCAGACTCCTCAACCCTTGGAGGCAACGTGGCTGAATGCGCCGGCGGCATTACAGGATTGAAATACGGCGTTACCAGAAACTACATCCTGGCGCTGGAAGTTGTGCTGGCTGACGGCACGGTGATGAACGTGGGCAGAAAGACTTTAAAAAGCGTGACCGGTTATGATTTAACCAGACTGTTTGTCGGCTCTGAAGGCACGCTCGGCATATTCACCAAAATAACAGTCAGACTTATACCGCAACCTCAGACTATTTTGACTGTGCTTGCGTATTACAACAATGTTGACGACGCGCTTCATACGGCGGATATGGTTATTGACCAAAATATTTTCCCGCGAACACTGGAGCTGATGGACGAGACAAGTATAACTGCCGTAAAGAACTACGGAAACCTTAAGATTCCGGATGGAACCAAAGCCCTTCTCATTATTGATGTTGACGGCCACGAAGCCGCGGTTAAGGAAGAGTTAAGCGTAGTAGAGGAGGCATGTCGCAAAAACAACGCTATTGAGCTTGTACGGGCAAACACCCAGGAAGAGCGCGACTCCCTCTGGGCGGTGCGAAGGTCTATTTCACCGGCTTTGTTTAAAATAGCTCCGCTAAAAATTAATGAGGATATCTGCGTTCCGCGAAGCAAAATCAAAACAATCCTGGACAAAGTCAAAACATCGCTTGAAGGCAGCTCCATACTCATGGCAAGTTTCGGTCATATCGGCGACGGAAACATACACCTGAACTATATGCACCACGAAGATCAAAAAGAAGAGGTTCACAGACTTGTAACTCAGATATTTAAGGATGTGGTTGACCTTGGCGGCACAATCTCAGGCGAGCATGGAATCGGGACGACCAAGAAAGAGTTTATAAGGACGGAACTCTCGCCCGGCGAATTTAAGATAATGACGGACTTAAAAAGATTCTTTGACCCTAAAAACATCTTAAACCCAGGCAAAATGTTTCCTGCGGAAGCTTTGTAAACGAGACCTCCGGCTTTGTTACTTGGCCGATGCAACCTTGTAGACTATTCAAGCATCTTAAATAATTGTATAAAAACCGCCCAAAGGGCGATTATTAGCGGCACAGGCATGCTTGCCTGCGCCGCTATTTATAATATTTATTAAAACCGCTCAATTTAGGTGACAGTTACAAATTCAAATCACGAATTTATTAAAGGATAGAGAATTTAATTATGGGATATAACTGGGAAGAAGAGATAGCAAAATGTTCAATGTGCGGCAAATGCCATTCGGTTTGCCCTGTTTATCTGGAAACCGGAGAGGAATCAATGGTTACCAGGGGCAGAATAAGCCTTGCCATGGCGCTTAGGGATCATGAAATCTCCTTAACCGACAAATTAAAGGATTCCGTTTACTCATGCAAAAAATGCCTGCGGTGCTGCAAAATATGCCCTTCGGATGTTAATTTTGAAGTGATTATACAATCCCTGCTGTATAGCGTTGCCGAAGAGATGGGCATACCGTTTCTGCCCAAAATGGTCTTCAGGCTGATATTGCCCAGAAGGTGGCTATTTGATTTGCTTCTTAAAGTAACATCATATACTCAAAAATTTACCCCTACTAAAAAAAGGGGCCCTATGCGCCACTTGCCGCTTATGTTTATGGGAAACCGGTGGGTGCCCGCCCTTTCAAAGGGATCGGCTTTAAAACAGTTTGCCGGAGAGCATAAGGTTAAAAAACCAAAGATGAGAGTGGCCCTGTTTACAGGGTGCCTCATTAATTATGTTTACACAGACATAGCCGAAGCAATTATAGATGTGTTAAACCGTCTTGATATAGAGGTGGTAGTGCCGAAAGATCAATTGTGTTGCAGTTTGCCCGCTTTATCATTGGGCGACAGGAAAGCCGCCACTCTTCTAATGCAAAAAAATGCTAAATCACTTAGAGACGCCAATGTAGACGCAATAGTCGCGGGTTGCGGCAGTTGCACAAAATCATTAAAGAGCGATTATATGCATATTTTGGAAGATTCATGGGCGGATATGTCGAAAAAAGTCTACGACATCTCCGAATTTATTGAGAAATTTACCACATACGAGACAAAGCCCATTGACAAAAAGGTCACATATCACGACCCATGCCATCTGTTCTGGGCTCTGGATGTTGGCAAACAGCCGCGCGATCAGTTGAAAAGGTCGGCCAATTACATTGAGATGGAAGCAGCCTCAAACTGTTGCGGAGGCGGAGGCATATTTACCCTGCTGCATTACGACCTGACTCTAAAAATCATGAATAGAAAGATCGACACCATTGTCAAAACCGGGGCGCAGGTTGTGGCCACAAACTGCCCGGGCTGCGTTATGCAAATAGCCGACGGCATTACAGGGCGCGGGTTGCGTATAAAATCGCTGCACACAATACAGGTGCTTCAAAGGGCATTGGTCGACGGCAAAAAGGATGAAGAAAATGCCGAAGCAGAAACTGTTGACGCTGAATTAAAGAGTTAATTTTTATCCCTTTGAAAACAAATGAGAACATGGCAAGGCCCTGCCTTCTAACGAGCATATGAAAACTATCTCTAAATTCATTATTGTCCTTGCCGTCTTGTTTGCGTTTAGCCTGCCGGCATTCGCGCGAAACAAAGGCAGCGGCCATAAGTACGAAGCCTGGAACTTTCTTTACGAAGACAAATGCTCAAAATGCCACTCTCTTGGGATGGTATTTGCCGACACCAAGACGGAAAATGAGTGGAGAGTATGCGTCAGGCGAATGATGCGCAAAAATCCCTTCTGGATAACTTATGGCGAAGGCGAACAAATTATAGCTGAGATTATAGGCGCAAGAAGCGAAAGCGTCGCCCCTTTTCACCAAAAGCATTGGTATGACAGGGCAGAACTGCTTTTTATAGACCGCTGCTCTAAATGCCATGAAATAAATGAAATACTTTGCGAGGAGAAGACAAAGGAAGAGTGGAAAAAAACTGTTGTAAACATGCGCAACAAGGCCCCTGAACTGTTTAAGGATAAGGATATACCGATAATCGCCGACTTTCTTGCTAAACGAGGCAAATTGCTGCATGAAAATATATCCGCAAAGATTATGGTTAACAAATGTTTAATCTGCCACGAATGGGACAGAATGCTTCTGGAGCGAAAATCTAAAAATGATTGGGAAATATGTGTTCAAAGGATGAAAGAACTCGCAAAAAGAAATTTAAATATAGACTTGCTTACAAAACATGAAGAGCATGCAATAGTGAGTTTGCTTGTAAGAACGCAAGGTTTGGATAATTAACGGCTTAAATCTAGCCAAAGATATTTGAAATATTTTTGGTTTAAACTGTGTTTAGATGTTTACTCGTTTTTTAAGTGACTAAAGTGATCTAAAGTTTCGGTATTTTGTTTATTGTAAAACCATCGCCGCAGGCGGTGGTGAAGACGTAAGCATTAAAAATCAGTCAATATTCCTAATAAAGCGCAATGGACGCTTCCAGAGCCAAACGTTTAACTCGCCACCAAAGGTGGCGAGTCTGGTATATATAAAAAGATCCCGAAACTTTAGATCATTTTTAACTTTAGATCACTTTAGTCACTCTAATCTTGTAACCGTAACCCATTAATATATAAGACTTTCTACTCATTCTGAGAGATAAATCCTCAGAATCACGGAGTAAAAATCTAACAACATTTGGAAGGAGGGTGTATGAAACCTGTCAAGATAAAAGATGATGTGCATTGGGTTGGAGTATTGGATCCGAGCCTGATTGTATTCGATATTGTCATACCCACCGCGCATGGCACAACTTATAACTCGTATCTGGTTAAAGGCAAGGAAAAGACGGCCCTAATCGACACGGTAAAGGCCGAGTTTACTGAAGATTATATCAAATCATTAGGCTCAATTGTTGATATCAAAACAATTGATTACATTATAATAAACCATACAGAACCCGACCATTCAGGCGCATTACCGGAGATTGTTGCTTTTGTGCCTAATATAACCCCGGTATTTTCAAAAACCGCAAAATCATTTGTAGGCAATATATTGCACAAAGAGTTTACCCCAATAATAGTCGGCGACGGCGACTCTATTGACCTTGGCGGCAAGACCCTAAAGTTTATAAGCGCCCCCTTCCTGCATTGGCCCGACACGATGTTTACATATCTGGAAGAGGATAAAATTCTGTTTCCATGCGACGCATTCGGCGCGCACTACTGCAGCGAAAAACTGTTCAGCGATGAGATCGAATCGCCGGAGGAGGCATACAACGCGTTTGAATTCTACTACAAATGCATCTTAAGGCCTTTTAAAAGCTATATAGTAAAAGCCCTTGAAAAAATTAAAGATCTTGAAATAGAGATAGTGGCCCCATCCCACGGCCCAATTTTAAGAAAGAACCAGCTCAACTATATTGACGATTACAGAAGATGGGCTTATAAGGCCAAAGACCCTGCAATAAAAAAGAAGATTGCCGTCATTTATGTCTCATCATACGGAAACACGGCGAAGATGGCAAAAGCAATTGATCGCGGCGCCACAATTCCAGGCGTGCAATCAAACCTTTTTAACGCCACCGAAGTCGCAATGGATAAGCTTGTAGACGAAGTAGAGATATCAGACGCCGTTATACTCGGCACACCCACACTAAACGCAAAGACGCCGGAGCCCATATTCCAGATAATATCCAACCTCGTAACGCTGGACGTTAAAGGCAAAGCAGCCGCAGTCTTTGGCTGCTACGGTTGGAGCGGCGAGGCCATCAAAATGACTGAAGATATTTTAAAAAGTCTCAGATTCAATATCATTCAGGAAAGCTGCAAACTAAAAATGGTTCCCACTGAAGAGGAGCTAAAAGGCTGCGAAGAGTTCGGCCGGAATTTCGCTAATGAACTTTTAAAGTTGTAAGATTATTTATCGTTTGCATTATCTTTAACCGGATTGTCTATGGAAGCCCTACAGCTTCCGGTTCCAAAGCCACAACTTTTACCTTATCCGGCTTGTCCGGGTAGGGTTTACTTATTACTGAACTTGAAGCGTTGCGAATAAAGTTGGACAACGGATTAAATATGAAATTAAATAGACGTATTGTAAAGATATCAAAGGCAAAACCGAAAGACGATGAAGTCCCCGCGAACATAACAATGTCGGAAGGCCTTTCATTTCTATGGGAACTGACGGAAGAAGTTTTCTCTTTATCCGGGAGATATGATGTTAAATCAAGATTACAAAGACATGTTGTCTCTATTACTCGAAAACGAAGTTGATTTCCTGCTTGTCGGCGCTTATGCTTTATCTGCCCATGGTTTTCCACGCGCGACAGGCGATATTGATATTTTTGTAAGACCGTCTAAAGAAAATGCAAAGCATGTGTTTAAAACTCTAACTGAATTCGGCGCGCCTCTTGAAAATATTCCCTTTCTGATTTTGAAACGCACGGAATATTTTGAGAGTAATTGTGATCGCAAAGCAAAAATATTTAGAAACATCCTGCAAGGCCGTTCCTGCTTTTTACTTTTGCTTTTGTATTTATCCGGTTTGACCGGGTTATGCTAAACAGAAGATCAACCGGATTAAATTACTTATTGAAAATCTCAGGATAGTATTTTTTATTACAATCCGGGCACATACTATGTGTAAATTCCACATCGGAGCGCTCTTTAATATAGTATTCAACGCTTTTCCAAAAGCCCTTATCATCGCGTATTTTCTTGCATGAAGCGCAAATTGGTATGAATCCCTTTAAGGTTTTTATTGTGGCAAGAGCTTTTTCAAGATCTTTAATCAATTTTTCCCGCTGGCTTTCAATGTGTTTGCGTTTTGAGATATCAAAAATTACACCGTCAAGCCAAAGGAGTTCCCCTTGTTCATTAAACATTTTCTGCGCTTTTTTATGCACAAAACGAATATCGCCACTGGAATCAACTATTCTATATTCCAGAACAAAAGGATCTTTACCGCTTAACCCTTTGGCAGTTTCCTCCTCAACCATTTTTCTGTCATCCGGATGAATTAAACCGGCATATGATCGAACGCTATTATTTATAAAGTCTATAGCCGGATATCCTGTTATTTCTTTGATAGGATCGCTTAAAAACTCCATTGTCCAGTCAGGACCGGCGGCGCACCTGTAAACAGCGCCGGGAATATTAGCGACCAATGTCCTATACCGTCTTTCACTATCTCTAAACGCTAAATCTGAATGCGCCTCGTCAATTGCGTAACGAACTGAACGAGTCAACGTCTCGCTGTTCATATTATCTTTTATTATATAATCTTTGATTCCGACCTTTATTGACCTTGACGCTATTTCTTCGCTACCTCTTCCGGTTAGAATAATTATAGGTATATCATTAAATCTGGGATCATCATTCATTTGTTTTGCAAAATTAACGCCATCAACATCAGGCAACATATAATCAAGGATAATACAGTCCGGCTTGCAATTGTTTAGAGCTTCTAAAGCCTGTTCACCCGTTTCAGCTTCAAGGAAATGATATTTAAATTCAATCGGCTTTGATAAAAAACGTTTAATGCTTTCCCTGTCTTCAAGCAAATCGTCAACAATAAGTATCTTATATTCTATGTTTTTATTCACTTTTATCTTATTCCTTTCGCCTGTAAAATATTGCGCCTTATAAAAGCTTTAATTTATAGAATATCATAAATATGGTTTTTCTTATACAAAAAACAAACGATGAAATATTTAATGTTCTTCAATATCTTTCCCTTTTGGCAGAATAACTATCTCAAACCAATAATCCGACAACCTCTTAATTGCTTCAAAAAAGCTTGCAAGATTAACAGGTTTCTGTATATAACTATTAGCCCCGTTAGCATAACATTGTTCAATATCTCTCTCATCATGAGAAGTTGTTAAAACTATCACCGGTATAGATTTCAGATTATCGTCTTTTTTAATCTCGCTTAATACTTCCCGTCCATCTGTTCCGGGTAGATTCAAATCCAGCATTATTACGCCGGGACGCGGAGAATCATTAGGATCAGCGTATTTGTCTCGCCTATAAAGATAGTCAAGAGCTTCATCACCGTCCTCGCAATGGATAATTTTATTTGCGACTCCCGCTTTTTTAAAAGCCCGCGCGGTTGCTTCAAAATCTTCAGGGCTATCTTCAACTAAAAGTATTGTTCTATATGGCTTGATTTTCATCCCCTTCTCCTTTTAATGTAAAACGAAATGTAGTTCCATGTCCAAATGAAGATTCCGCCCATATTGTGCCACCGTGATATTCTACTATTTTTTTTACAATAGTAAGGCCCGCGCCTGTTCCGCCTCCATATTTATCACGGCCATGTATTCGTTTAAATATCTTGAATATCGATTCAAGGTATTTTTCCCGGATGCCAATTCCATTGTCTTTGAAATAAATTACGTCAACATGCCTGGACTTATCTTTATCTACCCCTATTTCAATCCATTTTTCATCTTTGTCATTATACTTCATTGCGTTTGTTATTAAATTAATAAAAACATCCAATATCCTGGATTTGTCGCAAAAAACAGTCGGCAATATATCTTTCCTTCGAACATCAATGCCATGGTCTTCAATTCGAATATTTAACGTATCCAATGCTTCATCCAACACCTCATCCAGATTAATATCCTGAAACGCTTCATGGATCCTCTCTACCCTTGAATAATAAAGCAGATCATTAATTAGCCGCTCTAAGCGTTGTGATAGTTTTTTTAATGTGAATAGTTTGTTTTTGCCGTCATCGTCAAGCTTATCTTCATAATCCTCAATTAAAAATGAGGCAAAGTTGTATATGCCCCGTAACGGCTCTTTTAAATCATGCGAGGCGATATAGGCGAAGTCGTCTAGTTCTAAATTGGATTTTGCAAGTTCATCCGTGCGTTTTTGCAGAGCCTCTTGCGATCTTTGTAAATGCCCCATCATATGGTTAAATGATTTTGCAAGTTGCCCAATTTCATCGCCTGAATTAACATCTATCCTTGTAAACAGATCGCCTTCCGATATTTTATTTACAGCGTCCGTTAATTTTACAACAGGGTCTGATATTGAGCCGGAAACGTAAATTGAAATTAACAACACGCATAAAACAGTAATTATTCCTATATATATCATCCACTGTTTATATTTTTGAGCAGGCGCAAAAACTTCATCTGTATCGATTTTAACTACCATGCCCCATCCCGGGTAATGTAAATAACTCCAGACCGCAAATATATCAATGCCTCGATAGTCCACTGATGATCCGGCGCCCTCAAATGCCTGTGACGCAAGCTGTATCAGCATTGCCTCTTGAGACCCTATTGGAATAGTCTTTTTAAATGCGGATCCGGGATCGTGCCTGAGCGGAGCTGTAATTTCAACTATATTGCCTTGTAGCGCGCCCAGTACAGTTTCGCCTGTTTCTCTTAAACCTTTATAATCAGCAGCCAATTCAAATATTTTTTTAGTGTCTATTTGTGTGCAAATGGCGCCAAGCAGCATTCCGTCATCCCAAATCGGAGCTCCTATAAATGCCCCCATATCATTTGACGGAGGATAATATTCAAACGGCGACAACCCTGTCGCCGACAAAGTCAGCGTCTTTCTAAACGTTTTAGCAAGTTGCGTATCTTTAAAAGGACCGGTCATCAGATTTGTCCCATAGTCTTCTTCTTTCACCATAGTAAATAGGATATCGCCTTTGTTGTTAATAAGAAACACGTCGTATAATGTTTTCTTATAATGCGTAAAGTGTTTTAAATACTGTCTGAGGCTCTTATCAATTGACGCATGCTTTAATTGGTATTCCTTGTCTTCGTTGAAATTTATATTGTGCTGTTTTATTGTGTCAATAATAATCGGATTGTGTGATAGTGAAAATATCACTTGCTCTTTATCTCTGAAATATTCGTCTATAATTAACGCTTTACTCCTGGCTATATTCACAAGACTGTTCATTGACTCTTTTTTTAACGTTTTAACCGTATATAAATAGCCGGCATACCCAAAAAGACCTAAAGGGATCAATGCCACAATTAAAAGCCAGCATAATAATTTAGTCGGAAGTTTTAGTGTTTTCATTCTGCCTTGTTCAAGTTTAAATAATTGTTATGCGAAACTTTATTTTCAATTTATATTAAAGTTGCGCATATTAGGAAAGCGTGAATCATTTGTTAAACAAACTAATGACTAAAGTCAGGTGAACCGTTAATTAATTGCCCCCCAGTTCCCGCCCCAACCATTAAAAAAATCAAGCGCAATTTTATCCCACTCCTCTTTTGTTCTGTAAGAAGGATATGGACGTGGACGTATAAGCTTTTCAGAAGTCCATATAATATCGAACTGCCCGTTATCCTTTATCTTTCCGATCCGCGCAAACTTCAACATATGATTATTCTCATTACTTATATGCACAACACCCTCGGGCGCAACAAAACTTTGATATTGCAAAGTTTTTCGCACTTTATTGACATCGTCGGTTTTTGCGGCCTTTACGGCATTTGCCCAAATATGAACGCCTAAATAGGCTGTCTCCATCGGATCTGAAATTGCTTGATCACGGCCATACTTATTTTTAAACATTTTTACAAAATTTCTATTCTCTTTAGTTTTAATAGATTGAAAATAATTCCAACTTGCAAAACCGCCTGACATTATTGATTTCCCAATAGCGTTAATCTCGTTTTCACCAATACTAAATGACATGGTTGGCGTCATCGCAGATGTAATACCCGCTCTTCGGAGTTCTTTAAAAAAGGCAATGTTGCTGTCACCGTTAATTGTGTTTAAAATAAGGTCGGGTTCTTTTTTAATTATTTCTTGTATAATCCGGCCAACGTCATTGCTACCCAAAAGCAGATACTCTTCTCCTACAATTTCTCCTCCGTTTGCAATTATACAATCTTTGATAATTGTGTTTGCTATTCTCGGAAAAATATAATCCGAACCTACAAGAAAAAATTTCTTGCCAATATTGTTAGAACACCAATTAACCGCAGGCACAATTTGCTGGTTAGAAGTTGCTCCGGTATAAACAATGTTTGGAGATTCCTCAAGCCCTTCATACTGTACCGGATAAAAAAGCAGGTGTTTATACCTTTCAAATATAGGTCTTACAGTCTTGCGACTAGCTGAAGTCCAGCATCCAAAGACTACGCTGACTTTTTCTCCTATAATCAGCCTTTCAGCCTCAATAGCAAATGTTTTTAAGTCGGATTTACCGTCCACAATAACAGGATTAATTACTCTGCCTAAAATGCCGCCTGTTTGATTAATTTCATCAATAGCAAGCAAAGTTGAATCTACAACCGCCTTTTCACTAATAGCCATTGTGCCTGTCAAGGAGTGAAGGATGCCAACTTTAATAGGCGTGTTGGTTGAAACTTCTAATCCAATTCTATTCCAATTAAATACAAACAACACCGATACCGTCGTCAATATTATTGAAACTATAGTAATTACAATTTTCCTATTCATGATCCGTTAGAAACCCGTTAATAAGCCTAATATGTCTGAGTTTTGGCACATCCGCAAATATGCTTCAGCCGAAGCTTTTTCGTCAAATGAATCCGATAATTCCGCTTTCGCCGCATAAACCTTGCCGTATTGAACTTTATGAATAATATCTAAATCGTTTTCCAACCTTAAAACAAGTTCAAAGGTATCACAGGAATTAATTTCATGCAAAGGATATTCGTCTATTGCAGTTTCCGAGAGCCCTGCTTTTACCCGCAATTTATTAACTTTCTGAAGACATTCAATGGTTTTCCGGTAAATATGTTTTAGTTCATGCTCGCCCTGACACTGTTCTTTCGTATGCTTGATATAAAATCCGCGCGCTTTTATGTCAAGCTTCAACTTTTGAGCAATTCTGGAAGCTACTGTAAAGATATCTGTAGATGTTTTCTTTAAATTATTAGGGTCTTTTCTTAACAACGGAGTTTTTCCGTCAAATAGCGGCAACAGATTTTGAGCTAACTTTAAATTATATATAACATCATTAGGAGCTTTTCCGCCTTCAGGCTCAGGATACGAAGTGTGAAATTCAAACCCCAGACACAATTTGATTCGCTGTAGTTCCGTCAAGACATTATGCATTGCGTCATAAACCTCATTTGACTCTATGCGGCGATATTGTAGTTTTGGAACTTCACATGGATCAATTTTTAAATTGCGTTCAATCTGCGATATTTTCTCAAGCACATTATAGACTTCTTTTAACACATGATTAGGATGTCTTAATATAGTCATATTCAAATCAGGCTCTTTCTTAATTTCAGCAAGATTCTGAGATGATCTAAGAAAACGGGCATTTTCAATAACACGTTTTGTTTGGGCATAAACATCATCGGACGTAAATCCTTCAATGCCAAGAACAGGATCAAGAGCTCTGGAAATTTCAGATAAAAGAATATAATTGGTTTCATATTCAATTACTATTTTTGGATCAACGGCAAAGGATTTATTTTCAAGATTTGCGTTTCCTGTCACAATGCGCAACTCTTCAAGCAACCTGATTGCCACGACATAAACTTCATCCGGTGTGATTTTTCGTGATGGGTACCTCGGTGTGGTTATTATACCCATTTGCTTAATATTGCGTAAACGGTTGATTTTTTCCAGAAGTTCAAAACATTTTTGCAGTGAATGCCGTGGATAATGTTTAGAATTGGAACTAATTTTCGGCCATGAGGTTCGTATTCCGGATTGTCGTCTTAATAATTCTATTTCAGCTTTGGCCTTTAGCAAGATCCCATAAACGTCTCGTGGTATTTTTTGAGATTCCGCAAAAATATCGGCAGTATACGATACAAGTATAAGGCAAAGAAAAAGAAACAATATCCTGTTTTTTAGATAGCAATAATTATGCAACATTCTTTAGGTTCCATTAAGTATCTTAGAAAATAAATTCTGATAAACGTTAACAAAAAAAAATTGTTTTTAGAAAACCTGATTTATTTGACGATAGTAAAAAAAACACGCGGAACAATTACTTAAAATCTAAAGATAAAACTGCTTACTGATTCTTGCGGGGGAGGGAGCTATTCGCCTATGAGGGATTTTACGGCGTTTACCACATCTTCGTACTCAAGAGGTTTTTCAATTGTGAAGTCCGCGCCCAGGAATTTGGCGGGAGTTAAAAGATCGCCCGGCACGATGTCGCCGCCGCCCGTCATGGCGATAATTTTCAGGTCTTTGAATTGTTTGCGGCATTCAATAATAACTTCAATGCCGTCTTTGCCCGGCATAAAGATGTCGGTCATTAGAATGACGGCGGGTTGGTTTTGTAGAAAACTGATTAAAGCGTCGCCGTCATGAAAATCCTCTACTTCGTAACCGGCCTTTTCAAGCGTCATGCGCAACACCGTCCGAATATCGTTGTCATCGTCTAAAACAACAATTTTTTTCACGCTTGCCGCCTTTTATTAAATTAATTGTTTATAAAAATCAACTTCGAAGACTATAAATACCAAAGTCTATTCCGTGGGCAATGTAAAACTAAAAGTCGCGCCGGCGCCTAATTCGCTCTCAACGCTAATCTCGCCTTTATGGGCCTCTATCACTTTCTTTACAATAGCCAGTCCAAGGCCGGTGCTTTTTTCGCCGGCCGTGGGTTGCGCGGTTAGTTTTTGAAAAGCGCCGTAAAGTTTTTCCTGATCCTCTTTTGAAATGCCGGGACCTTCGTCCCTTACGCTTATTTTTGCGTTTGGGCCTTCACGCCCTAATGTTACATAGACATTTTTATTGGATTCCGAGAATTTAAGGGCGTTTGTAATCAGATTGTCAATAACCTGGGCAATATAATTTGGATCAAATAAAAAGTCGTCTATATCAGCCAGTGTTGAGTTTATTTGTATCTCCTTTTCCCTTGCGCCTATTTCAAATATCTGAATCCTTTCACTAACCAATGTCTTCAACGAACCGGGTTTGATATTGAGCTTCAGGTTGCCGCTTTCTATCGCGGTGACGTCAAGGAGGTTGTTTATTAAAGAGAGCATCCTTTTGCCTGAATTTCTAATCATGTTAAGCTTCTTTTCAATTATTTCAGGGGTAAGAGTATTTTTATCCATAATCATTAGTTGCGTAAGCATGCAAATAATGGATAGCGGGTTGCGCAGATCATGGGCGGCCATGCCGACAAACGCGTTTTTGAGCTTGTTCAGCTCCTCCAGGCTCTTGTTTTGAGATTTGAGCATCTTCCACGCTTGCACAAGTTGAAGATGCGTTTTCACCCTTGCGCAAACCTCTTCTCTGTGAAACGGTTTAGCAATATAATCCACCCCGCCCAACTGAAAACCTTTTACCACATCCTCTGTTTCCGTCTTAGCGGTAATAAAGATTATGGGGATATCCTTTGTTTTCTCGTTGCTCTTTAAATGTGAACATGTTTCAAGGCCGTCCATCTCCGGCATCATGATATCAAGCAATATCAGATCGGGCACATTATGATCGGCAAGTTTGAGGGCTACTTTGCCGTTAGGCGCAAATGAGAGTTTATACCCTTCGGACTGCAACGCATGTTTCAACACATCAATATTTGCCGGAGTGTCGTCCACCAGCAAAATTTTCATTTCAGATTTATCAAAATTGTTGTCATCCATAATATTTTATTTTTGCTAAAACCAAAAATTTTATGAAATTTGTTAATAAATAAAAGGCTAAAGCCTTAACTCCAACATGGTTTATTTTGTTACAGTTTATCCAAGTTTCTTAAAAACATCAAGTATTCCGTCCATATCGTATTGTTTGGCCAAAGCCCTGATGTGATCAGCAAGCGCAACCGCTTCAGGCCCTAACGTCTCCAACTCAATCAACAGATTTTCAAGCTCTGTAATCTCGTTAAACTCAGCGGCTTTATTCATCCGCGCAAGAAGGTCGCCTGGTATGGTTATTTCAGGCATTTCAAATTTGGAAGCAGCCGTCGATTGAGGCTCGTCGATTTTCGCGTATTTATACTTTATATTAAGCGTTTTTGCCATGCATTTGTACACATCCTCAACATGAAACGGTTTTGATATCACTCCGTCGCATCCTGAGTCGTTAAACTGTTTGAGGTGGTGGTCAAACACCGATGCTGATACAATTATCGCCTTAACTTTGTCGCCAAATTCATTTTTTATGCGGCTTATGGTCTCAATACCGTCCATTTGCTCCATGCGATAGTCGACAAAAACAATATTTGGAATTTGTTCGCGGGTTTTGTCAATAGCATCAGCTCCGTTTGTAGCGGCAACGACCTCGACGCCTATATCTTCCAGGCTCTTTGTCATCAATTCACGGTCAAGGTCAACATCGTCAACAACTACGGCTTTTACTTTATATCCCTCTTCAAGTCCAAGAACCTTGCGTTTTTCAGTTACGCGCGATTTTATATCTCCCAATGCCGGCGCGAATTTTAATCTGAAAAAGAATCTGGAGCCTTTATCTAATGTTGATTGAACGCCCAGCTTTCCGCCCATAAGCTCAACATGCTTATCGCAAATAGCCAGCCCCAGCCCGGTGCCGCCTTTATGATATTTCTGCTCATCCTGTTTAAAAGGCTCGAATATTGTTTTAAGCGATTCAGGTGAAATGCCTTCCCCAGTGTCGGTTATCTCAAAAAAATAATAGTCGTCCTCTTCCGTTGTTATCCTTAATATAACCCCCCCGGTTTCAGTAAACTTTAACGCATTGCCGATCAGGTTAATTAAAACCTGTTTCAATTTTGCCTCGTCTCCGTTTACCGGCAATCTACAGCCCTCTTCAATCCCTTCAATTTGCCATGTTAACGCCTTCTCTTCGCACCGAGGCAAAAACATTTGAGATATTTCCCGCGCAAAGTCCGCCAGATTAAAATCATTGGTCTTTAACTCCATCCTTCCGGCTTCTATTTTTGAAATATCAAGTATATCATTGATAAGAGTTAAAAGGTGGTTACTGCTTCGCTCAATAGTGTTTATCGCGCTAAATTGCTCAGAGTTAAGCTGCTTATCGCGTTTCAATATCTCTGCGTACCCTATAATAGCGTTCATCGGAGTGCGAATTTCGTGACTCATATTTGCGAGAAAGATAGATTTTGACTGATTGGCTGCTTCAGCGTCATGTTCCGCCCTTTTCCTCTCCTCTACCTCTACTTTCAGATCGTCATTTATTTTACGCAATTCAGCCGAGCGCAATTCAACTATTTTTTCAAGGTTGTTGCGTATATCGTCAAGCTGTTTTATGTTCTGATATGACCTTAATGAGGATATGACAACGGTGTACATCTTTTGCGTGGTAAGTTCCGTCTTTTGTTTATAATCGTTTATGTCGTATTTTTGCGCAACCTCAATTTCAGGAGCGGCTCCGGGTTGGCCGGTGCGAAGTATAATCCTGATAAGATTATCCTTTAACGTCTCTCTTACATATTTCACAAACAGCAGGCCGGCGTCGTCACTTTCCATTACCACATCAAGGAACATTAAGGCGATATCTGAATTCTTGTCCATCAGAGCCTTGGCCTCTTCAGCGGAATAAGCGTTAATAAACTCAAGTTTCTTGCCGTTAAAAGTGAAGTCCTTTAGCACGAGTTCCGTTATTTTGTGAACCGCGTCCTCATCGTCCACTATTATCATTTTCCATTTTTGATCTTCAGACAACGGACCCGTTTCAACCTTTTTTGGGCTCTCATCTTCATCAATAAATTGTAATTCATCCGTGTCTTGCATGGTTTTACGCTAAATAATAAATTTAACAATAAAAGTTTTATAAAAGGAAACCATTGTTTCCGCGCAGGCCATAATAATGAAACAAGGGGCGAAAAGCAACATTTTTTGTCTGGAGGAATTCAACCGCGTAAAAGAGGCTGATTTTAGGTCAGAATATGAGAGAAGGGGTTAAACCTCATCCCTGAGTCTTTGATGTGATTCTCTTAACTTCTTTATTATGCTCTCAAATTTTTTAGGATTGCGAAGGTCGCCGAGCGCCATGCCGATAAAAGTGTTCTTAATCTTATTAGTCTCTTTTAAAAGCTGGTTGCTTTTTTCAAGATATTCATGCATATCCTTTAAATATTTTCGCGACAATGCAAGCTGCAGTTGCGTCCGCACCCTTACACGCACTTCCTCGCTTCGAAATGGTTTGGTTATATAATCAATGCCGCCGACTTCAAATCCCTTTACAAGGTTTTCAACCTCGGTTTTAGCGGTTATAAATATTATAGGGATATCCTTTGTCTTTTTATTCCGTTTTAAGACATTGCATACCTCAAATCCATCAATATCAGGCATCATAATATCAAGCAAAATCAGGTCCGGAATGTTATGCGTTGCCAGGTCTATCGCTTTTTTGCCGCAAGTAGCAAATGAGAGGCTATACTCTCCGGGCTCAAGCGTTTTCTTTAAAACATCAATATTTGCCGTGGTGTCATCCACAACCATGATGGTCATGCCCTTGGTGTCTAAAGATTGATCATACATAAACGTTTAATGAAAAAAATGTTATTCAGGTTTAATTTGATCGATTTTCTTGTTTATCAGGTTTTCGAAAATTTATCCTCGCGTATGTTCTTTTCAAAAGTTGAGAAATAAAACCCTAAAGGGTAAATTCCATCAAACTCAGCTTTTCGGAGTTAAGGCTTTAGCCTTTTATTCATTAACAAATTTCGAAAATATGATCCGCCCGGCTATACATTCAGAATGCGAATGTAAACAATCCGACACTTCGCGAAATACGCGCCCTAATGCAAATATTGCCGCAAAACATTATCATACTCCCCCCCGGATTTAAGTTCATCCAGAGCGGTTTGCAGCTTCAATATATATGAATCCGGCGTCTCTTTATGGAAAACATAATAGACTTCGCCTCTTTTAAGAGTATAAACTATTTCGTAATCTTCCGGATTAAAGTCTTTTGTTTTCATCACCCATTTGACGGCATTCTCTTCATATGAAAACAGGTCAATCCTCTCCCTGTTAAGCTTTTTAAGAGAGCTGCGTATTACATGAACGCCGCCCATGCGCTCTAAATTATTCAGAGCTATACCGGCGGTAACCAGAAGCTGCTCGCCTATATCATCTATTACCACGCCAATCTTGTATTTCCTTAGATCATCTATTTTGTTTATCTTTATATTTCTCTTTTTTTTTGCGAAGATCGATATAGTGGTGGGAGAAATAGGGCCGACCCATTTAAACAGATCTTCCCTCTTCTTTGTCCTTGTGGTTGAAAAAAGGCAAGTGTTCCGCTTCTCTAAAACATCTCTGTACCCTCGCGCCCACGGCCAGAGCTTTATGTCTTCACGGGTCTGTTTCGAGTTTACCTTCCCAAGCATCAAAACCATCAGGTCGACTGAAATACCCTGCAATTTCTCCTTTTCCAAAAAATTATAGGGCGGATAAATTTCCGTTATTATGCTAAAAGTGTCCGCAAATTCCGCAAAGTTAGCCGGTTTGGCGGGCTTTTCCGGCTCATCGCCCGCATTGACGGTTGTAGAGACACAAATAACCAACAACAGGATATGAATATATTTAAATATCATTAATATTTTAAGCCCTCGGTAATATTTCGTTTTTACTTTTTTATATTCTTATTGTTTTTGACAAATCAGTTGGAATAATTTATTCTAACACCCTTATTAATCCTGATTAAGAGGACTATAATAACCTTTTTAATCAGCGCTGTAAACAGCGTTTTACGCTTTGCCTGCAAATTTTGAGTTTAAAATTATTACATTATTTAGAAAAGACAAATATAGCTATGAATAAATCAAAAACAATAACAATCGCATTGTTAATTTCCCTGATTTTTATCTCCTTTTCAACCCTTGCGGGCGCGGATGGAATCTTCGGCTTTTTTGAGGACGGCGGCTATGGAACCGCGACCGGCCGGCTGCAGTTTATAACAATGGGCAGGATGCGCGACGGCAACGACGGTTTTGGCTCGCCAATGGACGGCGACGCGCACGCGGGTTCGCTGGCTGCCACAGTCAACTATTCGAGCCCGGTATTTCAGGGCTTTTCAGTGGGCGCGCAGTATGTGCACGCTTTTCCAACCTATTCCGAGGGAAATTACGACGGGCATAAAGACGCGGCTTACAATCTCTCAATAAGCGAATACTCCAAATTAAACAACGCTTTTATCAGATACGATTTTGAGCATTTTGGATTAACCGACACGAACTTGACAATCGGCCGCCAAAGCCTTGCTCTGAATTTTATGACGCATTATAACATTAGACAAAAAGCCCAGGCGTTTGAAGCCGCGGTGTTTGAAACCAAACCAATGGACGATCTTAAGGTAACCCTGGGCCATTTGCACAGATTCAGCGGCTGGACGTCGCGCGACGACCTTAACAGCGGATCAGCGTCAAACAAATTTATTGATATTGAAATGGTTGAAGACGTCCCATATTCGACAAAAGGTTTCCAATTTATTGAAACGCAATATACAGGCTTGCCCAATGCCTCATTGTGGGTATACGACTATTTCGGCCACGACCTTTATAACACATTCGGCGCCAAAGCAGATTACACCTTTAACCCGGAGTCTAAATTGCAATACACACTGCGCGCGCATTATATTACGCAGTGGGATGTGGGCAAATTCGCAAAAGAGACGGGAACGCGCGTAAAGTCGGACGCAGTCCAGGCCGGGTTGAAATTTACATATGGAAACCTGACCATTGAGCCGGGCATATTTAAGGTCACCGGCGACGGCCCGGAAGACACCTTGCGAACGCCTTTTCAACCGGGATTAATCGGCGAGGAGCCTCTTTGGGAATTTGACCTGAGTTTTGAAGGAGGGAGCATGTCATACTTCCTTGAAAGCACATACGGTTGGGGTAAAAACGGCTTATATTTCCTCTACCTTCAAACCGATCATAAAAGTAACCTGCCGCCTTCCGGAACCAGCAAAGAGTACAATCTGATTTACTCACGCGACCTTACTGACCGTTCCTACCTTAAAATAAAGCTCGGCAATGTTGAGTACGACAACCACAGCGGCGTTAAAGACGGCTGGCTTGACGAATACCGACTTTTTATTGGATACCGTTTCTAATATGAGCGACAAAAATCCGCAATTTAAACCTGAAAAAACACCCAGCATAAGCCGGCGTTTTAGTTACGCGCTTATAGGCGTTGTCACGTTAATGCTTGTCGGTTTTGCCGCGGGATCAATCATCATAAACAGCTCCAGAATGAACAAAAAGTTGACAGATCAACTCGACAACATGCTGAAGCTCTCCGAAACAAGCCTTGTCACCCCTCTATGGAACTTTGACGTCAATAGCATTAACGGCTTTGTGGACGCCCTGTTTCTGGACAAATCCATTGCCTGCGTTAGAGTTCTGGATGACTCTGATGTTGTTAGCGAACGAGTGTCGTCCGAGTTTAAAGGGAACGGATTCGATTTTTTTGAGTCGTCGCCACAATTTATAGCCAAGACGTCATATATAACGCATCAGGATAAAAAGATCGGCTCTATTCAACTGGCGCTTTCACGCAAAAGCGTTAAACAAGAATCGCTGGTTCAAATGTTTGCCATTATCGCATTGACGGTGTTTATTATCACGGCTATCGCATTAACGTCGGTGATCATAACCCGCCGCTACATTTCTAAACCGCTGTTAAAACTTCGCGATTCAACGACAAAGATAGCAAACGGCGATCTTGAGATTGTAATCGACACAAGCAGCCGCGATGAAATCGGAAAACTTGCTTATAACCTTAATGTTATGCGCAAATCAATCAAAGAGCTGTTCAGCGCGTACCGTGAAAGCAATGAAAAGTTTGAGGAGTCAAACCGCATCTTAAGCAACAGCAGGGCAAGGATAAGCGCCATTGTGGAGACGGCGGCCGACGGCATAATAACAATAGACAAGGACGGCATTATCGAGTCTTTTAATCCGGCGGCCGAACGCATCTTCGGATATTCGGCAAGCGAGGCGGTCGGCGAAGCGGTTTCATTGCTTACCACTTCCACAACCAAAGATGAGCACCTAAAATATTGGCGCCCCGGAAAAAACGGCACAGGGGCCGACGTCCGCGAAGTCGTAGGGATCAAGAAGGGTGGAGCCGGTTTCCCAATGGATCTGGCGGTAAGCGAAGTGCATCTTGGCGAGCAGGTTTTGTACACCGGTATTGTGCATGACATTACGGAACGCAAACGGGCCGAGCAGCTCCAGGCCGATTACAACCTCACGCTGGAGAAAGAAGTCGCCGAACGCACGGACGAACTCTCAAAAGCTATTAGAAACCTTAAAATGACGCAAAATCAATTGGTTGAAGCTGAAAAAATGGCGTCCCTCGGCGGATTGGTCGCCGGCATAGCTCACGAAATCAACACGCCCATAGGCATTGGAGTTACACTAGCCTCGTTGCTTGACAACGACACTTCCGCCTTGCGCGACTCTTTTGAAAACAACCGCATGAAACGTTCCGAGTTGCAAAAATTTATTGATAAAGCAACTCAAAGCAGCGCAATGCTCATGACAAATCTTAACCGCGCGGCTGAGTTGATTCAAAGTTTCAAGCAAGTGGCGGTGGACCAAACAGCCGAAGTTAAGAGGTCTTTCGCCTTCAAAGCTTACCTTAACGACGCGCTGCTGAGCTTGCGTCCAAAGCTGAAACACAAACAGCACCGCATCGTTATTGAAGGCGACGATAGCCTGAGTTTAAACAGCTATCCCGGCGTTTTCTCGCAGATAGTCACCAACCTGCTTATGAACTCGCTTGCGCACGCTTACGGGCCTGACGATAACGGCGTTTTTCATTTTAGTTTTAAAAAGGAGGGGGCCAACCTTAAGTTTCAATACTCCGACGACGGTCGCGGCATTCCAGAGGAAAACATTGCAAAAATATTTGACCCGTTTTTCACCACAAGGCGCGGCCAAGGCGGCAGCGGGCTTGGCTTGCACATCATTTACAATCTTGTCACCCAAAAACTTGGCGGAACCATTAGCTGCGAAAGCGAAAAGGGCAAAGGCGCAAAGTTTATTATTACAGTCCCCCTTGATCCGGTGGGGTAAAGAGTTTGCGTTTGGCAAAGAGCGTTACAACTTATACCCATCCGTATTTGCGCCGCATTTGCAAAATTGCCCCTAAATGATATTTGCATCCCCATACAGTATGTGCTAAACTACGCATCATCATTTGCGACTGTTGTATGTATCATACATTTAAATACTATAGTTTAGCTTTTGCTAATCGCGACCGCTTATCAGGCGGTTTAGCTTTGGAAATATCCGAAATATGCCAATCAAATTCAACTCGCTCTCATCTAAAACTATTCTGCCTGTTATAGCCGTGTTTATGGCGGGCATAGCAGCGTTAATTGTTTTTATACCGCAAATTAACAAACAACGAGCCTTAGACACCGCAATAAACAACGCCACGGAAACCATATACCAGTATAAAACGCTACGATCATACTATACTAAGAATGTAATAAGTAAAATCAATAGCCAAAGCAACCTGCAGGCAACTTTTGATCACAAGATAAGAAAAAAGGCAGTGCCCTTGCCCGCGACATTAATCCTTGAATTAGGCGATTTGTTGTCTAAAAAAAAAGGATTACAAATACGGCTATACAGCGCCTTCCCTTTTCCGGGCCGCAAGGACAGGAAACTGGATGATTTTGCCGTTGAGGCGTTGGAGTATTTTAAAACCAATCCGGATGACGCTTTTGTTAAAACCGACCTATCCAAAGGCAATGAAATAGTGCGCGTGGCCATTGCGGACAAAATGGTCGCCCAAAGCTGCGTTGCCTGCCACAACACGCATCCCCAAACCCCAAAAAGGGGCTGGAAAATGGGAGATGTTAGAGGCGCGCTTGAAGTAATCGTTCCCATTAGCGCGCAAATGGCTTCCGGCAGAGAAGTCTCTTTTATAATCTTAACTATTATAGGCCTGATGTTCGCGTTTATTATTGCGGCCATACTGTTCTTTTTCAACAGGAGCATTAACAGGCCCATTAAAGCGATTTCACATATGTCATTGCAGGTTGCCCAGGGCAATCTTGACGCGGATATCAGTATTAAATCAAACGATGAGATGGGAGAGCTGACCCGAAACCTCAACAAAATGCGTGTATCTATCAATGGTTTGTTTGACGAACTATATAAAAGCAAAGTCGAGACAGAAGAGTCAAACAGCATTTTACGAGAAAGCGAAGCTCGAATATCCACAATTTTGAAGACTGCCGCCGACGGCATAGTCACGGTTAACGAAACCGGCATAGTTGAGTCTTTCAACCCGACCGCCGAGCGTATGTTTAACTATGAAGCGGATGAAGTGGTAGGCAACAATATCTCCATGCTCATGCCTTTCTCCTCCTGGGGCAATCAGGCGCAATATTGGCAAACGGAAGGCGCCGCCGGGAACGACGACAACCGCGAAGTTGTCGGCAAAAAAAAGGACGGATCAATTTTCACCATAGATCTTGCCGTAAGCAAAGCGTCTTTTGCCGGCAAAACCCTGTTTACCGCCATAATCCGCGACATTACTGAACGAAAACGCGCGGAAGAAATCTTAAAAGATTACAACAAAACCCTGGAAAACGAAGTATCATTGCGCTCCAAAGATCTTTCAAACGCCATAGAGAACCTTCAGGTAACACAGACTCAACTTGTAGAAGTTGAAAAAATGGCTACCCTTGGCGGCCTGGTCGCAGGCGTGACACATGAAGTCAACACCCCGCTGGGCATAAGCGTTACCCTATCATCTCTATTTAACAACGAGACGGAAGCGTTGATTAAGGCTTATAAAAATAATAATCTAAAACGATCAGACCTTGAAAAATATATGGAGACAATAAGTCAAAGCAGCTCTATGCTTGCATCCAACCTTAATAGGGCCGCCGAACTGATACAAAGTTTTAAGCAAGTGGCGGTTGACCAGAGTATAGAAGAGAAACGCGCTTTTGCCCTTAAAAAGTACCTGACCGAGACCTTGCTTAGTTTGCAACCTAAATTAAAACGCACAAATATCAGGGTTGACATTGTTGGAGATGAAACAATAAGTCTGCGTAGTTATCCCGGCGTTTTTACACAAATCGTTACTAATCTGATTGTAAATTCGCTTAATCATGCGTATGACCCCGATGATCATGGTTGCGTCGTTATTGACTTCAGGAGAGAAGGAAGCTCTCTAATATTTAATTATAGCGATGACGGGCAGGGAATTTCAGATGAAAATCGCGCCAAGATTTTCGAGCCGTTCTTTACCACCAAACGCGGCAAAGGCGGCACGGGGTTGGGCCTGCACATTATTCACAACCTTGTCGCCCAAAAGCTTGGCGGAACCATTAGCTGCGAAAGCGAAAAGGGAAAAGGCTCTAAGTTTATCATAACGGTTCCCATTGAGCCGGTAGGGTAATGTGAGAAAACAAATAAATTTTAAATGATGCGTTTTAGATAAAAAATGATAAAGTATTAGACAGTCGGAAAGGAGTTAAGGCTTTAGCCTTTTATCCCTTTACAAATTTCTTCAGGTTGCCAGAAATTTATCTCCTTCAAGGACAAATATGAAAAAATTTATAGCCATATTATCTATCATGTTTCTCTTGCCCGTTATTGCGCCGGTCAATGCCAAGGCTCAAAGCGAAAAGATCGTTGTGGCGGTTGACGAGGCCAGCCCTCCATATATGTATGGCCCGCTTAAAGTAGCAAAAGGTCTTTACCCCATAATAATAAAAGCCATATTTGACAAGGCCGGCATTGAAACTGAAGTTTTAGGCTTTCCCTGGAAACGGGCAATGATGAAGGGCACAAAGGGCGAGACTGCGATTGGCGGCATTTTTAAAAATGACGCCAGGTTGAAGATATTCGATTACACAGACCCTTTCTTTGATGAAAAATTATATATTTATGTTAAAAAGGGAAACGTCTTTAATTTTAAAGAATTGGCTGATTTAAACGAGAAACTGGTAGGCGTTAACCGTGGCTGGAGCTATGGAGAAGAATTTGACGCTTTAGTCAGAACAGGCGTTATAAAAACTCAGGAAGCCGACGACTCTTTTGCAAATTTTAAAAACCTCATTCGCGACAGGATAGATTGCATAATAGTTAGCGATCTTTCCGCCACGCAAATAATCAATCAGGAGCATATTGAAGACAAAGTTGAAAAACTCCCCAACTCCGCGTTAATTATTAAAATCCATCTTGCCTTTATAAAAAAGATTAATAAACTTGATATAATCACCAAATTCAACACCGCCCTGGCCGCAATGCAAAAAGACGGCTCCCATAACGCAATAATCGACAAATTCATAAACAGCCTGCAATCTGAATAAGGTTTGAGCCGGATTTGAACAGTCCGGTTTTTCTGCGTCCCGGATACACTTGACAAGCAAAAGAATAAAAATATACCTGTGTCCCCTATATACCGCGTTGGTCTGAATAGTTACGGAGTCTCTGGAGGAACGCCGAGCAGTGTCGGCATATTTTTCAGAGCATTTGTTATGGGCATGATATGCGCGCCGTCTTCAAACTCTTCCCTCTCGCCCCCATATAAAAGGTAGAGTTTTGCTTGCGGAAAATCAGCCTTAAACATTTTTAAACTTTTAAGGTCTTTTTTAGTAAAGGACATGGAGCGTTTAATCTCAATAGCTAAAAGGCTGTTTGGGCCGTAGAGTATAAAATCAACTTCAATTCCGTTAGCGGTGCGCCAGTAATAGATATTGTATTTACAATTATAATAATCATTAATTGCAAGAGCTTCCTGAAAGAACAATGTTTCAAGCGCCGCCCCTTCAGCCTCTTCCGGTGAATCCAGAAAGCCCATTGGTCGTATGCTCCGAAACACGCCGGCGTCAAAATAAAAGAATTTTGGATGCCCGGTCATCTTGCGCTTAGCCCTTTTAGTAAATACCGGGAGGCGGCGCGCAAGCAACAGATCTTCTACAATTGAGAAATAACTATTAACCTTCATCCTGTTGATGCCGCAGTCGCGCGCTATATCGGAGGTGTTAATTACAGACGCCTGGGAAAACGCGGCAGTCTCAAGAAACCGTGAAAAATCGCCGATGTTTCGCGTTAATCCCTCTTGCAGAACCTCTTCACGCATATAAGTCTGAACATATGATTTTAAAAACGCGTCAGGATCCGGTTCAGAATTTACAGCGGCCAGTCTGCCCCATTGCAAAGAACTTTTTATATCAAAATCCTTGCCCAGCTCAATAGTGGTTAACGGATGCATGTTATACGTCAAAGCCCTGCCCGCCAGCAGATTAACGCCCTTCTTCCTTAAACGCCGCGCGCTTGATCCCGTAAGAACAAATTTATAACCGCAGCCTTCTATCAATCGATGCGCTTCATTCAGCAACTCGGGTATTCGCTGAATTTCATCAAGAATAATCCATTCTTTAAAACCATCAGGAATTAGATTCTTAAGCCTGTTAGGCCTGGCCGCTAGAGCCTGGTAATATTCAGAATCAAGCAAGTCAATAAACAACGCTTCAGGAAATGAAGCCTTCAGCCATGTTGTTTTGCCTGTTCCTCTGGGGCCAAACAGAAAAAAACTCTTTTTCCGATTTTTAGGATATTTAAACAATCTGAAGTACATACCTGCATTTTATACTATAAAATGCAGATTGCAACTGCAAATTGATAGCTTTTTTAAATAATTAGTGATTAGACGCTGCCTTATAACAACCGCATTTGAAGTTTAAACCGCAGCCACAAACAGCGCACGGAGAAACCTGACAATCAGGAATCCGAAAAAAGCCTTGTCAAAACTTGTCAAAACCCAACCACACAAGAGCTAAACCCTTGTATACACCTAAGTTAGAGATTTCACAAAAAATTCATATAAAATTTATTGTTTCTTAACATTTGTTTTGTACAATTATTCCAACATTTTATATTCAGGGTGATTATTAACACATAAATTATAATTTTTTTTATTTATTGTTAGAAAGGTGGATTAAATGAAAGTTATTAGAGTGTTTTTTGTGTCTGTTGTGTTTGTTTTTGGGTTGGCAATCTCTTATATGGCATTTGCGCTTAATGATTCGAAGGCTCAGGAAGTCTCTTTTGAAGAGCAAAAAAAGATTGAGAAGATTATTCATGATTATCTTTTGCGTGAAGACACCAGGGCGGAGTTGGCAAAAGCCGGGCTTATTTCCAATTTTAGCATTTCGTGGAACAAGGGATTGCGCTTAAATTCGGAAGACGGCAATTTCAAACTGAAATTTGGCGGTCGCATTATGAACGACTGGGGCTGGTTTAATGAAGACAATGACGTCCGCGAGCATATCGGCGATCAGGTTGATGGGACAGAGTTCAGGAGGGCGCGTTTTTACACAGCAGGAACCATTTATGGAAATATAGGGTTTAAAGCGCAATATGAATTTGCGGGCGGTGATGTTGATTTTAAAGATCTTTATATAAATATTCAGAGGCTTCCATATGTCGGCAAGTTTCAGGCAGGGCATTTTAAAGAACCATTTGGCCTTGAAGAGTCGGATTCCAGTAAATATATGCAATTTATGGAGAGGGGTTTAAATAACGTTTTCGCTCCCGGCAGAAACACGGGTTTTATGCTGGCCAACCACTTTATGGGCAAACGGCTTACAGCAGCGGCGGGCATGTTCCGCAACTCGGACGATTTTGGCGATGATAATGGAGGGGATAGAGCGGACGAAGGCGGCTACAGCTTTAGCGGCAGGGTTACCGGGCTGCCTTATTACGAAAACGGCGGCAAAAAGCTGATTCATACCGGCTTTTCGTACAGCCACCAGAACGCCCACGGCGACGAGGTCAGGTATAGGGCCAAGCCTGAAATGCATATGGCTGACAGGTTTGTGGACACCGGCAGTTTTGCCGCAAAACACAGCAATATCTATAATCCTGAATTAGCGGCCGTGTATGGGTCGTTTTCCTTTCAAACCGAATACACGTTCGCCAATGTGGGTTCCGACCTAGATGACGCCGGCGATAGCCCCGAATTTAGCGGCTGGTATGCTTACGGCAGCTACTTCCTTACCGGCGAACATAGAAAGTACAAGAAAAAATCAGGCAAATTTGGACGCATAAAACCACACAGAAACTTTGATTTAGGAAACGGGATTGGGGCTATTGAGTTAACCGCGCGTTATTCAGAGCTTGACCTTAACGACGAAACTATTCAGGGCGGCAGGCTTGCCGATACCACCCTCGGCGTTAACTGGTATCTAAATCCAAACACCAGGATTATGTTTAATTATGTGCATGCCGACGCTGATATAGAGGAAACCGACGACGCCAATGCCGACCTGTTTGCAATGCGTTTTCAGATTGATTTTTAAAGTTTTTACGTAAGACGTGGAAACAACAACCGTTTGCATTCCTTAAATGCATGTGATAAACTAGACATCTTTCTTAAGTTCTTAAGACAACCGCGGGTAGGAGAGACTTTAGTTTAAAAAAAACGCGGGTAGGGGAGACTTTAGTCTCCCTTTTAAAGATTCATTTAAAAAACATCGACGATTGATAAAAGGGCATATTTGACAGGGAGGCTAAAGCCATCCCCTACCCTCATCGCAAGTTTTAAACCGGCGATTGATAGGACATATTTGACCTAAATGCATGTGATAAACTAGGTTTCATTTTAGATAAACTTTTTTTAAAAAGGCTCATAAATGGAAAAAAACAAGGCTGATTTTAACAAAGTAGTTGTTGTTGTGCTTGGCGGCGGCCAGGGAAGCAGGCTATATCCTTTAACGCGTGACAGGGCAAAACCGGCTGTGGGGTTTGGCGGCAAATACAGGTTGATCGATTTTGCGGTCTCAAACTGTCTCCATTCAAAGTGCGACAAGATCTTTATACTCACCCAATTCAACTCTTTTTCGCTGAACAGGCATATCTGGCAAACATATTCGAGGGAGACTCAGCAAAGCGGTTTTATTGATGTTTTGGCCGCGCAACAGACGCCGGACAGCAAGGACTGGTACCAGGGCACTGCCGACGCCGTGCGTCAATCGTTAAAATATATCGCTCGTCACAACCCAAAGCACGTCTTAATTACCAGCGCCGATCAGATTTACAAACTTGATTATCAAAAACTGCTTAACTGGCATGTGGAGAACAATGCGGATATCACAATCGCGGCAAACTACACCCCTCCTGAAAAGCTATTCGGTTTAGGCGTGACAAAAATCAACAAGGATTTCACTATTTCAGGCTTCGCTGAAAAGCCTAAAGATGTTTCAGAAGTAAAGGATTTTGATTTAAAGGAGATCGGGATGGATTATCCCGGTGACAAATCATTTCTGGCATCTATGGGAATTTATGTTTTTAACACAGAAGTGTTGATGAAAGCGCTGGACAATGAAGATGAAGATTTCGGAAAAAACGTTATTCCAAGTCTCGCAAAAAGTAACAAAATGGTCTGCTTTCCGTTTGACGGCTATTGGGAGGATGTGGGAACTATAAAATCGTTTTTTAACGCAAACATGGAGTGGAGCAGAGGCGAGGGAATCGCAAAATCGTTTCAGGGAGAGTATTCTCTGATAACACGCTCAAGACAACTTCCACCTACGCGACTGGAATCAGGAACTATTAAACGCTCATTAATCGCGGACGGCTGCCACATATCGGCGGATAGTATAGAGGACTCAATTATCGGCGTAAGAACAAGAGTGGGTTTGCAATCAACAATTAAAGACTCGATTATAATGGGCAATGATTTTTATGATGAAGACGCCCCTTTTACAATAGGAAATAATTGCGTTATTAACAAAGCGATTATTGATAAAAACGTAAAAATCGGCGACCGGGTGAGAATTGAAAACGTCAACAACGTCCAGGAACACGATCATGAATGCTACACCATACGCTCAGGCATAGTTGTAATACCAAAAGGCGCCGTGCTGCCTGATGATATGGTGATTTAGAATAAAAACTTGCCGGAAGCAAACAGTAAGCCGGGTTTTGTAGTAGGCGGCCATTTATCTTGTTTTGACGTTGCCGCCAAACTTTAACGGTCTACCCGGAAGTATAGCGGAACGGACAGCTCCATCCTTCCCTATTTGGCCTTTCTCCTGGTGGGGCTTGCCAAGCTTCCGACGTCGCCGCCGGAACGGTGGGCTCTTACTTTAATCCCGCTTAATCGCAGGACCCGCCATTTCACCCTTATCCAAAAACATTGACTGTTTCCGGACGGTATATTTTCTGCTGCGCTTTCCTTAGGATCGCTCCCAGTCCCCGTTAGGGACCACCATGTCCTGTGGAGCCCGGACTTTCCTCCAGGCCGATTGAATCAAACCGGCCCCGCGGCCGCCTCGTTTACTTCCGGCAAATTAAACACCTGTTTTATGAGAATCTTCCCTATTGTACCTTATAATTAAAGAGCTTCAAGCCAGTTCTTATTTTAATCTTTTTTGCGCCGGCAATAATCTAAAATCTAAAATTCAGAATTTCAAATCTCCCTCCTCGCCACAACCAGCGTATACGCAGCCAAGTTTTTTGCTTTAAAACACATAGCCGCCATCTCATAAATAATGCTTATAATATATAGGGGCGCAAAAAAACTGAAATATCTCGATTGGTAGTACCCCAAATGAACGTCAACAACCTTGAAATTGTGTTTTTTAAGCAGGTCCAGAAACGCCTTATAATAGCATTTATTATAAAAAGCCCTAAATCCGCATCGTCCGCGGCTGCCGGACACCAGAAGGTAAAGTATTTTTTTTGTCAGCCTCTTCGGCAACAGTTGGTTTATGATTGCAAATGGGGCAAACCGTGACGGGAAAAGGTGTATAAACACACCGTTAGCTCTTAAAACCTTGCCGGAATGAGCCACAAAACTCTCAACATCCTGCAAATGCTCAAGCACTGACCTTGATACGATAAGGTCTATCTTATCCTCCTTAAACGGCATGCCTTGCGTAACATCCGATATTATCCTCCCCTTGGTCAGCTCATTGATTTTAATTTCGTCAACAGAGATATCAACTGTATAAATCTTTGCGTTTACATTTCTAGAGTCATCCTCATTAAGACAAAATGAACGGCCGCCGCCCACATCCACAATAGTCTGCCCGTTCTTGGCCTTCATATATCCAACAACCTGATTTATATACTCCTGAAATATATCTGATTTTGATTGCGGAACCAAACTTTCAAGTTTCTCGCACAATAATTTGTTTAGTTTTATAAATTTCTTAAGCATATTATTAGAAGGCCGATTAACAGCTATAATTTGAAAAAACGTTAGTTCTTTTTTACGCTTGTTAGCGTAAATCACATAAGGTGTTAGGTTAAGATCAAAAATTTAAGATCAAAAGCGATACGCCAGTGATTAAGTCGCCCTTTCAGGGCTGATCTCTTTTTTATTTTAAGCCCTGGGGCGTTGCCCCAGGCTATATTAAAGCCGCCCCGTTGGGGCTTGAAATTGTATATTTTATTATTAAAACGTTAACGCGTAAACAGCCCT
>JAIQZQ010000056.1 GCA_021777105.1 Candidatus Anammoxibacter sp.
TTAACAAAAGCCTAAAAGGAGGTGAAATAACAAGTTATCTACAAAGTTATGAACATTCAGGAAATCGTAACATTAGTATACCAGAGGGTTTATAAAGTTATTAACATTTTGGAGGAGTTATCAGTCTCCCCCCCAAGCCCCTCCCTCAATGTGACTGTTAATAATAATTTTAAATGTAACTTAAAAACTTTGTTTTTTGGTCTTGATTTTGGGTCCACTTTACAAAATGTCTACAACTGATGCAGAGATGATGTGTTTTTTACCCATATTGTTAAATTTTCCCATTCCAATCTACCAGCGTCAAGATCAAGAATCAATTTTTCCTGCACATCTACATTTGCTTGAATTCCATAACCATTTAACAAAAGAAAAACTTCCATCGAAGCGTCCCCACTCTCTTATTACCGTCAATAAAAGGATGGTTCATTACTAAACTAAAGAAAATCACAATGCGGCTGCTTTTGAAACCAAATCAGGGTAAAGACCTTGTTGATCAAAAGTAAATACGGGGTTGGTTTATCGCGGATTCTAAAGCTCCAAGGTCTCTAACTCCACATGAGCCGCCTGAAGCTGTGATTATTTCTCTATGCAAAGCAAGAATTTCAGTTAAAGTGAGATAATGCATTATGATAACCGTTTATATAATTCACTGTTTTTTTGTAAAACTTTTTTACGGCATCATTAAATTCCGGCTCAGGTTGAGAAATTAAATCCTCAATAGAAGCAGTAACAAATTGTTCAAGATTTAGCCCATAGAGCTCAGCAGTTTTTTTTAATTGTTGAACTTTTTCATCATTAAGCACTAATGTTATTGTAGTCATAAATATTACTCCGGTTTTCAAGTTATTTCATGCCACTTTGCAAATCAGCAACTAATCGAAATCATGTGATAATAATTATAACTTTGCTAATTAATTTTGCTAATTAATTTTGCCAAATATAAACTGCGAGCCCAGGCCTTGAAAACAGAATTATCATTGATTCTATTCGTCTTTTTAAACTTTCTCATTTTTATTCGTGAGCTTATACGCAATGACAACATATTTACCGCGCTTTTACTTGCCTTAAAGGCTATGCCTATTTCCATATTCGTTAAACAGGGGAAGGTTATTTATAACAATTATTGTATTCCCAAAGGTCGCCCCATTTTTAGATACTATCATCTTTAAACTTTACGTATCGTTTAATTTCTAGTTTCAATATCTACCCCTGATGCTTTCCCGCAATCTTTTGTTTAACAGTTTTTTAATAATTAAACATCAAAAAACCAAAGATTTGAAAGACAATTTCCAACATCTACTTTTTTTAGATTCTTAAACAAAGCTTTAGATTTAAACATGCTATAATTTGGAATTGTTTTCTTTATAAATTTTACCATAAGAAAACTTCCAAAATAAAAGCTAAGCAAATCTGAAAACATTGCATTATTCAAATTAAAATAGTACCACCGACGACGTTTTTTTTGCATTGTAAGCCTAAAGTTTCCGTATACATATATGACTATACCTATTAGACTAAATATCTCTATAGGTAGCAATACTACTGATGGAAAAAAAGAAAATATTGTTGGTTTAATTGGCACTGGAATAAGTTTATGGATATAAAAATGTTCCAACACTGACGGTGCGGCAACAAAAATACTAAAGAATACTAAAATCGGAAAGAGCCTACTAGATGATAAGGTAACTATAATATCATTTCTAGTTAAATCTTTGATACCATCCATTTGTTCTTTCGTTACATTATTAGATCCATTGAAAAATGAATTCCACTGTTTTAATAGTGGTTTATCTTTTCTTACATGAATCGCAAAATTAATTTCCTCAGAATCTTCCAGCTTCCCCCTTTTGTCACAGATAGACAGCCCCAAATTAAACATTAAAGTCAGCGCCTTATTCTCGTGATAATTCGGTAAAATAAACATTGGTTTAATTTTCCGATTATTACCAGGTAAATTATTATCAGAAAGGGTCTTTCTTGTTGAGGGATACTTCATCCCATGTAATAATATTAAGACAAGATCATCTTTAGGAATAAAAGATTCACTGCCAGTGTACCATGCTATAATATTGTCTACTATTCTATCATCAGAAACTAACAATTTTAAAACAACAATTAATTGATTTAAATGCTTTTCACCGATTACTTTGTAAATAGAAAGCATTATGTTTGGATCATATTTACCTACTAAATGTAAAATATTCACTAAATACCTTTCATCGTTACGAACTAGATCAATTAACTTTTGTTCAAAACCTTTTGGAAATTTACCAATTATTTCTTTTGAATTAAAAATAATAGACAGAAAATTAATGAAAGTTGAGTTTCTTATGTTATTCTCTGGTTTAAGTATTTTTATTGAATCTTCTAAAATCAAATCTATTAGTTGCTCAAATATTGCGTTTTTATAATATTTTCTCTCAAGAAAGCATTTTATTAATAAATCAATTTTTTTAGACTTAAACAAATCATTCAATATTGTAAACGTAATTTCTTCACTTTTTGTTTGACCGATGAAAAATGTTATTATTTCCTCTAGTCTTTCATCCAAATGTAAATATCTGTTAAAAAGAAAACTCCATGATTTTTTCTCTCCTATGTATTCTGCTGCATAAAATTCTTCAAAACTTAAATGCATAAATGTGTACCTTTCAGAACTTTCTTTCTTTAAAACACCAGTATCTACACAAAGCCTATCCAGAAAATTTTCTTTTTCGCCTTTATTGCCAGCGATTGCTTCAAATAAATCACTTTTAGAAAATGAATTCCTGGGATTCTGGCTAAATAGATTATTGTAAGAAATCAGTTTAAGGAAACTACTTCTTTCTTCCACTATAAATTTATTGGTACGAATAGAATCTTTAAAGCTTCTTCTACGATAAAGCAACTCTTTGGATATGACATTGTAAAAAGAGCCTCTACTCTCTGGAATTTCGAAATATGCCTTATTGGAATATTGCGAAGTTAAAATCGATAACAACAACGGATTACGACATAAATCTAGAACATGTGGTCGAAATATTAATTCAGCAAAAAGTTGTGAAGAGGATTGACCTTCCTTATAATCATGCCATTTCCGTAGGAATTGATATATTTCTTCATCTGTAAAGGGGTTTACAAATGCAATCTGGGGAAATAATGTGTATATTTCCTCACGGTCAATAATATCACTTTTATATAGTTGTTCTCTTGCTGTTAAATAAATTTCATTTTTTTCTGAACTTTTTCTCGTGTCTTTAATAAATGTCATCAACCGTCGCTCTAACTGATTGTATGTCTGCCTCGCAATTTCATCTAACCCATCAAAAACGAACACACAACCAAAACCAGCCCTTGCAGTTTTATAAATATCGACTAATGATGGAATCTTAAAAGATTGTAAATTATTGATAATGTATGTTTCAATTAGCTCATTATTATCATTTTCTATGTTAATTTGAATATCTTTTAATGATATAAAAACGGGCATTTTATCTATTTTTCCTTTAGACATTGAATTTTCAATCATATCTAATAAAATACTTTTTACTAAAGTGGTTTTTCCACTACCAGGTTCACCTATTATGAACGTATACTGATCTGTTTTCCTTAATTTATCTCCAGTAATATTTTGTGATACTCCTAATTTTGTGTTTGAAAGATTCAAAGGAATAAAAACGTCATTTAAGTTTTTTGTAATGTAATCTTCATAGGTGGGGATAGATACTTTAAACAGGTAGCTATTAGTTATTCGTTTGAAATATTCTTTTAGTGTGATTTGTTGTAATATTGTAGGGCTACAGCTTCTTGCATAAACATATTTTAAGTATGCAGCATATCTTTTTATTAAATTTGTTAAGCCACCAGAAGCAAACTTTGAAAAAACTGGCACAAAAATCATTATAACCATGAAGACTAGAATAGCTTGCAAAATTGTAATATTTTTACTAAATAATTCTTGAATTATTTTTAACACTTTTATTTTCCTTAAATGTTAATGTGTTGATTCTCCATGAATCGTAATTTTCAAATAGTAAAAGAAGGCATTTTTCAACTCCTGCACCGCTCATAGTATCGTAATCACATGAACACAAACATATTGGATTGGACGATAAACTTAATTTTTAAATTCAAAAAGGCTACCATTTGCAATAAATTTTACAAGAAAACACTAACCTGTGATTAAGAGGTTTACTGACAACTTCGGAATTTGTTATCCAATTTTATAATTAGTTTAATTTTTAACATAGGGTACGCTCAAAAGAGATGAAATATTTTCCGGTAACATTGTTTTGCAGTATGTTATTAGAAAAGGTAAAATTATCATCTTTGAGGATAGCAATGTGTTGAAGTAGAAAAAAAACTGATTGTTAGCCTAAATCTTCTGCTTAGCTCAAGTTTGTCTCTTCAAGGATTATTCTCACTAGAGCAGGCAAGCTGATCAGCTTTCATTAATAAAGAGTTATATGCTAATTAAAAAAGTGAATGTTTAATCTGCTCGCCGTTGTCTAAGCCCGTTTATTGTATGTATATCATAAGACAAATAATCTAACGCATTGCTTATCCATTGTCTATAAAAAAATCAAATATGAAGTGATAAATTAACAAAACAAGGGGTAGAATAATTAAATTACAACGTGATGGTTTTTGGTCTAAACAAAAAGAAAAACAGAGGCAAGTTGTTTGAAACAAGCATGTTGTAGGTTGAAACGAAAAGTAGATGGAATTGCAGATAGTATAGGCTTTGGGGCAGACTCAGGCAATCTGGGAATGATTGGGCATGAAATTTTTCTTAAAGCGCGAAGGAAATACGCCTTATGTTTTTATTATTTATTCCAATTTTCAACTTCTAACAAAGGTTCTTCTTTTTTGAGATCCACATAAATCCCATCAGCGCTGACTAAAGTGCATGAGTAGAGAATAGCCGTGCCTGCAATCATGATGTCTATATTGTGCTTTTTGGAGTTTTCTTTCTTAAGATTTCGTTTTTCAACCAAAGATGTTTTTAGGCGTCCAAAATGGATTGAGCCTTCCTCGGTAAGCGCTAAAATACTAAAATCTTCTTTAGCCTCTTCAATTTTCTTTCGGATCACACTCTTTTTGTCTTCCGGAGCTTTATTGTATCCATACTCTAATTCGTACAACGTAAGGATAGAGAGGAATACATGGTCGTCAGTAGTTAAGAGCTTTAATCGTTGAGCTATTTGCGGATAATGATGGGAATCTTTGTCATAAAAATCTGAAACGGTATTGGAATCTAAGAGGTAGTTCATGATTTATTGATCGTGTTTAAATTCAAAATCATCTCTAAATTCTTTCATGTCTTTTTTTAGCTGTTCTGAAAATCCAGCCAAATGAACAGGATCATTTTCAACTCTTTGGACAATCTTTGCCCATTTTGACGGTTTTTCTACAGGCGAACTTGTTTCAGTTTTTTTAGGCGGCGCTGATTGCAACGCTTTAATTATTTTTTCTCTTTGCTCTTCAGGTGGCAATGTATAAATATCGTTCGGCAATTCCAGGGTTACCCGCATGGCTTCCCCTTTCTGATTTAAATAAATTGAAATATATTTTAGATTTCTTTCGTATTTATTATAAATCGATAATACTATTGAATCATATTTAAAGCAAGCTTATAATCATAGCAGTGAAGACCAACAGATAGGCCTCTAGGGAGAATTGTCCACGGAAAGGGGAAAGAATAAATTAAGAAATATCGCTGATTTCCCAAGCCATAACAACCTACAACAAAGAGGAATATAATTGATCAATACAGAGTATTGATAATGTCAGGAGTGGTTCAAGCCGGAGACTTGAACCAACATAAATCGCTACTCTCCGCGCTTTTATCCAGGAGCCGGCAGATTTTGCACTGCTTTAAGCGCTACGCGCTTCTATCCAGAATCCAGAATCCAGAATCCAGAATCCAGTAACCAGTAACCAGCCGCAGCCTAATAGACATCCCACTGCCCTTTTTGGTAATATTTTACCAGTATTGGGTCAAGCACAGTGTTGACTTCAACTTTATCTTTCTTGTCAAGTATGCCTTTGCCGAAATGAACCATTGATATCATGGCCTCGCTGTTCAGATATTTTGTGGGTATTTTTGAGAAATCGAGATTAAGCGCCCTGTCTTTTAGCGCGTCCAATGTAATAACATCGTCTTTCATGCCCAGGCACCACCCCCATTCGCCAAGGGTTGGAATGTGGTTGTGGTACGGCAATACGGTGAAACCGGCATTTTCCATCGTCTTTGTTATACATGCAAATGCGTTGTCTGAATAAACAGGGCTGGTGGCTTGCGTAACTAAAATACCGTTTTTATTAAGATGCCGCCTGCAAATGGAGTAAAACTCTTTGGAATAGAGACGCGACAGTGTAACCGATGATGGATCAGGCAGATCCACAATTATTATGTCGTAGGACTGCGTGCAATTTTGAACAAAAATAAACGCGTCACGGTTAACGGCGTTTACCCTGAGGTTGTTCATAGAGTTTTTGTTAATATTGGTGATAATTGGGTTGTGACGCGCAAGATCGGTCATTACAGGATCAAGGTCAACCAGCGTCGCGCTTTCAATATCGTCGTATTTTAAGACCTCCCTGACCGCCAGGCCTTCCCCGCCACCAAGTATAAGGATACGTTTCTTTCGTTTTGCCATTAACATTGCCGGATGCACAAGCGGCTCATGGTATTTATCCTCGTCAAAAGTTGAAAACTGCTCCTTGCCGTTTATAAACAGCCAGTAATCGTTCCTCCATTTTGTTATTACAATCTTCTGGTATCTTGACTGTTTTGCGTAAACAATACGGTCCTTATATTTCTTTTGCTCGCTGTACAGCATAATAGGCTTTACCGCAAACATGAACACCATAAAAAATGCCACTACAGACACAAACGACAGTTGCAAATGCCGCTTATAAGTCACCAGATGTCTGAACCGCCAAAAAAGAATGGACGCCACTGAGAAGTTTACAATGCCAAGCGCGATAGGGGTGTATGTGAGGCCGAGGTAAGGCAGGGCGAAAAACGCGAAAAGAAGGCCGCCGGCCAAAGCTCCGTAATAGTCGTTTTCCAGCACGGATGATATATTTGTCCTGAGGTCTTCATACGATTCATTGATCCTTGTCACAAGCGGTATTTCCGCCCCGATTAAAAGGCCGATTAAAACGCTTATTCCATATATGGCAAGGCTGATATTGTGGCTGAAAGTTGAAAACCAGTAGCAGAACGCGACTGACGAGCCGCAGATTAATGATAGCGAGAATTCAAGAAGGATGAATTTGTCAAAAAGATCGTTGATTATGTATCTGCTGATCCTGCTGCCGAGCCCCATGGCAAACAACATCAGAGACATTACAATCGTCCATTGAAGTATGGGGTTTCCGATTAGATAGCTTGCAAGCGTTGAAAGCACAAATTCCGCGACAATGCCTGCGCATCCGGTCGCGAATATGCTTATCTTAAGTATTCTGCTTTGTGCCGCGGAAAATGGGTTAAACATTGGAACCCGTTAAATACACCATGTAATAAGGAATGAGGAGCTTATATAGGCAAATGCTTCAATAAAAGCGGCTCCAAGATTTGGTTTTGCCTGATTCACAATTTCGTCGGTCAGTTTTTCTCCGGGCAACAGCACCTTATCCGTGTAAAAGCGAATAATCGGCAGTAAAATAATGCCCAGCACAAAATAGCCCGCATAAGTTAGCAAGCTTTCGCTCCAGCTGTTAAAATCCTGCCCGATTGCATGCCTTATAATATTTGCAATGCCGATAATAGCTCCTGCAAAACTAACACCCACGGCCACATTGTCTTTTTCAATATGTTCATGAATGCAATATGGAGTTATCAGGTTGTAAACATAACCAATTATTATAAACGATACCTGCCCGATGCCCCAAAACGCAAAAAGAGTTCCCAACCCGCCGCCCTCGCCGGCAACCGAGCCGAATATTATCATGCCCGTGCTCATATAAATCGCAAGCTCCACAACGCCGGTTCCCGCGTTTTGATCCTGCAATACCTCTTTTTTGTTGTTAAATTGATACAGGATGCACTTGTCATTTATAAAAGTGGATATATTCATTAACACAATTGCGATAGGCCCATAGATAAAGATATCTATTAAATCAGCCAACATGCCGTTTGATTCGCCCACAACCGCGCCGCCAATCGCGAACACAAGCCCCATATAGTATCCTATAAGCGACAATGCAAACGCGCAATTATCTTTTTGAACTAATTCGTCCTTTACGCTAAAGTCCCGGTGGACGCATGAATAAACCAGCTTGCCCAGCCAGAAAAGGAAGTAGCAGCACGCCAAATATATTACAGCTGATAAAAGAGTGTCAAAATTCATTGTTTTACAAACCCTTTCCCAATACTTGTTTTTTCTTTGTTATTTTACACGCTTGTTACAAAGCCCTGCCTTGTAACACACTGTACAACGAGGCCCTGCCTCGTATAATAATTACTTTCCAAAACCGCCGCCTCTGCTGTGGTACGTGTTTTGGCTACGTTTAATTCTCTGCTTTACCTTATCGCCGAAACTCATATTTTTTGATTTCTGCTTAGCCATTTTTCTCTGATAGAAATTTGCGTTTGTCTTTTTGGTCATAGTTCCATTTGTGCCGTATTGGTTAGCGCTTCCATAATACGGCCTGCCGCTGTCCCTGTGTTGAGTGTATGAGTTGTAGTTGGTTCTATAAACAGGCGATGAAAACATGTTGAACATTGAAGACATAAACATATACTGCCCGTAAAATGCCCAGAAAGAAGTGCCCGAGCTGTTCGTTTGCCACTCCCCATATCTTGAATTGCCCACATATTGGTAACCCGGCGGAAACGGCGTTTGAGTGACAAACCCGTCCTCTGTTTTGGCCAAAAGGGCCATGCCCAAATAGTTTTCGTTTTCCCTATAGAATGATTCCGACACCTTTTCCCAACCGGTGTAATAAACCTTCTCGCCAACAACAACCTTGTATTTATGTTGATACTGGGCAAACATGCTGCCTTGTATATTCATATCTTCCAATATAATGGTGTATTCAGGGACGTTGCCGAACCTCTGCGCCAATTTCTGAACCGGCGAACTGGATTTTCCGCACGATGCCGTTGAAAACATCACGCAAAGAATAATACAAATCCCAATAATCTTTTTTGTCAAACCCTGTTTGTTGTTTAAATGTTTATTCATTTTCTATGCTCAAATAAGTTAAGTTCTTTTATACCATGGCATTAATTGGAATATTCTAACACATTCAATACAAATGTAAACCTTAAAAACGCGGCACATTGAAAGACATGAAAAGGCGCAATATTAGAAGCGAATGCAAAAGCTTAAACCTCAGATTACACAGTTGGCCCGGATTAAGAGAAAAAAAGCGCAAAGGTTGGATTTTTTCAATTTTCCGCAGGTGGGCGCGACTTTAACCTCCCTTTTATAAAGATTCATTTATCCCAACTTTCTCGTAAAATCGATAATCTCATTTGTGGCGTCCACATCGCCTAATGCCATTATATGTATGCCGGAAAGGCCCTCGCTTCCATATATCTCTTTAATAAACTCTTTGGCAATCTCAACCCCTTTAACGCCATTTTCAATCTTATCCATTACATCTTCCGAGATATCAATACCCGCCACATTTTCATTCATAAATTTCGCCATTTTTAAACTTTTAAGAGGCATAATGCCCAAAAGTATTGGCGTTGATAAATCATTTGCCTTAGATAGAAAGTTTTTTGTTTTCTCTGCGTCATACATTGGCTGTGTCTGGAAAAAACCGGCTTTTGCCTCTATCTTTCTCCTCATTCTATCAATTTCCATATCCGGGCTCTTTGTTCCAGGCGCGGCGGTTGCGCTGACAAAAAAGTCAGTATTGCCTTTGATCTCTTTTCCATTGTAATCAAGGCCGTTATTTAGATTGTTAATCAGTTTGATCAATTCTATTGAAGTGAGGTTAAAAACAGGTTTGGAATCTTTATAAGGCCCTTCATGCGGAGCATCGCCGGTTGTGGCAAGGATATTTTTGACGCCCAGGGAGTTGCCCCCCAACAAATCCGCCTGCAACCCCAGTATGCTCCTGTCGCGGCATGTTAAATGCGGCACAACATCAAGCTCCGGGAATTCCGTTAAAATAATATGAGCCAACATAAAAGAATTTATCCTTAACCTGGCGGAAGCGCAATCAATAACATTCAACGCGTCAACTTTTTTATACCTCTTTATATCTTCAAGGGATTTTGAAACATTTGCGCCCACCGTGCCTCCAAGTTCAGTGGCAATCACAAACTCTTTCCCAAGCTTATCTCTTAAATTCATTTTCAATGCTCCTTTCGTAAACAATGATCAAATTCTATCTAAATAGAACGGAAAACTATAATAGCTGTCTTCACCTAAAGCGCTGCCAAAAGCTAAATTATACATTTATAAAATAGGTAGTCAACGGCAAGAATAGTATCAAAACCGCGGCTTTGAAATTCAATTGCGTATATCAAGCCTCAAGAACCAAGCAGCCGGCATCTAAAAACCAGTATCCAGTATTTTCTTAGCGCTTCTTGGAGCATTTATAGAGCGGTTATCATTCTATTTTTTAAAAAATATTTTTCTGCTGAAAGGCATATATCCTGTAAGATACAATGATGATTACCGCTACATCCACTGTCGTCGCTAACTCCCAACATCCTCACAGTAAACATTTTACATCAAAAAACAGAAAGAATCACATGAGCCTATTACAAATTGTAGCTATGTTTACCTGTATAAAGTTAATTTAACACTATACAAACACATCAAGTTTGTAATTGACATACAAAATATAAAGAATTACAATTCCAACGATCGGTTTTAGAACAGAGAGACATTTTAAATAAGTATTGATAGCCCCTGTTAAATAGACCATGGAATTAAATGATATTCCACGGACAGACTTATTAAGTTGCCATAAAAATACTTTATCTTTTGGCTGAAGCAGTCTTGTAGACAGCTTCAAATGTTTTATCGCACAAACGCAATGCAACCAACTCAAATGGTTTCATAAAAACATTTTGGATCAATTAGCGGTATTGATCCGGCTGAAAAAACCTTTTAAAAATGGAGGAAATTTAATGTCAGGCAGTTATGATGAAAAGCAGAAAGTTTTTTCACTTGCCATGTTTTCTTACATGGGGACGGATTTAAACGGCTCGACTGAAAGCAACCGGACCACAATAACCGAAAGGATAACCGGCACACTTAACGAAGGCGACATCAAGTCCCTTATTGGCGACTGGGAGGTTGTATGGGGGCCTTGCATTTTTCAACCTGACGACACGGGCAGCGTTATTGCAAATTTAATGTATGTTGCCAAAAACAAACAACCCGGCGGCCAGGATCCGCAATACGTTGTTGCTATAGCCGGCACATACCCTAAGTCCGGTTACGCCTGGACAGAGGATTTCGACGCCGGCGCCCAGGTGGATTGGCCAACGGAGAACCCTCGGTCAAGCGTCAACGCAAAGATCGCCAAAGGCACTAACAAAGGTTTTGACGCGCTACAAAACATGAAATCAACAAGCGCCGGCCTGTCGCTTGCCGACTTTTTGAAAAAAGAATTTGAAGGCATTTCCAACAGCGGCGTAAAGATAACCGTAACCGGCCACAGCCTTGGCGGGGCTTTAACTCCGGTCGCGGCGTCATGGTTGCGCAACGTTCAAAGCAGTTGGGATCCTAAAGGCCTTTCAGATTTAACTTTCTGCTCTTTTGCCGCCCCGGCTATGGGCAACACGGAGTTTGCCGATTACATCACCAACAGTCAATTTAGCGGAACCGGCGACAGGGTATGGAACAAGCTGGACATTGCCCCACGCCTTTATAATGAAAACGACATTGAGAAGATGCCCAATTTATATCGGCCTCCAATCAGGCCTAACTTAGCTATTAGAGCGCTTGCGCGGTTTATGAAGTCTATTGCCAACGGCAATGATTATTCACATGTCCAGCCAAATGCCATCCCATTGCCCGGCAGATTCAACAGAAAGATCTTTAGCGGAGAGGACAACCTTGAACAATATGCAAAACAGGCGCAATATCAACATATAGAGGGATACTTTGCATTGTTGGACACTATGGTTATTTGGGATAAAAAGATTAAGCAGTACTTCTCCAGCGGAGACTCTGCGGAGAACATGACGGCCTTAAACAGTAGGCTGTCCAGTTTTATGTAAAAAAATCCGCAAAGAAAAAATCTTGAGTTTTGCGCAGGCCATTAGAAGGCTGTCCGAGAATTTAAAACCATTAAATATGTTTATTGCTATTTTCGGGCAGCCTATCAAGATTAGTAGCTGAAGCTTTTTCTGGAAGTTGCGCAAAACGAACATTATGCGCAAAGTCTAAAGGTGGTTTGGAAAAAGTAAATGATCATTAAGTGGAGTTTAATAAAGTAATTGCAAATGAAGATAAAAGTCGCAATTTATCTTCATTGAGCGCAACATCCGCGGAACTCAACATTTATAACCAAACTTGCGCAAAAGAGATTTCCTGGCCTTTATATCATCTTCGTTCTCTACCCCTTTTGGAGCAAAACCGTCAATAACGCCCATTATCCCCCGGCCAAGTTCGGTTTCAGCCACAACCACTTCCACTGGATTTGCCGTTGCGCAAAAAATTGAGCAAACTTCCTGGCAATTCTTAACGGCGTTTAACACATTTATCGGAAAGGCGTCTTTCATCAGGATTACAAATGTGTGGCCCGCTGCTATGGAAGAGGCGTTTTTTACGGCAACTTCCGTCAAATCACTGTCATTGCCCTCTTTTCTTATCAAACAAGGTCCGGAGGCTTCGCAAAAGGCGATTCCGAATTTCATGTTTGGAACTGCTCCAACCATTATTTCATAAAGATCCTCTATTGTTTTTATAAAATGAGTTTGGCCAATTATAATGTTTGCGCCTTCAGGTATCTCTATTTTAACGGTATGTAATTCCATTATTTCCTCATATGGTAGAAATGTTATTTACTTATAAATAAAACTCAAATTTTCTTATTTCGCCACGTCTAACAACCTTGCCTGAAATGCTCTCATATGTGCAAATCAGCCAATTTTTTTATGGTATAATATTAAAAACAGGCCAAACTTTTTTAGCCTATACTAATTTTAACATCAATGGTGGTTTTAGGTTAAAAATTTTAATAAAAAACTTCGTTTTCAGGCGCTTTTTCTTAAATCTCATATTTCTGAAATTAAAAAAAGGAGGTGGGTTAAAATGAAGATGAAAGTGTTGTTGGCAATGGATAGTTCAAAAAACTCGTTAAAGGCTGCGCGTTATGCCGCTGATTTGCTTGGGAATAACAGTTCGGACGTTTCAATTACCCTATTTCACGTGTTAAACACTGTTCCGCCGGCATTTTTAGAAACCGGAACATTTGAGCAGAAACCAGATCAAGACCGCGACAGAGCTGATTGGGAAAAAAGCGAGCACGCCACAGAGTGCAAATGTATGGAACTTGTGACTGAAATGCTTAAGAAAGTTGGATTTGACGATAGCAGGATTGAAGAGAAACATTTTGCGCCCAGGCCGGAATTTGATGTGGCGAACGTGATTCTGGAAGAGTGTGAAAAAGGAGATTATGACACTATTATAATGGGAAAACGCGGGCATTCTCCACATTCTAAGTTCCTTGCGGGCAGCGTTACTGAAAAAATTGTAAGACATGCCAAAGGCAAGGCAGTGTGGGTGATTGAGTAAACATCCGCACGCGAGGTGAAGGGCGGCTTTAGCCGCCCTTTTTACCATCATTTGAAGACGACACCACACACGAGGGGAGGGGCTGACTTTAGTCGCCCTTTTAAAAAATTCATTTAAAGACTATTACGCTTGAGAGTCGCGCAACCTGAACGCGCCCAAAAGTTATCGTTTATAGATAAAATATTGCCATACCCTATTCACCGCCATCTTCAGACAGCCTGCGTTCCACAACCGCCATCAGATCTTCCATTTTATGATCAATCTCATCCGGCTCTTTTTTAAACATATTAATCAGCCATGGTTCCAGTAACTTGCGCTCCTCTCCGGCAAGCGCCAAAAGTACTTTCGAATCTCGCGTTACTTTATACTCTACCCCTGCGTTTAAAAGGCGAAGAGGCAAATACATCTCCTCGTATTCACTCGCAAGCTCTTGCCAAACGGCAACCCAGAATCGGGAGGCTTCATTGCTGATGAATGGGATAGCAAGGGATCGCATCCGTCGAACCAAACCATCGCCCAAATACGTAAGGCAACCATGTTTAGCAAAAAGCTCCAACCAAACCAGAATAAAACGTCGCCAAACTTCAGGGTTTTGGCTTTGTTGGATGAGTATAGAGATAATTGTCAGCCCCCAACCATTCAAATGTTTAGAGCTGTATTCATTCAATGAGACTTCAAGTTGCGCCTTGCCATCCACCCAACGATCAAGACACATCAGGTTATGGGCTTTAATTAAAGCATGCCGAAATGCAATATCATTTGACATACTTGTAGAACACCGCTCTAATGCTTCCAGGGCCTTGGAGTGCATGCCAAGATAATTCAATGAACGGGCGCGGTACAAAGTAACAGGAATTCCATTGTCTTCCAATTTAGGATCCATCTCAAATGCAGTCTCATAAGCAGTTAACGCTTGCTCGTGTAACCCCAGATCGGAAAAGGCAATACCCAGATAATATTGCAGCTTTGCTTCATCAGGCAAAAGTTTGACAAGCCGCCCAAGCATACAGTGATATAGTTTAAATCGGCCCTGTTCCTGGAGCAAACCAAGAAGCTGATTCCAGGCATCTATATTATGATGGTCCAATTTCAATGCCTCAATGTATGCATTTAACGCTTCCACTTGCCTCTCCATCGTCAACAATGTATAGCCTCTTTGAAACCATTGATTAGCAGTAGAAGGTTTACCCAAAAGCTCAATTGCTTTTTCAAAAAATTCCAGGCTCTCTTCTTGACGGCCAAGGTTCTTTAATGCGTATCCATAGTTACGTTGCAGAATATGATCATCCGGTTTTAGAGCCAATGCTTTACCGGAGACTACTAACGCATCTTCATAATTGCCTAATTGACCATGCAACAAATCTAATTGGTTCCAAGCGAGCATATCTTCAGGATCAATATCCACGACTTTTTCCAAACAGTTTAATTGTTCTTCCAGAGGTTTAGACAATTTCTCCAAACATTGGGCTTTGCGTTTCCAATTATCCTTGTCGTTCGGATCCCGTTCAATTGCGATCTCCGTGGCTTCAAGCGCCGCGTTATAATCGCCGGCGTGCTGATGATTAATAAATTCAGATTCCAGGGATTTTTTCAACGGATCCTGCTCTGTTTGTGTTAGCAATGTTGCTTGTTGCATATATTTCATTTCAGCGCCGTCACAACCAGATTCCAAAATACCTTCCATCTCACTCTTTGAATACCAAACTCGTAGAAACGCGACAAACAATTCAACGTTGCGACCGCGTTGCTCCTTAACTTCAAGGCACAAACGCATTAACGGCTCGCGTATTTCATAGTAATTGGAGCGACCGGTTGAATCGGCCTGTATCACATACCCCAATTCAACCAACTTGCCCAGTTGGGCGGATATTGTCTGAGAGGTGTTCATGGCCTGGCGCGCGACCTCTTTAACCGTGACCGCGCCTTTGAGCCGGCGAAGGATATCAATGATACGCCGTTGCAGAGGAGCCAGTTTGTCCATGCGTGATTGATAGTATGGCGTCAGGTCGTCAATCAATTTCATGAAAGGTTGCACAAGATCATCCAGAGTGTCACGGGTAAGAAAGTTGAAGAAAATAATGTAGATGCGTGGATTGCCGCCGGCCAGATAATGAACCGCCCGAATCCTGGCCTTGCCCATTGGGCTGTTGATGGCCTTGACCAAATCGAGCTTTTCAGTTCGTTTGGCCAGATGGGCCAGCAAATTGGCGGCCTGATTTGTGGTGAATGGCTCAAGCGTATGGATTTTGAAAAAGCCGAAAAATGTTTTTTTACGCTCCGCGATGGCGTTGCTCAAGGTGGTTGCCGTGCCTAATATAGTCACAACCGGATTGTTTTGAACAAATGCGCGCAGTTTGCGCTGCCCGGACTCTTTCAAGTCCGATAAAATGGAGTCCAGATTTTCAACAATCAGAAGCAGGCTCTTCCCGTTCAGGTTATTAAGCAGCAGTTGTTCCAGCGCCAATTCAGCTTGCCCTGCGTCATTTAGATCCAGTACATTTTCCAACTGCCGGTCAAGTTCCGTCAAAGAGTATTCATTTTGCAGCTGCCTTAAAATCAACATTAAAAGATCCTGATAACCGGCCAGATAAGAGTCTTCCGGTAGCCATGCTATGCGTAAAAGATCGGATAATGAATTATCATTTTTTACCCGATGGTATAGCAGTGACACTAAATGAGTCTTGCCTATTCCACGCGGGCCAAGCAACAGTACCTGGAGCTTATCCCGGTTTTCAGAGCTTTCCCGTATACCCGTCATAATGCGTTCGGCTAATTGCTCTCGCGCGACAAACAGGGCCTCAAGGGTTTCATGGTCGCTCAGGCTGGGTGTGAAAAATGAATGGTATGCGTTATTCGCCATGATAACCTCCGTCAAACCGCCACCAATTGCGAATAAGATCAAAGCGGAACCTGTATGCTCCCGTATCTTCATCCTGCGCTAAATAATGGTCGCGTTGCATCAGTTTGAGGATTTTACGAAACTCTTCTGTGTCATGTTCAATAGTCGCGCGAAGTTGATCATTTGTGAATTGCCGGGCAACTTTTAACTGCTCACGAAGTTGTTCGCGCGTAAGCGGTTGCGATTGCGCCAGTTGATCCAACACTGCGCGGGCCAATTCCGCCTTGTTGCCGTAATATTCGCCCAACCGGCTGCGATAGTGCTCTAAATCCCATGGATCCTGCGCGTCGGCAATCGATTGCTTGACTATTTTTTGGGCGTTTTCCGGGGAAGCAACACAACCCTGATCAGCTATTTTTGCGATAACATGATGTATGTAAAAAGGCACGGCGTCAACCAACCCGGCTACACATTCGGCGGTATCGTCAAGCAGGTCACATTTTAGGCCCTCACCCTGAATAAGTTTTAAGGCTAATTCTTTAGCGTCCTGCATATTTAAAGGGGGCATTTCAATATGGCGCATATCGTTTACCGGCGAGCTAACATACCCCTCGTCGCGAAGGGCCGTAATAACATGGTGCAGCCCAATTGAGCCCGTATAAACCATGCGCAGGTTGGCATATGTTTGACGCAAACCGCGCAAAGTATCAAGCAGGTCCATAGCCTCGCGCTCGCCCGCTGTTTTTATAATTTTTTGCAACATCCATGGCATTTCATCCCAGATCAGGATAACTTTTTGATTATTATCTTCCGCAAGGTCGGCCATGACTTTCTCAAGTAACTCTTTCCAATGGGGCGCGGCCATTTCCGGAAATTTAAAGCCCAGCGCATTAACGTTTAATTCCGCGCCGGACAGCGAATTTACAAATGATTTCAATTGCCGGGCGGTTTTGTGGAATTTACCCAGATGCTCCGCCACATCCTGAGTGACCCGCTCCACAAACTCAGTGGGACTGCTGACAGCTTCAATATCGCGAACTTTTATCACTGTGTTTTCAGTCGGTTCCGCCTCCATTTTCCTGATTACGGTAGTCTTGCCGATTCGACGCTCCGCAACCAGCAAAGCGCTCTGATTGTCCAAAGTTTCCCAGAGTCGTTTAATCAACCGGTCGCGACCAATAACATTATTTGGAGCTATATTTCCACCTGGATTTGTTTTCATTACTAACTCCCAGCCCTGAGAACCCGGGCAAGTAAAAAACAAAAATGTACTTTTAAAAATTTAACGTACGTCAAATTTGACGTACGTTAAACAAAATGCACGTTATGTTTATATAGATATAGGCCAAAATTTACGAAATGTCAAGATTTTTTATTAAAATGGGGTATAAAAAGCGGGCTGGAAAAGTATATATGGTTAGTCAAAAGCGGGTTTTTAATCGTTGGCGCTTTTAAAATGAACTATAAAAAGGGAGGCTAAAGCCGTCCCCTACCCTCATCTGTTGTGCTGTTGCAGGCAAAACCACACGAGAGACTAAAGCCGCCCCATACCCACATCTTTTTAATTTATTGCCAAAACTCAATACGGATAAAAAATATAGAAAAGCGTTGAAATGCCGCACAGAACCCATCCGCTGGCTGAAACTTCCCTGATTCTTCCCGCAAATGTTTTCATTAATGGATAAATTATGAATCCCGCAGTCATGCCGATGCCTATATTATAGGTAAAGCACATTAACGCTATAACGCAAAACACCGGCACATCCTCGGTTAAATCGTTGAATTTGAGTTTGGTCACGCACGATATCATAAGCATACCCACCACTATTAACGCAGGCCCATACGCAAATGGCGGCACTATTGAGAGTATTGGCGCAAAAAATAGAGTTATTAAAAAAAGGAAGGCTGTGACAACCGCAGTAAGGCCGGTTTTGCCGCCCGCGGCAATGCCTGTTGCCGACTCAATATAGACGCCGGAAGTTGTTGTGCCTAAAAGAGAGCCCACGACAGTCGCCAGGGAATCGCACAACATGGGTTTCTCCATTTCAGGCAGATTGCCGTTTTTATCTATAAGGCCTGATTTATAGGATAAACCAATCAGCGTCCCCATGGTGTCCACAAGATCCATCACAAACACAGTAATTATAACGGCAACAAAACCCCAGGTGCAAGCCCCGCGTATATCAAGTTGACAGAAAATAGGCAAAATACTTGGGGGCATGCTCATCAGCTTTTCAGGCAAACTTATGCTTTTTATAAAAAAAGCTAATAAAGTAACGGTTATTATGCCCCAAAGTATTGCCCCGTTAATCTTTTTAATTAAAAAGAAACATATCAATATAAAACCAAAGATAGCAAGCAGCACATTAGGGTCGTGAAAATTGCCCAACCGCACCGGGGCGCCCGGCACCCCCACAACAACAATGCCGGTCTCATTTAAACCTATAAAGGCCAAAAACAGTCCTATGCCCACGCTAAAACTAATTTTAAGAGGTTCGGGAATGGCATTCACAAGCCATGAGCGCACTTTGAATATTGTTATTAACGTAAAAATAACGCCGCTTATAAATATAGCGCCTAAGGCGGTTTGCCAACTATAACCGAGGACTTTTACAACCGTGTAAGCAATAAAAGCGTTTTCCCCCATATAAGGAGCAATGGCAAACGGGCGTTTAGCGTAAACGCCCATGATTAAAGTGCCGAAAAAGGCGCTTAAAATCGTCGCCACCATTGAAGGCCCAAACGGAATACCGGCAATTGCAAGAATCTTTGGATTTATGATCACTATATACACCATGGTCACAAAAGTAGTAAATCCGGCAATAACCTCCTGACGAACACTGCCGCCCAATTCATCTATTTTAAAGTATTGTTTAATCATCTTTGTATAAATACAAAAAAACAGGGCAAAAAACAAAAGTAAAAAGCGCAAACATTGAGACCAAAGTTATTCCAAATATATTATACCGCAATGGAAATAAAGCATTGCATGTGGAGAAAAACGCATAGCGAAGAAGGCATAAGGCATAACGAAAAGCGATCGTAGGGAAGGGCTTTAGTATCCATTTTAAAGATACTTTTTGAGAAAGGATAAACTTATAAGGCGTTTAGAATTTTAGAAGCCATCCGCGTAGGCATGCATCGTAATATAACGGTTAAAAGATAAAGCCTGATTGGAAAGTTATAAACTTTCTTCTTTTTTTCAATAGCTTTAAAAATCAACCTCGCGGCCTTGTCGCTTTCGATCATGCAAGGTTGTGGATTTTTATCATTGGCAATCATTTCAGTTTTAACAAACCCCGGGCAAATTGTGGAAACAAGGATATTTTTCGGCAATAAATCAATTCTCATACCTTCCAAAAGAGAACTTAACGCCGCTTTGCTTGCGCAGTACACAGGGTCTTGGGGGACGGAGAAATATGCGCCCACGCTGGAAATGCCAACAATGTGGCCTCGCCTTCTATTTAACATTCCAGGCAGCACGGCATCAATGCAATTTAAAATGCCGAACACATTCACTTTAAAGACGTTGGATGCCTCGCCGGCGTGAAAATTTGACGAATTCATGCCATTCTTAACGCCCGCGTTTGCTATAAAAATATCAATGCAGCCTAAATCAGCCTCAATTTTTTTTATTGCGGCCTTGACAACTTCTTTGTCGGCCACATCGCATTCAACAATAGACGCGACTCCGTTTTTTGAGACTATTTCTTCTCTAACTTGCTCTAGCAGTTCTATCCGCCTTGCCAGTAAACCAACTTTATATCCGCGTTTAGCAAACAATATTGCTAAATCACGGCCAATCCCCGCGGAAGAGCCTGTAATAGCAACCACTTTTCTATAATCAGAGTCCAAGATATAGCCTTTTTTTTAATTAAGCCGAAACCGTTTTGTTTAAACTTAGGTATTTGCTTATATAAATACGAATTCTTGAAAATATTTTTAACATTTTTATTTTTTGTATATACTTAATATTTTGAAAAATAATACAATAAACAATCATTGTTTACAACATTAAAAATCCTGAATATATGTGACTGTATTTATTTAAAATGCTTGAATTTAGACTGCCGTTGTTTTAGTATCAAGGAATTTAAACATATCGCCATACACTTTAAAGCCGCGAATAGCAGGGATTGTGTCTATGCAAGAACAAACTTACAACTTTCAGAATGCCGCTAATAATGCCAGAAATCTTTCCCTCTCGGAACAGAGCCTTGAAAATTTTAACAAATACTCCGGCACATGGACCGGATTGTTTATTAGCCGCGCAACCGGGCCAGTAACTCTATCTATTTTAAAACAATCTCTTAAACTTATTCAAATCAGACATCCGCGTCTTCAATCGCGGTTTGAGAGAGAAAATGGAGGACTTTGTTTTAAAGCCGACAGTAAACTAAAAATTCCCGCGCGCGTTATAGATAGCGGAACAACATGGCGGGAAGTCGCTCTGGAGGAGATGAATACTCCAATCGACAGCAAGCGCGCTTTAATGCGCGCAACGCTTGTGGAACCCGCCGGCGGTGAAGATACGTGGAGTTTAATAACATGCATACATCATGTCATTATCGACGGCATGTCGGGAACCAATTTACACGGGGAGCTATTTTCGTACATGGGAAAAATAGCCGAAGGAAAGCCGATTTCAATAGATGCGCCTTTAATAACGCTGCCTGTAATTGAATCCTTATTTCCATCGTCGGTAAAGGGCGCGGGAGGACTTTTTAGGAAAGCCCTATTTTTAGCAAAATATCAAGCTAAAATGTTTTGGCATATGCCTTGTTCCCTGAAATTTGAACAATTTGCGCCAATTGAAGAGAGGCGGAGCGGTTTTATACATCGCGTTTTGAATGAATCATTGGCTACGAAATTAATTTCCGTATGTAAGCAACAAAACACAACGGCGCAGGCGGCTTTAAGCAGCGCAATGATATTTGCAATGGGCAATGAAATTGGATTAGGCAAAGCGAAAAGAATGAGCCTTCGTTGCAGCACCGCCATTGATTTGCGCCGCCGTTTTAAGCCCATTGTTGACAATAAACATCTTGGAGCGTTTGCTTCTTTCTTTATAACTTTTCACACATTGCGTGGCGGCATGAAATTTTGGCCGTTAGCCCGCAATTTTAAAGCTAAACTTGAATCGCTTTTGACGGGAAATGATTTATTCATAATGATTTCTCTTTTTAATAAATTTGTGGATTTCATTTTAAAGCGCCCCAAAAAAGGGTCTGCCTGCGCCATAACTAACCTGGGGCTAATCAAAATCCCGAAAGTTTACGGCCCGTTAAAACTGGAATCTTTTAGCATAGCAGTGTCAATGGCGGCTCTTTGTGGCGTGATTTATGCCGCAGTTACAACATTTAACGGCGAGATGACAATAAATTTTAGTTTTTCCGAGCCGTCCATCAGTTATGAAACCGCGGAATCAATCGCGGACAATGTTATGTCCTGCCTTGAGCAAGTATGCGCCGGGGAAGATGTTGCGTTTATGGGGAAAGTCTAACGGCGATATGCGGCGTTCAGAAATAATTTTAGACTCTTGGCAAAGGCCGGGCTGCATTGGACTCCATGGTTTTGAAAATGTTTTTATAAAGAATTTTAAATGCTTAAAATAATAAAAGATATTATAACCGCTATTAAGATTACAGGAATTCGAAATGTTTTGGAGCTAAAAAAACATTCATCCCTTTTAGGATCAATGTTTCGCGATCAGGTCGCGCTAGACGCTCTTATTGCTCTGGAAAAATGCGGGATAATGAGCAGGGTCTTTGCTTTGTCAGGGTTTTCATTAAATGATTTCACAGAGTTTGATAATGTTTTATTAGGGAAAATTTGCGATTATTTGCATCATATTGGGATATTAAATAAAACCGGCGATAAAAAATATAGTGTTAAAAATCAAATTGTCGCAAAACGGCTGTCAAAAGCTGTTTACGCGTCAATGGCATACAATGAGCCTATAAGAAACCTGGACAAATTATTAAAAAAGGATTTATGTTACGGCAGGGATATTGAGCGCAACGATCATTATGACGCTATTGCCAGCGCGGATCTTACATCTAAATTTTTTTACGGGTTTGCCGATTCAACGCTAACGGAATTTAAGCCCCAATCGTTGATTGATCTTGGTTGCGGCACGGGCGACTTTTTGGCTTTTCTTGAAAAGAAGAGTTTATGCGGCTGGAAACGATTAATGGGCATTGACCTCTCGGAAAAAGCGATAAATGAAGGAAAAGGACGCGGAATAGAGAGCGGCATTACAAAACTATCATCAGGCAATGCGCTGGATTTAAAACAAAACAGCGAAATGGCCGAGCCCGATGTCATCTCGATCATGTTTGTTCTGCATGAGTTTGAAGACGATAAGGCAACCCGCATAATAAACAATTGCCGCCGTTTATGGCCGGACGCCAAGATACTGTTAACGGAAATGATTCGTTTAAATGATAATAAAATACGAAAAAGCAACGGCACGGTCGTGCCTGAATTAAATTTTGTTCATAGTTTGTCGTATCAAATAATCAGGAGCAAGACGGAATGGGAAAGGCTTTTTGCCGCTTCAGGCTATAAGCTGCTTTCAAGCAGGGAACACAGTTTAACATACACATTTTGTTTGCTGTTTTCACCTCATGGCAAGCTCAAAGATAAGCGTTAATACTGTAATATTTATCGAAGTGGATTTAAGGGCTCGGAAAGAACTTCTATCTGCTTTTCAACCCGCTCCAGCACAAAATCTTTAAATGGGCCATAGTGCGCGTATAGCCCTATCAGGGATAATGCATACCAGTGCGCCTTGGGATTTTTTATTATGCAATATATAAGAGTTTTCCAGAAATATTTCCGGTAAGAAGCCTCAATTCCCATAACATTAACGACTCTAATAAGACTAAAGATTTGTTTGAAGCGGACTATTAAAGGTATTTTTTGCTTTTTTTTAGAACAATCCATTAATGAAATCAGGTTGCAAACTCGTTTAAAATAGTTTTCCGCGTCAAATGAGCCAGCCACGATCTCTTTAAAATCCATAAGTATTTCAGCTTTTGGCCGTTTAGTTTCAAAATTAAGCCCATTAGAACATTGCGCGCCGAATTCTTCCGGATTTATTTCATATCCCGCCTTAATTCGGCCTTCGGATTTTAAACGGCGCGAAAGCTGGGTATTCGGCAAAGCCCACAAGAGTCCCACCATCGTTGCCGGCGCATAAGTGTCTTGTATGCATTGCAACGCGCCTTTTGCCACGCTGCCTTTTTCACTGTCAAAACCAACAATGTAGCCAACATTGATAATCATGCCATGACGATAAATCTTATGAAAGCCGTCCACAATTGATCTATTAGTATTTTGCTTCTTTTGAGTTGCCAGCAATACTTCTTCATCCGGCGACTCAACACCCATAAAAATCCATGAAAACCCAACTTCCTGCATTAAATCCAGCAACGCATCATCGTCAGCGAGGTTTAAAGAAGCCGCGGTGCCGAATTCAAATGGCCAATTATGCGCTTTCAGCCATTCAAGCAGTTCGGGCAGTAGCCGCATTACCGCGTTTTTGTTTCCAATAAAATTGTCGTCTACCAGATCAATAAGACCTCGATATCCCAAATCGTAAAGAGCCTGGATTTCATCAAGTATCTGTTCCGGATTTTTTACCCTTGGCTTTCTACCGAAAAGTTCAATAATATCGCAGAATTCGCAATTAAATGGACAACCGCGTGAAAACTGTATCGCAACATACATATAACGGTCAAGCTTGATTAAATCAAACCGGGGAATAGGCGTTTTAGTCATATCGGCTTTTTGACCGTTATGTTCGTAGATATTTTTTAGGCGATTTCCTTCAAAATCTTTTACAAAACCGGGAAGTGTAATTTCCGCTTCACCCAGAATCAGGCAATCGGCGTTTTTATAAACGTGCGGGCTTGAAGTAACATCCGGCCCGCCGGCGACAACTGTTTTGTTGCGTGTTTTTACTCTTTCGATCAGTTTTAAGTGCTCAAATTGCTGGGTAATCATACCGCTTGTAAAAACAATATCCGCCTGATCAATATCTTTGTCCGCCAAGTCCTCAACATTGCAGTCAACAAGTTTCATGTCCCAGATATCAGGCAACAAAGCCGCCACGGTAGCTAAACCTAACGGTGTTTCAGGATATTTGACTCCCGCCAATTCACAGGTTTTCTTGTAATTACAGAAAGATTCCGATGTAAAACATGGGTAAACGAGCAAACAGTTTATTTTATGCATTACGCAATCGACCTATTATAAGTTACTGAAAAACTTGTTTAAAATTTGTTTAAACCGGCAACTATTCTGCCGTTAAAACAGAGGGCAACGGCTGGAACGCCCCTTCTTTAAGTAGCGGGCAGCGTCCCTGTAAAAGCCCGGCCGGCAAAGATGACACACGCGTCAATACGATTTTATTTAAAAAAAATAATGAACATTTTATTTTTTAATAAATACACGGATTAAGAACAAAAAAATAATACGATAAACCAATTTGATTTACAACATAAAAACTTTCATACAAAAACTATCGTATAATTTAAAGCACGCACTATGATTATTTAATTTGAGAATTTTAGTTTTATTACCGTTAGTTTTTAGCCAAATATTAAAATATTGCTATTTAAGAATAACTGTCTTATAATTTCTCGTAATTTTTGACTAAAGGATTTTAACCATTGAGATTTTGCGGCCCACTCACAATAAAGCCGGCTTTTCCCTGTTTCTATGTAACCATTTTTATTCAGTTGCATTTTGTTCATCATATGTAGAAGCGATTCTAAGGGCTCGGAAAGTTAAAAACATGATAAAAATCAACGCTCAAGTTGTTGTAAATCAAAAGAGCTGCTCCGAAATCTACGATTGGCTATTAAATATTACCCCCGATAAATTCCGTCTATGGCTGCCGAATTCCCATCTAAACACAAGCAACAGATCGTCTGAGCTGAAAGTCGGCGAGACTATATGGTATGAATTAATGCTAAACGGAAAGAAGACCCGCCTTGTTTGGCAAGCTATAAAACTGGACAAGGATAGATGCATTTCCCTTAAATTAAAGCGTATTTATCCTGTTTATATGCGGTTGACGTTTGCCCCTGTTGACAACGGGACTAATGTAACTTATGAATTAATGGTAGGGTTTGTTTTTTACGGTTTCGAAAAACTATTCGATTGGGTTGCGTCACGTTTTGTCATCACGGAAAGCAGAGCAGAAATTATAAAGCAACATGAACGAAATAAAATAAAAAACCTGGAAAACATTATTTAAATACACAACCATAAGTGTCAATTAAAATACAACTCTGAATGGTAAACAAAACAAAAATTGTTACTTCAAAGTCAAGTTGGCTGGAAATACTGGAAAAAAGAAGCTGTAATCAACCAGAGCAAACATTCATCACATATTTGCCTGATGGTGAAACAGCGCAAGAGAGCTATACTTATAAAGAGTTGACGCTTAAAGCTAAGGAAATAGCGGCTGTTTTGCAAGCGAGATGCTCGATAGGCGACAGAGCTTTGCTTGTTTATCACTCAGGGATTGAGTTTTTACCCGCCTTCCTGGGTTGCCTGCTGGCAGGCGTTATCGCTGTCCCTCTTCAGCCTTTTCGAGGCAAACGCAACATACCTAAGATTAGCGCCATTATTAAAGATTCCAATGCCGCGCTATTGCTAACAACAGGCTCCGAAAAGAGTAGACTGGAAGATGATATGCGCAATTTCCCTTTGTTTATGAATGAAGGAAATATATTGTCAACAGACCTTGTTGAGGCGGAATTAGCCTCGGATTTGAAAGAGTTTAAAGCCAAATCCGACACTATAGCATTCCTTCAATACACATCCGGCACAACCTCGGAACCTAAAGGGGTTATGGTCACCCACTCAAACCTGCTGTACAATTCACAATTAATTTGCGATAGTTTTCAACATTCACATAGTTCGGTCGGCGTGATATGGCTCCCCCACTACCATGATATGGGCCTTATTGGCGGTTTACTACAGCCTTTATACTCAGGTTTCCCTGTGATTGTAATGCCGCCGGAATGTTTTTTACAGAAACCCGTCAGATGGCTACAGGCTATCACAAAATACAAAGCGACAACCAGTGGCGGGCCCAATTTTGCGTATGAATTATGCATGCGCAAAATATCGTCTGAGCAGAGGGAGTCCCTTAACCTTAAAAGCTGGGATGTAGCGTTTATAGGCGCGGAACCGTTGCGCAGCCAAACAATGCAACGGTTTTGTAATGAATTTGCCGGACACGGGTTTAGCGCAACAGCGTTCATGCCTTGTTACGGGCTTGCCGAAGCGACCCTTGCAGTTACAGTCGGTTTAAAAACAGATCCATTCAAAAGCATATCAATAGACAAGGATTTTGCGCTTAACGGCCATAAGGTTAAACCTGTTGAGGCCGGCCCCAATGCTTTAACGTTGATAAGTTCCGGTATAGCATTAGGTAGCCATAAAATTGCAATAATAGATCCGGAAAACAACCGCTTATGCCTGAAAAACAGCATTGGCGAAATATGGGTATCAGGTGGCAGCCTAGCGGCGGGCTACTGGAACCGCAAAGATTACACCAAAGAAATCTTCCAGGCGCATCAAGCGAATGATGAGCCAAAATCTTTTTTACGCACAGGCGACTATGGTTTTATCCTGAACGGCGAGCTGTTTGTGACCGGTCGGCTTAAGGATATGATTATTATCAGGGGGATGAATTACTTTCCGCGGGATATAGAAGATACGATATCGCGAAACAATCCGGATTTAAATCCAGACAGCATAGTAGCCTTTGCCGTGGATGATGGATTGACGGAAAAATTGATAATAGCAATGGAACTGGAGAGGACGCAAATAAAAAACATCAATCCGGAAGTATTGATTTCGCAAGTTTTAGACGCAATATCGGAACAAGAATTAGCGGCCAATGAAATCCTTATTTTAAAGCCGGGTAGCCTGCCAAAAACTTCAAGCGGCAAAATACAAAGGCATTTGACCTCTACTAAATTTCTTAAGGATGAATTTAAGATCCTCCATGCATGGTCGGCAACGCGTTCATATGAAAAGGCTTTTAAAAAGGATCTGGATAGCTCCTCAAAAACGAGCCTCTCTACAAATAAATCTTTAAATTCCAATCAATTAACAGCCAACCCTGATAATAACCTTCAAATAATAGAAGAGTGGTTGGCCGGCTGGATTCAGAAGAAGACAGGTTGTAATTTAGACGCAATTAAACCGGAAAACTCATTTATATATTACGGCATGGATTCAATCGCCGCGCTGGAGTTGCAAAACGACGCGCAACAATGGCTAAACATCTCTATCCCGGCAAGCGCGGCATGGGAATGCTCAAATATTTGTGAATTGGCCAAATTCATAAATGGTTTAAAAAACGGCGATGTTTCAGCCGGCTATACCCAAAGCAAGATTTCAAACTACGAGATTTTGCGTATACAAGGGCTTGAGCCCATGGACTTAAGGCGGGAAATTACCGGTTTATTAAGCAATGGGGTCCATTTATGGATCGAACGCGATGAACTGCTGGTAAAAGCTCCTGAATATCTTCTTTCCCAGCGTCAACGCGAAATGTTGCGCCGGAACGCCGGCGAGATAATGCAATTGTTGCGCAACACGAACAATCCAATATATATAGAGAGCGATATCTCCCAAGGCCAGGAAGGCGTATTGTTTCATTACAGGCTAAAACCAAACAATGACGCTTATAATATTAAATGCGCCATGCATATTAACGGTCAATCACAAACTTCCTTGATAGAGAAAGCTCTGAATTTTGTGGTTGACCGGCGCCCAAGTTTGCGGGCGATGTTTGTCAATTTAGACGGCGGGCGCTCAAAACAGAGAATTTTTACAAACAAAAAGATTAATATTAACGTTGTAGGCGCTTATTCATGGAGCGCGGAAGAACAGAACCAATACATTGACCGTTTAGCGCGCCAACCTTTTAATCTTGAAAAAGGGGAGGTTTTTAAATGCGCGCTTATAAAAAAATCAACCAACCAATATATCCTGCTGTTTCTTTTTCATCATATTGCCCTTGATTTCTGGTCTCTGGAAATCATTTTACGCGAGTTTAGTTTAGCTTTTAAAGCAATTTTGCAAAATGAAAAAATAGTTTTGCCTGATTTGAGCCTCCACTACACAGACTTTGTTAATGATCAAAGGGCGATGATAGAAAATGGAGAATTTGAAGATAGCTGGGCTTATTGGAAAAACGAGCTTAACAACAACCTGCCGGTTTTAAGGTTGCCGTCCGAGAAAAAGAGGCCTCAGGTTCAGACGTTTGCCGGCTCATCAACCAGATTTCCAATTAATAACGCGCTATATAACAGGCTAAAAACTTTAGCGCAAAATGAAGACGTTACACTGTTTGCGCTGATCTTTACAGCTTACGCCGTGCTTCTCCACAAATATACAGGCCTCGTGGATGTTATTGTGGGGACGCCGGTTGTCGGCAGAAACAGGCCGGAATATCATGAAACCGTGGGATATTTTACCAATATAGTCCCGTTGCGTATAGACCTTTCAGGCAATCCCGGTTTTATAGACATTCTGAGAAATGCGCGTCAAAAAACTGTTAATGCGTTTAAACATCAACATTTCCCTTTCCCGCTTTTAGTTAAAAGATTAAAGCTTAAAAGAGATTCAAGCATTGCGCCTATTTTCCAGGTGTCTTTTACATGGGAAAGAGTCCGCCTGTCAAAACAGGATTTCAACATTCCCAATAACCAGGCTAATCAGTCTAACAATGACAACAAATTGTCATTCAATATTGAATCATTGGATTTAGAGCAAAAAGGCGCGCTTTTTGATCTGGATTTAAGCATTGTTGACGGCCCTGAAAATTGTTTCGGCATTTTTAGATATAACACAGATATTTTTACTGAACAATTTATTGGGAAAATGACCGGCCATATGGTTTGTTTGCTTGAAAGTATAGCGGCGCTACCCAGTCAGAAGTTATCCGCTATAAACATACTTGCCGGAAATGAAATGCGCGGGATATTGTTTGAACGAGGTCAAGGTAAAACCATCTATGAAGACACGAAGCCTATCCATGTTTTGTTTGAAGAACAGGTTGAAATTTATCCGGATAAAACCGCCGTTGTTTTTAATGATTGCCGGTTAAGTTATGATGAATTAAACAGGAAAGCAAACAAACTTGCCGGGTTTCTGCAAAAACAGAGAGTTGGATTTGAAACCCTTGTCCCTGTCTGCCTTGAAAGGTCGGAGTCCTTATTGGTAGCTTTAATCGCCGTTTTAAAAGCCGGCGGCGCATATCTACCGCTTGACCCTACGTACCCAAAGGATAGGCTTGAGTATATGATCAACCAGGCCGAAGCCTCCGTCATTCTGACTCAGGAGAGTTTGCAATCTGTTTTCAGCAATGTTGAATCAAAACTGATCTTGTTGGATCAGGCGCATGATGAGATTGAGCGTGAAAAAGATGATAATCCAGACCTTGAAATAAGCGCTTCTCAATTATGTTATGTTATTTTCACCTCAGGCTCCACCGGCAAACCCAAAGGCATATCAATTGAGCATAAAGGCGTTTCAAATTGTTTAATATCAATTAAAAACAGCGTTGGAGTGAATCAGGATGACACAATGCTTGCGGTAACAAGCATATCGTTTGATATTGCCGTCCTTGAACTGTTTATGCCTCTTTTTAGCGGCGCGACAGTTATTATTGCCGACAGAAACACGGCAATGGAACCAGGGGCTTTAACGCGGAAGATGAAATCGTCCGGAGCTTCAATCATGCAGGCGACACCTTCTACCTGGAAGATGATAATAGATTCAGGCCGGCTCGACGATAAAAATTTAACAATATTAAGCGGAGGCGAAGAGTTGCCGCCCGACCTGGCTCAAAATTTGATTAATTCCGGAAAGGCCCTGTGGAATCTATACGGGCCAACGGAGACAACTATCTGGTCGTCAATAGAGCATGTTAAAAATATGAACAATGGAAAAGTTGCGATTGGGCGTCCTTTGGCCAACACCATATTATATGTTTTAGACAATAACCGTAACCCCGTCCCGGACGGCGTTGCCGGCGAGTTGTATATAGGCGGCGAAGGTCTTGCGCGAGAATATTACAAACAGCCGGCTTTAACCGATGAGAAGTTTGTCCCAAATCCGTATTCACGCGAATTCGGCGGCATGATGTTTAAAACCGGCGATATGGCCAGGTATCTTGAAAACGGTATTCTTGAGTATCTGGGGCGAATTGATTTGCAGGTAAAAGTGCGTGGATATCGCATAGAGTTGGAAGAGATTGAGCAACTTTTAAGAGACCACTCATTGATAGTTGATAGCGCGGCAATTGTTTTAAAAGACCAAAATGATAATCCTCAAATAATAGCATTCATTATCTTTCATTCAGGCAAAGATATTGACAATGATGAACTACGCTCATATTTACGCAAAAGTCTGCCGGATTATATGATTCCCACGAAATATATAAAAATGGACAGTTTCCCTTTAACTTTAAACGGAAAACTGGACAGGGCGAAGCTTGCAAAAACCAAAAACATCTTTGTAAAAGATGACACCGGTTATAAAGCCGCATCCACACCCGTGGAACAAAAACTGCTTGAGATATGGGAGGATGTTTTAAAAATTGAAAACATTAGCGTTGACGACAACTTCTTTGAACTGGGCGGCGCGTCGCATCAGGCAATGCAAATGATCGCAATCGCGGCTGAAAGGGGTTTTAACTTTGACCCTGAACAGGTTTTTCAATATCAAACTATCTCGGAACTGGCCAAATTTGTTGAAGAGGATGTACCTTCCCAAATGGTTATTGAAAGCCTGGGAGTCTACCTGCCGGAAAAAACGGTTACGTTTAAGGAAGTTCTGGCCGGGTGCAATACTAAAATAAAGTTTCCTTTGCGCCGCCTTTCAGGCATTGAATCTGTAAGAATGGCCGCCGAGGACGAGTTTGCCATTGATTTAGCGGAAAAAGCAATAGAGTCCTGTTTTCAAAATTCAAAATACAAGTCGGCCGATATTGATTTACTTATTAGTTGCAACATTACCAGATTTATTGCATTAAACACTCTAACGTTTGAGCCCGCGTTTTCGGTAATGCTTGCGGAACGGTTTAAGATGAACAACGCGTTTACATTTGATATCTCCAACGCTTGCACGAGCATGTTTACAGGTTTATGGGTAGCGCAACAATTTATTAAGACAGGACATGTTAAACGGGCAATGGTTGTTAGCGGCGAGCACATTACCGGCACGCTAAAAACATCTCAAAAAGAGATTGAAGAGTATATGGACTCCAGGCTGGCGTGCCTGACATTAGGTGACGCAGGGGCGGCCGTAATTGTTGAAGCCTCGTCTTCCCGCAATGCGGGTTTCCATGACCTTGAACTCTACACTAGACCGGAATACAGCAGGTTATGCATTGCCGAGGCAACAGAAAAAGATCATGGCGGCATTATTATGTATACCGATCTTATAGGCCTATCCAACGTTTCAACTGATGAAGGAGTCAAACATTCAAAAGAGATGATTGATAAGAACCGTATGGATATCAATGATTTTGACCATTTAATACTGCACCAGACGTCAAAAACAACATTGACGAACGCAATAGATAAAATTAATAAATGTTTCGGCGCAAATTTCAGCAATAAAGAGAATACCATTAATAATATAACCCATCGCGGCAACACAGCGACTACTACACATTTTGTCGCGCTCTGGGATAATATCCACAACAATAGGATTAATAACGGCGATAAAATAATTTTTGGCATTAGCGGTTCCGGCATAACCACCGGAACTTCGCTTTATGTTATGGATGACCTGCCGGACAGAATTCGATCCGCAAAAAAGCAGGGAACAGCGCCGCCTCCGGTCTTTGAAAGTCTTGCAGGCGCTACTCATAAAGCTAAGCCATTACACAGAGTCGCAGTTGAAAGTGTCGGCATTGCCAATAATAATGCAGAAGCAAGGATGAGCGCAGTTGAACTTGCTAAAATTGCGGGAAAATCATGTTTTGCAGGATCTGAATATAAACGACCTGATATCGAGTTGTTGATCTACACTGGCGTTTACAGGGATAATTTTCTTTGCGAACCCGCAATGGCCGCCATGGTAGCCGGAGATTTAAAAATTGGGAGAGCTAAAGACGCCTTAACAGAAAATAATGTTCTTGTGTTTGATATTTTTAACGGGGCTATCGGGTTTTTATACGCATGTTATTTTACCGCTCAATCCATAACAGCCGGCAGCGCAAAAACAGCCATGGTTGTTGCCGGCGAGATTGACAATAACGCCGGCAACTCGGAAAAAGAGTCTTTAGATATCAAAGAGACGGCATCCGCTATTATCCTTGGCCAATCGGCAAACCTGGAGAAAGGTTTTAACCGCTTTATTTTTAAATCAAAAACAGGCCATATTGAAGATTTGCAAATAAAAGGCATGATTAATAAGCCACCGTTTCATTTGGATATAGACAAATCAGCGGAACTTGAAAAACTGCAAATTGATTGTTTAATTGAGGCAGTAAATGAGTTGCTGGAAAATGAAGAACTGGACTTGAGCAATATAAAAGTAATTATTCCGCCTCAAATCTCATCGCAATTTATCAGCAACCTTGCCAAACGCCTAAAACCGCAGTCTGATAAATTTATCGACGTGACGGAACCCGGATGCGACCTGTTTACATCATCCGTGCCGTACGCAATGAAACATGTTTTTGACAAAGGACTTGCGCAAGTGGGCGATATTGGTTTAATAATGGCCGCGGGATCGGGCGCGCAGGCATGTTGCGCATCATATTATTTTTAAATTAATCAGAGTTGATAGAGAAAAAACGCGGGGGGGGATACACAGCAAGAGGGAGTGTAGGGCAGACTTTAGTCTCCCTTATTAATGTTCATTTTAAAAATTTTTACGTTTGAGGATTGTATAATTGAACGCCGCAAGAGTTGTCTACCGCAACGTTTGTGACAGGGAGGCTAAAGCCATCCCCTACCCTCATCTGGAGTGATATATTTCTCACGCGAGGGTAGGGGCTGACTTTAGTCGCCATTTTAAAGATTCATTTAAAGACTATTACAATTAAGGGTGACATTATTGAACGCGCATGTGAGTTGTCGTTTGTAGCGTAATTGACAGGGAGGCTAAAGCCGTCCCCTACCCTCATACGTTAATACGCTGAAGACGACACCACACACACGGGTAAGGGCTGACTTTAGTCGCCATTTTTAACATTCATTACACAATATAGAGACCAAAAATGGCGCAACCTCCACACTATGATATTGAAGGCGCAATCTATTTTGTTACTACAAGAGTAATAAAAAAACATTCTAAGTTTTCGTATAATGATTTATTAATCATACAAAATACTATCCTGAATTTAGAAGTGGTTAAAGAATTAGCTCTATACGCATATGTAATTATGCCGGATCACTTACATATGCTTGTAAAACCAGGCGAAGAAAACCTGCCGAAGATTATGCAAAAGATAAAAGGAAAATCGTCTTTTGCTATTCGTAAAGGAAGCATCTGGCAAAAGGGATATTTTGATTTTGCTATTGTTTCTGAAAAAAAATTTAAAGAAAAATTCAATTATATACATTGCAATCCTGTAAAAAAAGGATTGGTAAAATATGCTGAAGAGTATACATTCTCAAGCGCCGGTGGATATAATGAAGAATTTGGAGCGGTTTATTATTAAAGTTTAGGGAACGTTAGAACACGCGCGCGAGTTGTGAGTAGGACGTAATTGACAACGCTTATGACAGGGAGGCTAAAGCCGTCCCCTACCCTCATATGTTGTGTTGTTATCTGCTTCCCGAGAGGGTAGGGGCTGACTTTAGTCGCCCTTTTAAAGGTTCATTTAAATACAATTGCGTTTGAAAGTAGCGTAATTGAATAAACATGCGAGTTGTCGTTTGTAGCGTAATTGACAGGGAGGCTAAAGCCATCCCCTACCCTCATCTGGTGATAATACTACACGTATTTGCGATAATTACAAGGAGTATAAAAAATTATGGCTAAACGTTCCACTAACGAGTTAATAGACGCTTTTAATAAAGATGGTTATGATGTAACCAAAGAGGTAGATTATAATGGCAATCGCGGTCTAATCGCAGAGCACCGTTCGGCTTATAATTACCAGACACTTGAAAAAAAGAGGGGCTATTATGTTGAAGGCGATCCATATGCCATTGGATATCTGATGGGGCTCATGGCGCCCGCCTATGTTGAACGAATGGCGAATGATTACATGTATAATATGATCCCGGCTTTTATACATCCCGAACTTGAAAAACCGTATGTAAACTGGTTGTGGAAAGCGATTATTAGTTATTTAAAAAGAAAAGCCTCTGAAATTCGCGAAAAATATCCGGACGACATACCCCGAGAATATGCGGATGAAATGAACGGACTTGTGGCCGGCTGCAAAAGCGTCAACCCGCGTATTAAGGTAGACTTTGATAAACTTTGGCTTCTTAACACAGGGTTTGATATGCTTTTGGCGTATTTTTATACGGGGTTCAGCAAACCCGGACTGTTTACTCACTTAAGATCATTAATTAAAAGCTTTAAACCCGGACATCTACAAAACCCCATTTATTGCAACGGTTTCTCTTTGTTTGGAAATGCGACCAAAACCAAAAAAGATCACTATTTTGGCCGAGACTTTATGTTTATAAATGCCGGAGTTTTTCAGGACGCCGCGTGTATGACAATCTATTATCCGGAAGGCGGCCCCGGTAAAAACAATCTATCTCCCATTCCTTTTATTTCAGTTATGGCCCCTGGTTTTATTGGGTCGGCCACGGCCATGAATAACAACGGCATAGCCGCGGGGGTAAATGTTGCGCCGGCGGCGATATGCAATAGCGAACGGCCGGGCCTTAACTCAACCTTGTTAATTAGACATTGCGGCCAGTATAGCAAGAGCGCCGAACATGCGACCGGGCTTTTAGCTGAAGCGCAAAGAGGCGTTTCATATATCTATTGTATTTCCGACGGCGAAAACGACCGCGCGGTTGTTGTCGAAGCCGGCATGAAACAGAAAACAATAGACTTTTTAAGCTATCCCAGTAAATATTTAAAAAAGTTTCTGCCGGATCAACATTTTATTGACAATGTCGGCCCTGTTCAACCCGTCAACGGCTCTGGCGGGCTTGCGGCCCGGTGGAACGATTATGAATTTCCCGGCGATTACCTTAAATTTAATAAGCTTCTGTTTAAAACTCACGGCAAGGTTTATGAAGAGGACGTGTTTATGAGCGAAACAGGGTGTATAAACAAAAGTTATAAAGACACAAATTGCCCGCGGGTTTTCTATTTTGCCCCGCAACGCGAAAACAGAAATGACTTCCTTCTTGCCACAAATCATTTTCTGGTTCCACAGATGCGCCTTACCATGATGAATCGAAGAATTGCGCTGTTTTTGAAACATCCTCCATGCACTATGAACGTAAAAACCGTTTATGACGAAGCGCAATGGCGTTACGACATTCTAAACAAAAGACTCTTAACCGATTACGGCGAATTTGATTTTGACAAAGCGCAATCCGCCATTGATTTACTGAACCCGGACGGCCAATTCCCGGGCTATTATGACAAGATTCCGGCCAGTCTTGATGGGAAGACTAAACAGATAGAAGGAAGCCTGTCGATTTGTGACTTGAAAGCAAAAATTATACGATCCCATTTCGGATATTTCGCTGATGAATGGATTCAAATTACACTGCCGAATTATGTGTGATGCGCATGGCGCAAGACGAATAGCGTCAAAAGCAAATCGGGTAGGGGCTGACTTTAGTCGCCCTTATTAACATTCATTTAATGACTAATACGCTTAAGGGCGCATAATTGAACGGCGCAAGAGTTGTCAACTCAAACGTTTGTGACAGGGAGGCTAAAGCCGTCCCCTACCCACATATGTTATCATTTGCCACACGCGAGGGAGGAGCTAAAACTACCCATCTAATCGGAATATTAATAATTTACAATTTATGCGCCCACAAATCCTTTAGAAATTCTTTATAAGGATAAACACAAATATCATCAAAATCCCTTTTATTAGGATCTAAAGAGACTATAATCTTCCTTTTAAGCTTTATGTCCTCAGACAACGCGCGAATCCCTTTAGTGTGTTTTGCGGATACAGACTCGGTCCCCTTTGCCTCAATAGCGACATCATCCCCGATAAGGAAATCGACTTCATAACCGGATTTCGATCTCCAGAAAGTAAGCTTTCGGCGATCGCGGCTATAGTGAAGGAAAGCTTTTATTTCCAGGAACAGAAAGTGTTCAAACGCCTTGCCGAACAGTTCCGTTTTCGGAGTAATTTGTTGCCTGCCCGCCAAAATATTAGAGACCCCAATATCAAAGAGATAAAACTTGGCGGTTGAAATCGCTTTTCTTTTAGCGCTCTTTGTATACGCTTCCAAAAGGCTTCCAACTAAAGTGTCTTCAAGTATCCTGAAATACTCTTTTACTGTTTTAGAAGGCAACCCTAAATCGCCGGCAATATTCGAAAAATTAAGCATTTCCGTGTCGCACAATGCAGCGAGATTCAGAAATCGCGAAAAATGTTCCAACTTTCTTACTAAACCCTCGGCCTGAATCTCCTCCTTTAAATAAGTTCCCACATACGATTCAAGATCTTCATAGGGTTCAGGCGATGAGTAAATTGAAGGAATAGAGCCGTAATTAAGGATGCGCTCTAAATCAAAACCGGGAATTTCGCAACTAACAAGAGGAAACAGATGCCGCGTTAAAGCCCGCCCCCCTAACAAATTCGCCGCGCCATATTTTAATTTCCGGGCGGAGCTCCACGTTATTATGAAACGGCGGCCATACTCTTCAATTAAATAATGAATTTCATCCAACAAGACGGGCATTTTCTGAATCTCATCAACTATAACCAGTTTATTGCCGGGCGAAGCTATAACTTCTTCCCTAAAAATGCTCGGCTTTGATGAGAGGCGAAAAAAAACATCCGTCTTTAATAAATCATAATAGATAGTGTTCTTAAACGTCTTTTTTAAATAGAAAGACTTCCCTGTTTGCCTGTTATAAAAAGAAAAATGCTTTTCCTTTTTATAACAGGCTTTAAATCTATAATTCGTTTAAACAATTCGACCTCTTAAGGGACGCTGAAGAAATAAAATGTCCCAAACCGCGTTCAGATTTAGGCAAGATTTGATTGATCTGATTGAGTTGAACCGAATTGAGCTGAATCAGGGCCGCAGCCTGAGCTGCGTTGAGGATTCGACGATTGAAGATCAGGCAAAGATTACCTGAAGATGGATGCGAGGTGGGGCGTTTTATTTCTTCTGCGTTCCTAAGTTAAATTATCATGATAATTTAACTTAGGAGGTTGAATTATCACCATTTAATTTCAATGACTAATTTTGATTTATTCAATAATACGCATACCATTTTAAACACCTGAGCAACCAATAACGTCCCGCCTCCCCTCTAAAAAGAGGGAAACGAGGGGTGTGTACAGATAAACATTAGGAAAACATGGAACAGCCATATTATTACAACCTGGCTTTCGAAAATAAATGGATTTGACAAATTGCGCAACTACTTTAAATAATATGAGTTATGATGCAAACTTGAGCAAGGTAGACGCAAATATTCGCTTAGGGCGCAGAGAGAAACAATCGCAACTTCCGGCGGATCATGCGGAGTAAGGGTTGAAAAAACCGCTCATCGTCATATTGCCGAAATGTTCAAAACTTTTGACGGCAGGAAGCGTCCATGATCTTAAAAAATAGAGATATGAATGATAAGAAAATTACAATTTGCAAAGCCCTTAAAGATATCGAGACAGAGTTCGATGTAACGATTTTCTACGCTTGTGAATCTGGAAGTAGAGCGTGGGGGTTTGAATCAATTGATAGCGATTACGATGTAAGGTTCTTGTACTGCCATGATCCGGATTGGTATCTTAGCGTGGATGACAGACGTGACGTTATTGAAAAACCTATTAATGATTCACTCGACATCAATGGCTGGGATATACGAAAGGCGCTTAAACTTCTTTTAAAGTCAAACCCGCCGTTGCTTGAGTGGTTGCGGTCTCCAATTGTGTACAAGGAGATTGAGCATCCCACAATGTTGTTTAGAAACGTCATCCCAAAGTATTACTCGCCCACAAATTGTATTTACCACTATTTACATATGGCGCAGGGGAACTTCCGTGATTATCTTCAGTATGAGCGGGTATGGACGAAAAAGTATTTTTATGTATTGCGTCCAATTTTGGCTTGCCGATGGATTGAACGGTTTGATGAGCCCGTCCCAATGGAGTTTGGGAAGTTGCTGACAAAAACGGTTGACAATGCCGAGTTGACACGCGAGATCACAACACTGCTTGATAGAAAGAAAAGGGCCGAAGAACTGGACTACGGGCGCCGAATACCTTTAATCAGCAATTTTATTGAATCGGAATTGGCCCGGCTGAAGGAAAAGAGACCGGATAAAATTGAACGCAAAGGTTGCGGCGAGCTAAACAATATATTCCGAGCAATTATAAAACAATGCGGTAATGAATGGAATTGAACGGCCAAGGGCACGGAAATAATCGTTCAATTAAGATATTGATTAAATTATCTTATCTTATCTTAATGATTTCAATCCCTAAATCTCTACAAACATTTTTTCCAGTAAAACTATTTATTTCATTATGTCTAGGCACAGTTGTCGCTAAATTTGTTGCAGGACAATATACTACGGTATGTTTTTTGCCATCTCTTTCAATAATGCATCCATTGCTTAACAAATCACGTCTTTTCATTATATGACAAGGACTCTCTCCTCATATGTTTTCATTCCAATCTCATCAAATTTATGTTTTAAATTGGACTCTATAATCAATTGCGCGGCCTCTTTCAAATTATCTACAAGCTCATCAATTGTTTTACCTTGTGAGTTAACGCCCGGCAGTTCTTTTATAAATCCTGCATACCAATTACCCTCTTTTATGATTACAGCTGTATATCTCATAATGTTTCCTGTTTTCACTTAGAGATTGAAAAATCAATTTGTTTTTGTCTTTTAATGTAAGTTATTTCTTTCCGAGCTCTAAACACGGCCAATTTGATTGAGGCGAACAATGAATGTAGCCCCTTATAATTTAATTCATTTTTTCTATTTTTTATGTATTTATTTCGATATAAATAGTAGATTTACATCATGATTTGATAGTATCAATAATAAATTAAACAATCAAGTCTAATCTTGAGGTTCATTTAAAGCCGCGCCGGGAAATAAATTTCATTGGCTTTCATACTTTAAGGACATGGAAAGAAATAACTTTGGCTTTTTTGCCTGTAGATTTAGGGTTTGGATAGAAATAACCTGGATTTTTTGTTTCTAAGCCCTAATGTCAGGGGCCGGCTTTAGCCGCCCTCATTAACATTCATTTAAAGGCGACAACCACCCACGCGGGTAGGGATTGACTTTAGTCGCCCTTATTAACATCTTATTAAACAAAAATATTTTCAGCCCTGAGAAGCAGAAACATCTCAAGAAAACATAGTAAATGACTTTACATTTATTGTTGCCGATAACATCCAACATCTTTAAACTAATCATTTTACGCCAAAACCCGCATTGAATCAGAATGAATACGAACACAATTTTATATGGTTTCCCTAAAAGAATCTATATTTCCTTTACAGAAACAAACCAAATCCATTATTGATATACAAAAGTTTAAATGGTAAAATCCCAAACCAACAGTTTTAGGGCTTAGAAAGAAAGCCATTCATTGATAGAGCCTGTAAAAAAGCTTTAAGAACTAAACGCATTGACGAACTACAGTTTATAGATGACATCCTATATAGAATTGTTATCTATAAGAGATTTACATGTTATTAAGCCAAAACCATATTAAATTACCATTTTGATAAATTTTGCCGGAGAAGAACAGCCCCTGTCCATCCCCTTGTTGAACTAAATGGGGATAAAAGCTTTCCCCATAGGGTAGAAAACCGGAAATACTTGGAACAGACATATTATTGTTGATTTAGGAAAGCCATATTTTTTGCAAAAGTCAAGATAAAATCGCAGCCATTTCCTGAAATTATTATGTTCTTTGGTAGGCAGCCCTTGATTAACAAGGATCAAATTGAATTTATCATTAATTTCATTAGGAATGTTCAAAACAGAAATCTCATGAGTAAAATGGAGAAAAAGTTTACAATTCCATCATTAAGGATAACAAGCTTACAAAGGTTGTTATCCTTAATGATTTTGTATGTTTTAGGTTAAAAAATCAACAAATTTAAAATCGGATAAGTGATTTTCGGTGTTATAAGGAACCGGTAAACCACTTGTTAGCCAATCTTTGAACAGTGGAGTTTATAATTGTTATACAGAACATATTTATTCGATACATCAGCTTTTCGGTCAATTTCATATGAAATCCTAAAAAAGCTTTGTTCTATTAATTTACATTTATACGCTTCATCTTATTGTTTTTGGGAAATTATTACTCACATCGACGAAGAGGATAAATTTAGATACATTAAGTCAAACTTAATGAAGTTTCAATATATAAAAGTATTGGATGATGCATATGGTACATTAAAAAAACAAGTACTCATAAATGATAAAGAACTTCAGGAACAAATAACAGACAAAGAGATTATTCTTAGTGCACTTGTTGGAATCCAAGAATCTTCTAGCTTAAAAGAATTTTACGATGGGTATGTCTTAGATTCAAAAGGTAGTTATCATTTAGTAAATGATATCTCAGAGCGAGCAAGAAATTTACTAAAAAAAGCAGAATTAAAGTATGTGGAATTTGTTAGTCAGATTATAGATGCAATAAAGAATCATAACTTAGCTTTTGAAACAGAAATAGATCGTTATCATTTGATTTTACAATTGATTGATGGTGAAGTTATAAAATTAGTTAATCAGGGTGCAGATGAAAAAGGGTTAAGAACACTTCTTATCAAAGAAACTTACTTCTATTATTCATACATTTTACATCAATCGCTAACGTATTTAAGTAGTAACGGAAGCATTGATCATAATGATTATGAAGATGCAAAAACATGTTTCGATTTAAAATTAAGCTCAAAATGCTGTTTTATAGTTGAAGATATAAAAATGCAGGAAAACATTAAAAAGTCTGTATCATTGATTAAAAATATTAATGAGCCTAAATATTCAAGCTTACTTTGTATAAGAACAATTGATTATTTAGAAAGAATTACTAGAGTTTAATTAATAAAGAGTACAGTCTTAAAATTGTATATTAATAATTAAATATTGACAATTTGGTAAGTAGCTTTTCTAACCAGCAAATTAACCGGACGGTAAAAAACGCCGCCCGTTATTTTTTTTTCGTTAGGCACTGATATTTAAATGATTACGAAATTAGTTGAATCAAATCACTATCATATTTGGACTGATGCAATTCATGCCCGCCAATTATCCAATCAAACGGGTAATAAATGGGATAGAGGAACATATGTACGCTGGACAATTTTAACTGCTTGGATAGCTCTTGAGATTGCATGTCAGGATGCCTTAGAAAATAATGCAATTTCTTATAGTTTTCAGAGAAATATCAATGATACAATTGCATCAAAAGGGCTTCCACCATTAGATTGGAGTCAAGGTATTTGGCAAAAAGTAATAAAGGTGCAAAATCTTAGAAAAGATGTTGTTCATAGGTTTCCATCAAATTCAAATGTATTTCCTGAAGCCTCTGTTGCCGAAACTACAATAAAGGTTATCCGTGAAGCTATCCAAACTATTTACAAACATTGTGGAAAAGATTCACCACAGTGGGTAGAGGATGATTTTGATGAAGGTTGGACAACCGGAACATTCCAAATGCACGGTACTATTATCAACAGTCCTTATTATGAAAAAGAAGGGGCTATTAAAGTTGCGTATGTGTATAAAGGTAACGAATATATATTTGATTATTTAGCACCTGATACCGAAATAGACCAACCATTAGAAAATCTATTCAAAGGCGTTGGTAAACCTATTACGGCTGTTAAGTTATATAAGAATAATGAACTTTTAGTTGAATATGTTTATGATGCATCGAAGGTGCGAGGTGCATAACCAGCAAAGCAACATGACGTTATAAATAAAAGGATTTAAATATAAAAAAAGGTACAAAACTTGTTGAATACAATCCTATTTTCCTAGCCGAAGCTTTTATTGAATGGCAATCATCAGATTATGGAACAAAAACATTTGTTCTTAAAAAATGGGCATCATTATTAGGTATAAGCTCTCAACATATGCATAGGTTGCTTAAAGATTTCAACAATTTTAGACCATACATCATATCGAAATACAGTAAAAAAAAAGAAAACAACCCGTATTAGACAAGAAGTTACGAAAAATGGGTCACCAATGGCACCTCTTAATTATTTAGTTTTCACATTTTATTTTAAAATTACACTGATTTTTCATAGAGATCAGATATGACATCGTTAATAATATCACAAGCGGTCTCTATAATTACAGATTGACCAATTTCTGCATCTATTGATAATTCTAAACCTTCACCATTCCGGCCCTTCACTTCACTTAAAAAAGCTAACAAAGCTCTTGCCCAGACAAGCTGGTCTATTGGGTTGTCAAAAGGCTCTTTAAATTTAAACATTTATTTAGCACTTTCTTTTTTGCAATTCATGAAAAAATTAAAAAAACACTAGAACTATGAACTATCGCGTAAAGTTATATAAAACTTTTACCACCTCATAATGAGGTATATTAGCACCAATAAGAATCGTTGTCAAATAAAAATATGGTGCTAAAATAATTCATTATGAATAAAACTAATAAAGAAAGAACAACAATATATCTACCACCAGATATCTTACAACTGCTTAAGAAAGCGGCAATTGATAAAGATAGATCATTTACAAAGCAGATAGAACGTATACTTAAAGATTGGCTTGCTGAAAATGGGTATTTGAAAAAGTAGATTACAAGAAAATCAAAAAAACAATTCTAACAAGGCCAATGCAGGTGACGGCTATTGCCGTCCGGTTTTAAATTATTTACTTTGTAAGTGTTTGATAACTTTAAACGCAAATCTTTTACGTGGCAGCATGCCACCCCTGATAGCGTCGTTATGTGAAAAAAACCGCGTTAAAGTAATTTTCATGTTCGAGGTTAAATACCGGGATTTCTCAATTTCGACACATCACCAATAAAACGATAAGTCATAAACCAATCAAAGCACCAGCAATTTGAGACACACAAACGAAGCTTCAATAATTCAACGTATTGTTGCAAACTCTCTTTTTGTGTCAAAATAAACAGAAATTCATGGATTTATATTTTTCTGGCGGAAATTTCGATACATGTCACAAGTATTCATAAGTTACTCAATTAAAGATTTAGATTTTGTTCAGTCTGAATTACTCGGATTAATTAAAGCCATAGGTTGTGAACCATGGCACTCGGACACTGAGATTGACGATGCCTCATATTGGGAACGAACTATTGTCGAAGCTCTTAAAGCTTCTGACTGGTTTATACTAGTGATGACTCCAAACTCTGCTCTGTCTGAAAATGTAAAAGATGAGTTAAATTGGGCCATCAATAACATGCAAAATACAATTATTCCTATAGTAGCCGGCACACCAATTGATCCAAATGATTTTCATGTTAGATTACAAAGAATTCAAAGAATTGATTTTTCAAAGTATAAATCAAAGGCACGTGAACGGTTAATTAAAACGCTCGTGGATGGGATTTACAAGCCTATGCTTGACTATGTACCTAAAAAAAGTGCCAGAATTACAGGGGAATGGCTATCTTTCTGGGAAACAAAGGTTTCAGATGAAGCTGAATGGATAGTCGAAAAACTCGAAGTTGAATCACGAGGAAGCCTGCATTCTTGGCGAGCAATTAATAATAGTGGTGGCTATTGCTGGTCTGGGTATGGTCGGTTTAAGACTTCTAATTTGTTTGTAGGAACATGGAAAGTTGACAAACCTGGCGCAGAATCATCAGGTATCGGAGCATTCTTTAGAAACCCAGAAGGACATTATCTAGTAGGTCATTGGTATGGCCCCAATCGCGAAGGTGAGCAAGTAATTGGGAAATGGATAATTATACAGGAAAAGCATGCTAGCCAAATTTCTGTTGCAAAGCGTTGGTTTGGATCACGGGTAGCAAATTCTCTAGAAGCATTTATAAGCGAACAGAAAGCAAACAATAATGACTTGATATAACATACACCCTTAACCATATGTACAAAAATAATAAATTATCCTTCAGCACACGTCACATTCATTCACATAACAATGCCTTCAATGGGATTTTTGCAAGTGCTGAGTGTTTTGTAGTCGCTACGCTTCTACCACATATCACCCACCACTCGCAAAAACCCCTTAAGGCGGCGTTAAAAACACATTAAAAACAATTGGGATCACATCTAAAAAATAAAGTATTGATAGGTTGAAAAACAAAAGCATAGTTTTTTCTGATCTCCAATGTTTCTTGAGTATCTCATTTCCAACAAGCCGCTAAAGCCGGCCCTCAAATTTTGCCGGTTTCTTTTTAGTTTTTTAAGTATTCGTATTTATTTTATTTAGCGCTTCGGGAGGCTTAGCACAACCCTGGATTTTTAAAAGTTGCTTCCATATACCTAAATGGTATATTATAGGTATATGGAATTTGAATTTGATAAAATAAAAAGCAATGCAAATAGGAAAAAGCATGGAATTGATTTCGTTAAAGGACAAGACCTATGGAATGATCCTTACTTAGTTGAAATTCCCGCCAAAACACATGATGAACCTAGATATTTAGTTGTTGGTAAAATAGCTGAAAAATATTGGTCTGGAGTAATTACTTATCGAAATAATAAAATAAGAATTATTTCGATAAGAAGATCAAGAAAGGAAGAGGTAGAGATTTATGAAAGCTAAGGAATTTGAAAAAAAATTTGAAGATGGCATTGATATAACATCACATTTAGATTTATCCAAAGCCCGCAGACCTGAACAAGAGCAAAAACGTGTAAATGTTGATTTCCCAATATGGATGATCCAATCTCTTGATAAAGAAGCCAAGCGTATTGGAATTCCAAGACAAGCAATTATAAAGTTATGGCTTGCTGAACGTTTAGAAAAAGTTCATATCTAACGAATCATCCCAAGGGGCAACGAAAAGTAGCCGCCACTGCATTTCAATGTTGGAGTAATATTGATAAGTTAATAAACCTTTAAACAATAAATTGAAAATTGAAAATTGAAAATTAACACCATACGCTTTAATGTAACTAAATGTACAAAAATAAGAAACAAAAAAGTGGTTTGATTTGACGAGATTTATTCGTTAAAACGGTTTCAAATGAAACGTGACAAAAGTAAGCGCTTTTTAACAAGTTCTAACATTAGAGCCAATAAACCTTTCAGGATATGTCAAATTTTTAATCTGGTTTTGCCTGGTTTTAGTCTGGTTTTATCTATTGTATTTAATGTAGTATTCTGATTATATTCATAAATAAACGGCATTTTGCATATGCTAAGAATACCGGTATCGTATAAGAGAAAGGAGGCCTTATCATGGCATCGCCTATAAAAGAAACGCCTATTCTATACGGTGAGGAGGCGGAACGTTTTGTAAAAGAGGCAATAGAAAACGAAAAACCGGAAAACAAAGTATCACAAGAAGGAAAAGCATCGGGGTCAGATCTTGAAAACAGAGAAAAAGCATCGGGGTCAGATCTTGAAAACAGAATATACAATGAAAAGCATCGGGGTCAGATCTTGAGGAAAAGCATCGAGCATCGGGGTCAGATCTTGAAAACAGAATATACAATGAAAAGCATCGGAAAAAGCATCGGGGTCAGATCTTGAAAACAGAATATACAATGAAAAGCATCGGGGTCAGATCTTGAAAACAGAATATAGATAAACGCATTAACACTACCAAATTAAATCTGCATTGGCAAACGTTTAAAGCTATTGTTTTTAGACAATAATATATTTCACGCCAAGCGCTTCCATCTTTCAGTTTACCATAAATAGCCTTGAGTATCTCTTTCGCAATATATTTTGAAATCATTTCTGGTCATTTCCCTCAAAATTTTGGTGGAGAAACCAGAGGATCTCATGGGACAGCCGCTATCATCTTGCTAATTTTGAGTTAAAAACAAAAATACAAGGGTGCCCCTGAAGCTTTCCCGTTTTTGCATTAATAAAAAAGCATCGGGGTCAAAAAGCATCGGGGGCAGATCTTGAAAACAGAATACAGATAAACGCATTACCACTACCAACACAACTTGATATTACAAACGTTCAATGCTCTTGTTTTTAGACAATAATCGATTTCACGCCAAGCGCTTCCATTTTTCCGTTTTCTATAAACAGCCTTGAGTATCTCTTTCGCAATATATTTTAAAATCATTTCTGACCATTCCCCTCAAAATTTTGGTGGAGAAACTGGAAGACCTCATGGGACATGCGCTATCGCCTTGCTAATTTTGGGCAAAGCATCGGGGTCAGATCTTGAAAACAGAATATAGATAAACGCATTAACACTACCAAATTAATCTGCATTGGCAAACGTTTAAAGCTATTGTTTTTAGACAATAATAGATTTCACGCCAAGCGCTTCCATCTTTCAGTTTTCCATAAACAACCTTGAGTATCTCTTTCACAATATATTTTGAAATCATTTCTGGTCATTCCCCTCAAAATTTTGGCGGAGAAACCGGAAGATCTCATGGGACATGCGCTATCGCCTTGCTAATTTTGAGTTAAAAAACAAAAAATAAAAAAAGAGGCTGGATTTGACGAGGTTTATTCGTTAAAACGGCTTTCAAATGAAACGTGACAAAAGTAAGCTCTTTTAAACAAATTCTAACATTAGAGCCAATAAACCTTTCAGGATATGTAACAAAGCATCGGGGGCAGATCTTGAAAACAGAATACAGATAAACGCATTACCACTACCAACACAACCTGATATTACAAACGTTCAATGCTCTTGTTTTTAGACAATAATCGATTTCACGCCAAGCGCTTCCATCTTTCAGTTTTCCATAATCAGCTTTGAGTATCTCTTTCGCAATATATTTTGAAAGCATTTCTGGTCATTCCTCTCAAAATTTTGGTGGAGAAACCAGAGGATCTCATGGGACAGCCGCTATCATCTTGCTAATTTTGAGTTAAAAACAAAAATACAAGGGTGCCCCTGAAGCTTTCCCGTTTTTGCATTAATAATATCAATCGTTAACTGGTTAGCAGATAAAAGATTCATTGAACTTGCACAAATGCATAAAAAAGAAGCTGTAATTTTAGAAGAAGATAATAAATTAAATCATATTTTAAAATTACATAAAGAACGTAGTAAAGATGGAGGTATAAATCTTAGAAATCTTTTCCAGTTTTTAATTCATTGGTCACTGTTGCTTGGGTTGGTCTGGCAACATATTTGACATTCTTTCAATAGATTATTGACGATGAAAGTTTCCCCCCTTTTTCTTTAAAAACGTTTTTTACTTATGCGGCCGGGTCGGTTCATATTGTTTTATTGTTTGCAGTTAGTTTGTTCTCTACACTATCAATGATATTGCAAACCGTTTCTAAAATAAGCGACAAACCTATTGTCCCGTTCTGAGATAATGTCATCTCTTTAGCTCCTTGGCTTGCCAATTCATTTAAACATACCACTAAAGATTTAGCATATGCAAGCTCATCAGCAGGATTATTAAAAGGTTCTTTAAATTGAAACATTCGTTCAACCACCGCCTTTCTATTAACAGTAAAAACCAATGCAAATATAACAATTAGTGCAATTATATTGCAGTTATTGAAACATTGCAACTGCAAAAACTAATTTTTTTGATATTATATAACTTTAATTGTAATATTTTATTTCCTACAGTTACTTTACTACGTTATTTGAAATTCAAACAAAATTTTAACGATGGGGTTGATACATGATTAAAATTAAGATTTCAGAACTTTTAGGCAAGCACAAAATGACACAAAAGGATCTTGCAATAAAGGCAAATATTAGGCATGGCACAGTGGGCGCAATGTACCATGAGACAATACAACGTATTGATTTACGACATTTAGACAATATATGCCGCATATTACAATGTAATGTAAGCGACATTTTAGTATATGAAGAAGGAACCCCTTAGATACAGTTGGCGTTAGTAGAAAACTTAAAAACAGAATACGCAACGTCATGATTTTACTTTCTAACAATGTAGACCGTTATTACCGCCGGGTTTTACACGATTTATTAACTGGGAGAATAAGATTGGGATGAGTAAAAAGATAGAAAATGGGATGAAGCCAATCATAAGTGATATCAAAACGTTGATTGATCAAAGCAGGCAACAAATTGCAGTATCAATAAACTCAGCTATGACAAAATTATATTGGCAAATTGGCCAAAGAATAAATAGAGAGGTCTTACAAAATCAAAGAGCAGAATACGGAAAGCAAATTGTCGTTATGCTGTCAATACAATTGACACGAGAGTATGGCAAGGGCTGGGGAAAAAATCATTTAAGACAGTGCATGCAATTTGCAAAATCATTTCCCGATGAAAAAATTCTATACACACTGTGTATAGAATTGAGTTGGTCGCTTTTGAGGCTGGTCATGTACATGGACGACCCGTTGAAACGCAAATTTTATATAGAAATGTGTAAAATAGAAAAATGGAGTGTTCGTACTTTTAAAGAACGCATACAATCCACGCTTTACGAGCGAACCGCGCTCAGCAAAAAGCCTGATAAAACCATCCATGATGATTTAGCCTTGTTGAAGAACGAACAAAAACTAAATCCTGATTTGGTATTCAAAGACCTCGATTTTTTAGGATTGAAAGACAGCTTTTCCGAAAAAGATTTGGAAACTTCTATCATTGTAGAGTTACAAAACTTTATCACGGAATTAGGTAACGACTTCGCGTTTATGGAACGTCAAAAGCGGATTCAAATTGATAATCGTGATTATTATATCGATCTACTATTTTATCATCGCAGATTAAAATGTTTAGTAGTAATTGATTTAAAAATTGGTGAGTTTGAAGCAGGTTTTAAAGGACAAATGGAGTTGTATTTACGTTATTTGGAGAAACACGAGCATGTAGACGGTGAAAACAAACCTATTGGTTTAATCCTTTGCACAGGCAAAAATGAAGAGCACATTGAACTAATGCGGTTAGCGGAGAGTAATATTCGAGTAGCAGAATATCTAACGGTATTACCACCAAAAAAATTATTGAAAGAAAAATTACATAAAGCAGTTGAGACAGCACGAAATAAAATAAATCAAAAAAGCATTGAGTGAGAGTGTTTAGAGTTAGTAAAACAGAATACAAAATATCAAATTTCCTGAAATTCTAATTTCTAACCAGGCCAATACAGATGACGGCTATTGCCGTCCGGTTTTAAATTGTTTTCTTTGTAAGTGTTTGTCAAATCTAGACGTAAATCTTTATTGTGGTAGTACGCCGCACCAGATAGCATCGTTGGCCCCCAGAAAGCGGGGGCCAATGTCCGCCCCGATGCCGCATAAGTGATAGTATATCATCAAGCTACATCGTTGTTTAAAGCAAAGCATCGGGAACAGACCTTGAAAACAGAATACAGATAAACGTACTAACACTACCAAGTTAATTTGTAAACCTCTATTGTTTTACTATCACGATCTTTATTAAGCATAATTATCCTATCTCAATTTATATATTCAACTGTATATTGACGATATTTCTGTTTAAAGTCATTGCCCTTAAAATGAATCCTAAAAAAGGGAGGCTAAAGCCCATAGGTGTTAGGTTAAGATCAAAAGCGATACGTCAGTGATTAAGTCGCCCTTTCAGGGCTGATCTCTTTTTTATTTTAAGCCCTGGGGCGTTGCCCCAGGCTATATTAAAGCCGCCCCGTTGGGGCTTGAAATTGTATATTTTATTATTAAAACGTTAACGCGTAAACAGCCCT
>JAIQZQ010000057.1 GCA_021777105.1 Candidatus Anammoxibacter sp.
CTATTTTATAATTAATGCTAATGGTTACTGTCATAAGGGTTCCTTTTCTTTAAAAGTTTTCGAATACTATTATTTTAAAGTGAACTCTTATGATTTGTAACCTTTTTTTCTTCAGGTCTCCTAATTGTTACGCTACCAAAAAATTATGTTCAAATTTAACAAATACCTGCTGGAAATACAATGGCAAAGGAGAGTTAGGTGATCGGTAATCAGTAATTAGTAATCGGTAAAAGCAAATTACAGATTGCATAGAAAGTAGGATGGGCAAAGAGAGACGCGCCCATCAATCAAAAAAAAGCGCGTTCATGGAAAGACACATAACAAAGGTCTATATGAATACCGAGGGAGACACATTAAAACGTTTTGCCAACGCGCGAATATGCCTTATGTTTAGCTCACGGTTGCCATTTAAAATATCCGAGACAACTCCTTGCGAGCCTATTTCAGGCAGGCCGGCTTGTGTAAGGCTATGTTCATCCATGAAAAAACGCAACATTTCCGCGCCGCTGCAATCCGACATTGGGTAATGTTTCTCCTCATATGCTTCTATCAATGTGCCAAGTGTGTCTAAAAGTTCATATAGGGGATGCTGTTCGTCGTCGCCGATTTCATCAACAAGATGGTTCACCCGTTCAACGGCTTCCTGATACTCTTTTTCGTTGCGGATAGCTAAAAGCGGACTAATCGCCGACCAGTGTGATTCTATATCTTTGATCATAGTATTCATCGTTTCCAATCTCCCTTATCATATTTGTTGTGAGTTAAAACATTACGTATGTATACCTTGCCACGGTTGAAATGCATTGCCACTATTAGCCTATATTTATTACCGTTAATGTTGCCCCCAAATGTTTCGCATTTCTAATCAACGCCTATTATTCCGTTAAATTCATTATTGAATAGAAGCTGGAAGTTATAGTTCGATCTTTTCTTTTATTTCAAATACCTTTTCGCTTTTTCTCACCTTTATTACTCCCACATAAGGATCATGCTCAAGAAATAACATCCAATCCTCTTCCGCCGCATTATTAAGGAGCTTCTTTTTCTCTTCAATAACAATTAACGGAGATAAATCATACCCCATAATGTATGGAATAGGCAGATGCGATGCGGTTGGAATTAGATCGGCGCAATAAACGACGCAGTTTTTTCCGTCGGATACTTTTACATGTTGCAGACCAAGAGTATGACCGTTTGAAATAAAAAGGAAAATATTTGGAAAGATTTCCGATTCGCCCTTGATTATTTCAAGTTTTCCCGCCTTCTTCAAAGGTTCAAAATTCTCTTTTCGATAACTTCCGATATCCTTTTCAGTAGGATTCTCTGCAAGATCAAGATTCTCTTTTTGAACATAGTATGTGGCATTTGGAAACGAGGGGGTTAAATCGCCGTCGCGGAAACAAGTAGCGCCGCCGGCATGATCAAAATGCAGATGTGTTAATATGACATCAGTAATATCTTTGTTTGTCAACCCGTGTTTTTTCAAAGATGACTCAATATTAACCTTGTTGTGATCAATTTTATAAATTTTTGAGTATTTTTCAGAAAACTTGTTTCCTATTCCCGTATCAACCAGGATGTTTCTATTATTACTCATAATCAACATACACCGCAACGCCATAACTATCCTGTTTTCGTCGTCGGCCGGAATCTTTTTGCTCCATATAGGCTTTGGAACAATGCCGAACATTGCGCCTCCATCAAGAGCAAATGTTCCGGTTTCTATTGCATGTATATGGTAATCAGCTATTTTCAAGTTATTTCTTTCCGAGCCCTAAGATTAACAAAACAGATTACTCTGTTTTGTATTAGTTTTTGTTAATACCAAACACGAGTTTTGTTCTTTAATTACAGTTAATTATATCTCTTTTTTCATAATCTGTCTATATTTGTAAATAACAATAATATCGTGTATACTTCAAAATAACTTGAATTTTAATAATTATTGGTCTAGTATGATTCTCATTAAGAAATAGTTGAAAAATTGATGTTTATAGACCAATTTAATTCGCGTGAGGATAAATATGCTGAAGATATTAGATGAAAACGGCAAAGTAATTGTTGAACACGCGCCAAAATTTGATAAAAAAGAGCTTATTCAAATATACGAATATATGGTTTTTATAAGACTTGCCGATGAAAAGGCTTTTTCTCTTCAAAGAGAGGGAAGGATGCGAACCTATGCTCAGCTAAAGGGGCAGGAAGCCGCCCAGATTGGGAGCGCTTATGCTTTAAGGGCGGATGATTGGATATTTCCCAGTTACAGGGATATGGGCGCAATGGTATTAAGAGGCATGCCTTTAGAATATATTTATCTTTACTGGATGGGAAATGAAGAGGGCAGCAGGATCCCTGATAATGTAAACGTTTTCCCCATTTCAATACCTGTAGGCAGTCAGATACCGATAGGGGTAGGCTTTGCGAATGCAGCTAAGCTAAAGAAAGACAAAACAGTTACGCTTATATATTTTGGAGACGGGGCAACATCAGGAGGCGATTTTCATGAAGGCATGAATTTGGCCGGCGTGTTCAAAGCTCCTGCCGTGTTTTTTTGCGAAAACAATCAATGGGCAATATCCACGCCAAGATCAAAGCAAACTGCCTCCGAAACTATAGCGCAAAAAGCCGGAGCTTATGGATTTAACGGAGTTCAAGTTGATGGGAACGATTTTTTTGCCGTATACTCAGCTGTTAAAGAAGCTGTTGAAAAAGCCGCGATAGGAGAAGGGCCAACGCTTATAGAGGCGTATACCTACCGTGTATGCGACCACACCACGGCGGATGATGCTTTACGATACAGAAATAAAGATGAAGTTGAAGAGTGGAAAGAGAAGGATCCCATCAAAAGGTTTAAATTATATATAGAGGCAAACGGCATACTGGATAATACCATTGAAATAGAGATCAGAAAAAAAGCTGAACAAATGGTGAACAATGCGGTAAAAAAAGCCGAGGAAACTCCGCCTCCCATGCCGGAAGATATATTTAAATATACTTATGCCGATATGCCCCAAAACCTCAGGGAAGAGCTGGATGAATTAAATGAAAGTCTGGAATAACAGCGCTGCGTAGTGTTAATAACAACTCCGCATTATACCGGTCAAAGTAAGCCCTCCTTGCTTTTTAGGGCTTGCTTGAATTTAGTTGTTAGAAGTGACTAAAGTTCAAAGTGCACTAAAGTGAGCTAAAGTTTAGGTCAAAATTTTCAATTTTTGGATGTTTAATTTTTTTAAAAGCCAAAAATCTTTGATTTTTACCATAACTTTACCCACTTTTAACTTTAGTTCACTTTAGCCACTTCTACCATAAGTATGACATATTGTAATAAGGAGATAAAATATTGCCTGTATTAAACTTAATTGAAGCGGTTAATCAAGCTTTGAAAGAGGAAATGAAACGGGATGAAAGGGTTCTTGTCCTGGGAGAAGATGTTGGCGTGAACGGAGGTGTGTTCAGGGCTACCAGCGGCCTTCTTAATGAGTTTGGAGCCGGCCGGGTAATTGATACGCCGCTGTCGGAAAACGGAATTGTCGGCAGCTCTATCGGTATGGCTGTATACGGCCTGAGGCCGGTAGTAGAGATTCAGTTTATGGGATTTATGTATTATATACTGAATCAGATAATTTGCCAGGCTTCCAGGTTACGGACAAGAACCAGGGGGAAGTATACCGTTCCCATGGTTGTCAGGATTCCTTACGGCGCGGGAATAAAAGCGCCTGAGCATCACTCCGAAAGCACGGAAGCCCTGCTAACTCATATTCCAGGCATCAAAGTTGTTGCGCCTTCCACACCAAAAGACGCTAAAGGTTTATTAATTTCAGCTATTAGAGACCCTGATCCTACTATTTTTCTTGAACCCAAAAGGATATACAGGGCGATAAAAGAGGATGTTCCGAATGAGGAGTATACTATTCCTCTCAGCAAAGCAAGGATTGTTAAAGAGGGCAAAGATGTTTCTTTAATATGCTGGGGGGCCATGGTATCGGTTGCGGAGTCGGCCTCGGAAGAAGCGATAGAAGAAGGCGTTGATGTGGAAATTATAGATTTAAGAACGCTGTCGCCAATGGATAATGACGCTATAATTTCGTCCGTTGAAAAAACCGGAAGGGCAATAGTTGTTCATGAAGCGCCTAAAACTTCCGGGCTGGGGGCTGAAATTGCCGCGCTTATAAATGAAAAGGCTCTTTTGAGTCTAAAATCGCCGGTATTAAGGGTCACTGGACACGACGTTATAGTTCCGCTTCCTCAGGGTGAAGATTATTATATACCAAGCGTCGCAAGGATCTTAAAAGCGTTAAATGAGGTTATGGAGTTTTAAGTTTCGTGTTTAAGTCTGAGCCCCATATCTGTTGAACATTTTTAAAGCGCTGGGCTATAAAATCAAATTATGAATGAAATTTTAAATAGAAAAGAATATAAGGCCTGGCTTAAAGATTTCAAACAAAAAGTCCGCCAAGCGCAGTTAAAAGCGGCTGTATCAGTTAATACGGCCTTGCTTGAGTTTTATTGGGAGCTAGGCGCTGATATTATAGAACAACAGAAAAATGCAAGCTGGGGAAGCGGATTTCTAAAACAGCTCAGTAAAGATTTAATGGCTGAATTCCCGGATATGAAAGGTTTTTCCGAGGCTAATTTAAGTTTTATTCGTAGATGGTTCTTGTTTTATAGTAATGAAGAAGACAATTCCGTAACAGGCTGTTACGAAAATTCAATTGCGAAACAGCCTGTTTCGCAATTGAAAAAGGCTGCGCATCAGCCACAAGCAATTCGTAAATCAATCACAGCTTGTGGTGGAATTTGCCAACAATCGGTTGCCCAATTAACAAAAATACCATGGGGGCATAATATTGCAATCATTTCTAAATGTAAATCAAAGGAAAAAGCTCTTTTTTATGCGCAAAAGACCATTGACCATGGTTGGAGCCGAAGTGTGCTTACCCATCAGATAGAAAGCGGCTTGTACGAACGGGAAGGCAAGGCTGTTACAAATTTTGAACATACACTACCAAAACCTCAATCAGACTTAGCGCTGCAACTTTTAAAAGACCCTTATAATTTTGATTTTTTAACTTTAACTGAAGATCACAACGAACGGGAGTTGGAAAAAGGGTTGCTGGAACATATCATCAAATTCCTTCTTGAGCTTGGCGCCGGTTTTGCCTTTGTTGGCCGACAAAAAGAATTAAAAGTAGGCAACAAGGAATTTTTTCTTGATTTGCTTTTCTATCATACAAAATTACATTGCTATGTGGTTGTTGAATTGAAAACAGGCGAGTTTGAGCCTGAATTTGCTGGAAAACTTAATTTTTACATAAAAACTGTTGATGAACAAATAAAAGCAGATAACGATGAACCGACGATTGGTATTCTACTTTGCAAAACTCATGACAAACTGGTCGTAGAATATGCTTTGAGCGATATACACAAACCAATGGGTGTTTCTGAATATCAACTGGCACATTCCTTGCCGGAAGACCTAAAATCAAGCCTGCCGTCTATTGAAGAGATAGAGGCTGAACTTTGCAAAGACAAGAATGACGCATCGTGACATGAAAATGATAAACAGGGAAATAATTTGGTCTATCTAGATTTCTACAAGAGTATGTAACTATAACCTCGTAAGTGTTTACAAGTTCCGAGCCTCCCTCTTGTATCTTTGGAACTTGAGGTTGAGGAAGCGTCTTAAAAATCTTGATATTTTCATATGCAAATTTCAAAATATTATTGTTCACATAAAAATTTACCATTTTAATTTAATTTAATGGAGATTAATGTTTTATGATTACAGAATTCAAATTTCCTGATGTAGGCGAGGGTATAACTGATGGGTATTTAGTTAGATGGCTTGTTAAGGCGGGAGATAAAATAAAAGAAGATCAAGCCCTGGCTGAAATTGAGACGGCTAAAGCTGTAATAGATTTGCCGTCGCCCAGAGATGGTTTTGTTATTAAACTTCACTATAATGAAAATGATGAAATTAAAGTGGGCGAAGCGCTGGTCACTATTGGAGATGAAGAGGATCTGATTGAAAATGGAGCGAGAAAAGACGCAGGAACGGTTGTTGGGGAGCTTGAAGAAGCGGATGAAAAGAGAACGCAACCGAAAGTATTGGCTACGCCTGCCGTAAGAAGGATTGCCAAAAATATGGGAATAGAGATTTCGGAAGTAAAAGGAACAGGATCACACGGCAAAATTACCGAAGATGACTTAAAAAAACATGGGGATGTAAAATCAGGCGTAAAACAAGACCGCGATAACTTTGGAGCTATTATACGATCGCCTTTAAAGGGAGTTAGAAGGTCCATTGCAAAAAACCTGCCGGTATACCAGAACACCGCCGCTCACGTCACACATATGGACGAGGTTGATATATCCGACCTATCTATTATAAAGGAAAAGGAAGAAAAGGCGCTGGAGGAAAAAGGAGTAAAACTTACATACCTACCTTTTGTCATAAAAGCGGCTATAATTGCTTTAAAGGAGCATCCGTTTTTAAACTCAACATTGGATGATGAAAAGAGCGAAATTATACTTAAAAAGTACTACAATATCGGCATTGGCGTTGACACAAAAGACGGCCTTATCGTTCCGGTTATAAAAGAGGCGGACAAGAAAAACATTATACATTTAGCGGAAGAGGTAAAAAAACTTGCTGAAAGCGCTCGTTCAAGGACTATTGATATAAATGACTTAAAAGGTGGAACATTTACCATTACCAATATAGGCGCTTATGGCGGCATCTTTGCCACTCCAATTGTTAACTACCCTGAAGCTGCAATACTTGCAACAGGGAGGATACAGGAAAAACCGGTAGTAATAAATAGCGAAATAAAAATACGCAGGATCATGCCGTTGTCCCTAACATATGACCATAGAATTATGGATGGCGGCATGGCGGCCAGGTTTACCAACAGTATTGTCAAACATTTGGAAGACCCGGGTTTGCTCCTTTTGGAATTACAATAAGGCTCGGAAAGAAATAGAAAAATGTGAAACCGTTAACCATTATATGGGCTACTAATATTTTTTTTATAATAAAAATCAAACACAAACAAATATCATCACCTTCATGCGGGTTTTTCCTGTATGATATTTGAAGCGCTTAAAATCATTCGTTTTAGCAATGCATATCTAAAAAATTTAAAAGAGTAAAATCGAGTAAAAATTTGATTTTTTATAAATACGCGATATAATAACAATATATATTACTAATATAGTCATATATATTGTTGGATATTCCCTTTCTCATGGATACAATATTAATTGTAATTCTAATTCTAATTTTTTTGTAGGCAATGCTTCCTGTAAAAATAAAGAGTTGCGTTGTAGGGAAAGGGTATAGCGTTAAAGCGCGTTTGGGATGTTGACTCCGTTCTAAGCCTATAATGGCGTATATCTAACCAGTAAAAATCTGGTCATGGGAATTGACTGTTTACCCCATGTCGTTTATTCGACGCTTACCTTGAGCGGCTACATAAGTGAAAGCGCGAAAGTAAACATTATGTCAGCGGTAGTTTGCTATCTTCCAGACTTGTAATTACGCAAACTTTGCAGCGCCGTTACACGCCCATTAGAACTGACGACGATGGAGCTGTATACGGTGAACCACTGCGGAGTTGGTGAAAACCTGAGCACAAAGGACGAAGTAATAACTAAAAGCCGCCCTTTGAAATGCCGTGGCATGCAAGACGACGTGGAAGAAAAGATATACAGAGTAAATTAGGAGACCTGTTGTTAGCCCATACAAGATTGCGGACTAAAGATTCTCTGGACGAAACAAATAAGGCGGAGAATTACGCAACAGTATCGGGAGAGGCGCTATTAGGCCATGATCCGGTAGGACAACATAACCTATAGGGGAGCTAATAACCTCCGGACTGAATAGTCGTTATAAGTCAACGCTTGATTCTATTGCCGCAAGGCTTTTAAGAATCGCAAAGGGCTGTTGAAGGTCAACGGACTATAGCTGTGTATAAGTTTTATGAAATTTAACGTATGCGATCTTGCGCTTAAACTTTTTTTCATAAAGTGAAAGTCACAGTTGAATTTCAGTTTGAGACCGTAGCGGGGAAAACCCAACGCGCGGAATTGTTGAGTGGGAGTTGAAAATAGAGTATGGTTGATGTATTAGCCGCCCTTACAACCTAAAGGGCGAGAAACAGTCAAATTAAACTTCAACCTATAGCCGCTACGCTTACTCCCCACTTGACGCCGAAAAGTGTGATGTTAAAATTTGACATAAATGGGAGAATAACTAAAGGACTTACAATGAAAATAGTTGCTGCTCTATATCCCGGCAATGACCTCGCTGAAAAATATCCGGAACTTTTAGGGTGCGCGGAAAATTGCCTGGGGATACGTGAAAGATTAGAAAAACAAGGGCACACTGTAGTAGCATTGACAGACCGTGAATGCGAACTGGATAAACATTTGCCTACAACAGACACCCTGATAACCACGCCATTCTGGCCTGCGTATATTACTCGCGAAAAAATTCAAAAAGCTTCCAATCTTAGTCTCATTCTTACCGCCGGTGTTGGTTCAGACCATATTGATCTTGCCGCCGCATCTGAACACAATATTACAGTCGCTGAAATCACAGGAAGCAATGTTGTTAGTGTCGCTGAACACGTTGTGATGCAAATTCTGGCGCTAGTGAGAAATTATTTTCCAGCTTACCATGATGTTATGAACGGTGGTTGGAATATCGGTAAAATAGCGGCAAAGTCACATGATCTTGAAAGTAAGTCCGTGGGTATTGTAGGGCTGGGCCGCATTGGACAACGTGTGGCGACACGTCTTAAACCTTTCGATGTTAAATTATACTATTATGACTTTCATCACGTTAGCACGGTAGATGAAGCTTTCCTCAACATTCGTTATCTATCGCTGTTACAATTGGCGGCTAATTGTGATGTTATCAGTATAAATTGCCCATTGACTCCGGCGACAAAAGGTCTTTTTAATTATGATCTGCTTTCCGCTATGAAAAAGGGCGCATATTTGGTTAATACCGCGCGCGGAGCTATAGTTGACACCGAAGCCCTTGTGAAAATTATGAAAGAGGGTCATCTTGCAGGTTATGCGGGAGATGTTTGGTATCCGCAACCTGCTCCGGCTGACCATCCATGGCGTAGTATGCCAAATCATGCAATGACACCACATGTTTCAGGCACATCTCTGGAAGCGCAGAAAAGGTACGCTGATGGAGTTTATGAATGTATTATACGAAAGCTGGAAGGACGTCCGATCGATAAAGACTACCTGATTGTAGATGGCGGCAAAGTGGTGAGTCCAAGTTATAGTTATGCTTATGAGAAAAGATAGTGTTGCTATATATGAGATGAAAGCAATTTATCCCATTATAGAGGGCAAATCAAAGCCGCCTGTTTTACCGGCGCACTATTAATTTGTAATTTTTATCTGGAGGTAATTGCCATGACATTTGAATTACCCGCTTTATCATATTCGTATGACGCCCTTGAGCCTCATTACGACGCAGAGACCGTTGAAATACATCATTCTAAACATCATAACACCTATACAGAGAAACTAAACGCCGCAGTCAAGGCGGCCGGTATTGAGGGCAAATCAATTGAGGATATCTTGACTGGTTTGGACTCGGTTTCAGAAGACAAACGCGCTCCGGTGCGCAACCACGGCGGCGGTTATTGGAACCATACTTTCTTTTGGGAAACCATGGCCCCAAATGCCGGAGGCGAGGCAAAAGGAGCGCTTGCGGATGCGCTTAAAAAAAAATTCAGTTCTTTTGAAGGATTTAAAGATCAATTTTCCAACAAAGCCGCAAACCATTTTGGATCTGGCTGGGCCTGGCTGGTCATCAATGGCGACGGAGAGCTTGAGGTGACGGATACCCATGATCAGATATCCCCTATTTCCATAGGACACAAACCGATCATGACAATCGATGTATGGGAACACGCCTATTATCTCAAATTTCGAAACGCTCGTCCGAAGTGGATAGAGGCATGGTGGAATGTTGTAAATTGGGATAAGGCCAACGACAGGTACGAAGCCGCTAAATAGGCGAGGCTGGTAAATCACAAAAAGGCTGGTACCGCATTTGTAGTATCGGCCTTTTTCTAAAAGCATGATATCCGTCACTTGAACCGCCACTATATACTGAATAGATAATAATGCAAAATAAAAATATCAGAGCTTATGGTTCGCTTAAAAATAAATTCGCTTATTTTAGAAGAGCTTTCACATTATCTTTGAGAGATATTCAATCGTCAAATCCTTACGCAGCTATAGACGTTTAAGACTAAAATCGCAGATGATAATTTTTACATGAAAATTTAACATTTTTTATTCTGTTGTTAACATTGACGGCAATCCCGCCCTTGACACTTGGTTGTCAAGGGCAGGCATATTTCTCTTTGAATCATTGCCTATTTTTTAAAGCAGTTCGTTTTCATAACTCGCAAGGATATCAGATATAGTCTTGCGGGCGGTGTCGGCCCCGGAGGCATCGTCATCATTGCTTGCCTTCTTTAAATCTTTTAAAGCGTCATTTATTTCATCGTGTTTATCATTGCCCAAACGCAACTCAAGGTCTTCAAGAAATACGTTTGAGTAGAGGTACGCCTCTTCTGCGACGATCATTGCGCCGGCGCGGTCTTTGTCGTTGAAGTGAGTTTCACTTGCAGTCAACTCGCCCTTGACACGTCCAATAAAACCCTTGCTCATCTCGCTAACAATCGTGTCCGCAACCACATCGGCCACATCGCCGGTTAATTGAGCTTTTATAGTATCGTTGCCGGCGGGATTGTCACGTGATACGAAGACATCTATGATGCGGTAAAAAACCTCGCCCTCTTTCTGTTTTATTTGCGCGTCTTCTACATCGCTATCCCTGTTTGAAATAATGCCTTCAACTTCGCGCAACACACCGATATAAAAAGCCCTTGCAAGGGACAACCTGATAACTTGTCTTTGCAAGCCGATTGATATTTCATCTTCGGCGGCATCTTCTTTATTTAACGCGTCCTTGCCGTTTATAAAAGCCGCTTTTATTTTCGCTTTCAGATTAGGATTGGTTCCTGTTTCTATTGAACTACGATCTTTCGTTAAAACCTTATTATCCCTGCCCGCCGTGCCGGCAATGGCTTGGTATGCCGCATACGCTTCATCCCATTTGAGGCCCAGCTCTTTAGTTGTTTCATCATCAAAATCATCTTTTACTTCAGTAATGCGGTCAAGAACAGTTATGAAAAAGACGCGTTGTATTGTCTTGTCTATTACCTGGGCGGCGAGTTTTGGCTCATTATCACTCTTTATATCGCCAATAGCCGCAAGAATATCGCTATCAAGACCAAAACCAAATTCCGTGTCCATTTGCTGTGTTAGAGTTTGCAAAGCCCCTTCATATTCAGAGCTAATTTTATCTGCGTTTATTGGGTCTTCCCTTCTTAGCGTTCCGATTGTATTAAACGAAGCAACCGCATCGTCAATTGCTTTAGTCTCATTAGTTTTGACAAATTCAAATGTTGCAAGCTCTTTCTCATAACCGGCAAGGATATCAGATATAGTTTTGCGAGCCCCACTCGCCCCGGCGGCATCGCTTTTATTGCTCGCATCCTTTAAATCTTTCAGAGCTTCATCAATTTCATCGTGTTTGGTTTTACCGAGGCGCAGCTCAAGGTCTTCAAGAAATACATTTGAGTATAGCAACGCCTCTTCTGCGACGATCATTGCGCCGGCGCGGTCGTTATCGTTAAAGTGAGTTTCACTTGCAGTCAGCTCGCCTCTTGCCCGGCCAATAAAACCTTTGCTCATCTCGCTAACAATCGTATCCGCAACTACATCGGCCACATCCCCGGTTAGTTGAGCTTTAATAGTATCGTTGCCGCCTGGGTTATCCCGTGAGACGAATACATCTATAATGCGATAGAAAACCTCGCCCTCTTTTTGTTTTATCAGAGCGTCTTCTAAATCGCCGTCCCTGTTTGAGACAATGCCTTCAACTTCACGCAACACCCCAATATAAAAGGCCCTTGCAAGTGACAACCTGATAACTTGCCTTTGCAACCCGATTGATATTGCCGCATCTGCTTGATTTTGTTTACTCAACACATCCTTGCCGCGTATAAAAGCAACCGTTATCTGATCTTCAAGATTAGGATTGCCGCCTGTTTCTATAGAAAGGCGATCTTCCGTTAAAACCTTATTTTCCCTGTCAGCCGTGCCGAAAACTGCCTGGTATGCCGCAAATGCTTCATCCCATTTAACTTCCAGCGCTTCAGTAGTTTTATTACCAAAGTCATCTTTTACTTCAGTAATACGGCCTAAAATCGTCAGAAAAAAAACACGCTGCACAGTCTTATCAATTACTTGCGCCGCAAGTTTTGGCTCATTATCACTCCTTATATCTTCAATAGCCGCTAAAATATCGCTATCTAGACCAAAGTTAAATTCCGCGTCCATTTGTTGTGTTAGCTCTTGCAGCGGCCCGGCATATTCAGAGGTAATATCATCCGCGCTTATTGGGTTTTCCCTTCTTAAAACCCCGATTGTTTTAAAAGATGAAACCGCATCGTCAATTGCGTCTGTGCTATTCGTTTTAACAAATGCCGCAAAAGTTAGCGTAAAATCAGCTTCCGCTTCAAGGCCGCTATTTTTTATCGATTGAGTTGCGGTTGCAGTTTTATAACCAACAGAGCCGGCAGTGATTTCCCAATTTCCAATTTTTAAACCATCAATTTTGTATGCGCCGTTTCGATCCGTAACAGCGGTTAATTTTGGCTTCTTTAGTATTTTTCGTTTAACAGACACAACCGCATTGCCTATACCGTCGCCATTTTCATCAGTGATAATCCCTTTAAGCGTTGCAGCGTCAAGCTCCGCGCTATTAATGGAGAACAACAATATACACGCGAATAATCCAAAAACCAGCGCAGCCGGCGCTAAAAACTTGTTAAAAAATTTCATTAAACTAAACTCCTTTCAAAAATTAAAACGATCTACTTAAAAATAAAATGGCGATTTATAATGTATAAAAAACAACTTAATTTAAATTTTACGGTAAGCCATCGCCTTCAATTGAGACTGAGTCTCAATGTCAAGGATTAACATAATATCACACCTTTTTGCGATGTCAAATAAAAAATATCATTTTTTATCAATAGCCCTATTCGCAACTAAATGATAGTTGCAAAAACCATTGTCAACTGATAACATAAATAATGTGAATAAAAAACTTATAAATAGATTCCTGACAAAGCCAAAGGATTTCACGTATAGCGAACTAAAGAAACTATTAAGTTCGTTTGAGTATAAGGAAGTTAAAAGGGGGAAAACCGCAGGGTCAAGAGCCGCATTCTATAATAGTGAAACAAAACATATTATAAAGCTCCATAAACCGCATCCAAAACCTGAGCTTAAACGTTATCAATTAGATGAAATTGAAGAAAAACTTAAAAACAGGGGTTTAATATAATGAAAGATGTATTATCGTACAAAGGTTATATTGGCGGCGTCCACTTCAGCGGAGACGACAATGTCTTTTATGGGAAGATAGAGGGCATTGACGACCTGGTTACTTTTGAAGCAAAAGACGTTGATAGCCTTATAAAGGCGTTTCAGGATGAAGTAAACGACTATATACTCCTTTGTAAGGAGTTAGGCAAGGAACCTGAAAAATCATATAAAGGCAGCTTTAATGTCCGAATACCACGGGAAATACATAAAAACGCTATCCAACAAGCAATGTTAAAAGGCATATCTTTAAACCAGTTTGTGCAAAAAGCGATTGAAAAAGAGTTGCAGCATACGTAAACCGGATAAACCGGATAAACCGGATGAGTAAAAAGGCAAAAGTAAAAAGGTTGGAATTATCTTTTTAAAAATATCCTGTCAAAAATTATCATAATTTAATATACAAAAATACCTTTAACGCTTTTCTCTGCGTGCCTCTGCGCTCTCTGCGCCTCTGCGTTAATATGATCAATAACTAAACAAGAGTATGCTCTGCGTTAATATAATCAATTACTAAAAGTTAGATATACACACGTATACAAATGAATATATTAAATTTACAAAAACTAAATAAGTCTATGCTTTTAAATTTCATTGTATTAAAAACCATAGTTGTAAAAGCTAACCTTAACGCAGAGGCGCAGAGATCGCAGAGTGGTTTAAGAGAAAAACTTTATCTAAACTTATATTCATGCTTAACCCGGATTAACCGGATAAGTAAAAAGGCCGGAATTATCTTTTTAAAAATATTCTGTCAAAAATTGCCATAATTTAACTCATAAGATCCTAAACCGGATAAACCGGATTAGATATTATTCGCCTTTAATTAAAACCACCCACTTATCCGCAAGCTCATATTTACGAGTTTTGTTTGAAGTTCCATGTTGGGTAACAAATCCCCCATCCAGCCATTTTTTGCATAGATTTAAAGCGCTGCGTGGATGTATTTTTATCAGGCTTGCAATCTCCTTTGTGGTAACGAACCTGCTCTCCTTAAAAAGAGACAAAACCTGTCTTTGCCGCTGATCTAATTCCCTCAATAATGTTGATTGATCCGCGGACCGGCCGCCTTGTCCAACTGATTCATTCGCCTTTGCCCTTACACCGGCGAATGCCCCGGCCATACCTTCACAAAAATACTCAACCCATTTTGTAATATCGCAATCCGCTCTGCCAAAATAATAGTTATGAGATTCCCCAATTGTCAGCGCGTTATAATAAGTCTGAAGGTTCCGCGCATAATACTCTTCCAAAGAATATAAACCCTTTAGCCCGTAATCCGATTTGTGTAAAATCAGGTTTGTAAGCAACCGGGCGGTTCGACCGTTTCCATCATAATACGGGTGAATAGTCGCAAATTGATAATGCGCAACGGCGGCAACAACAGGAATCGGCAATACACCTTTTTCCTTATTAATCCATTTTATTAAATCTTTCATAAGAGTGGGAACATCTTCGGCTTCAGGGGGCATATAAACAATGCCGCCTGAAGCGCTATCTTTAATCACATTTTGTCCTTCACGGTATGACGTTGGCTTCTCTTTTCCATCCATTACAAGCCCATGTATTGTCTTAACGCTTTTCTCAGTGATAGAGGATTTAACCTCTTTAACCAGAAGGTCTACAAAGTCCAGGGCCACGTAATAATTTTTAACTTCTCGCTCATCTCGTTCCCGGTTTGGAAATGTTCCGCCATGGACAACTTTGTCTACTTGCTCCTGAGTTAAACGGTTGCCTTCAATCTGTGTGGAATAATGCGTGGCAATAAGCCGGGCCGATTCCCTCAACGATTCAAGAACCCGCAACGTAATGGGCAAACCCTCAACCGATTGACGCGAGGCTTCAATGTCCATTAGGATTTTTGTTAGATTAGGCGTAATCTCAAATTTTGGGGTAAATGCCATGTATTATTATCTCTTTTTTGACGATTCTAATTAATTTCGCATAAACTTCTAATAAACTTCTAGTATTATCTCGTTTTACTCTTTAGATTACAAGAGAATAAACATGTAAAAGTGGATATTCGACAAACTCCTAACCAATAAAAATCGGATAAAGTAAAATGCAAAATAGAACACAGATGACACTGATAACGCGGATTTTACGGATAAAAGCGTAAAAATAGCCGATGATTCCAATTATGTAAAAATACGCAACTGTTCAGTATACGTAAATATGGAGTCCATTAACCGTATTAATGGTTTATTTTTTGGTTCTACTCCCAATTAGTTGAAACAATTGACTCAATAAAATATCAACAGTTAAATCATATGTATAAATGAACACTTGGCAGCTTGGCTGCCTTAGTGAGAATTATCCCCAGAGTGGGATTATAAACTGCAGAGTACATGTTTATCAGTTTTTATAGCATTAAACAATATAGTTGTAAAAGCTAACCTTAACGCAGAGGCGCAAAGGTAGCAGAGTGGTTTAAAAGAAAAACTCCGGCTAAACTTATATTTATATAAATCTAACTAATTCAAATAAAGATCAATTTTATTTATAAAAATTTCATTTTACGCTTTTCTCTGCGTTCCTCTGCGCACTTTGCGCCTCTGCGTTAAAATGTTTCTATAGCGTCTTAGCTTCACAAAAATGATTATAGGAATTATTGTCCCACCTCCCGGGATAATGCACACCAAGGCAGCCAAGCTGCCAAGTGTTCATTTATTCTTAAAAAAGCTTTCTTTTACCAATTTTTTTGAAGAAGTTCCTATTTTTTTAACATCAACACGGTTGATGCGCTCCATATAATATTTTAACCGGGCAAATTTGGCGTCATTAACATGCTTGTTAAATAATATATGTTTTAAATTGAAATTACGCTGAATAGTAACTTTAGATCAATTTTTGCCGCTAAATAATACACTCTATATATAATTGACATGCAAAACACATATTGGTACAATCCATACCACCTGTTTTAAAACAGAAAGTGTCTTTAATACACATTGACAGGCCAGCTAAACATGCCAAAAAATTAAAGGCAAGGATAAATGAAAACTGAGCGGCTTGTCTGCTCTAGTAAGAATTATCCCCCGAGGGGATAATACACGGCTTCTTGATAACAACCCATATAGATTTGTTATCAGGAAAAGATTTCCAGTTTTTTAACCATAAACCTTATAAAAACCCCATTTTGATAAATATTACCGGAGATAATGAGTTTCTGGTTATCTGCTTTTATACGTACTTGAGCGTACACAAAACGAATAAGCGCATCACCTTAAGAAATTGTTTATTGTGATGCTGTTGCGCTACTTGTTTGTACTCAACTACGTATAAAATCCTAAATGTTATAGAGAGGATGATAATTATGACATATCCGCTTCTTGCATACAAAGATAATATTAGTTATTCAGCCGATAAAATTGCTGCATATAAGGCTATTGACAACACATTGTTTAGTTCTAAATGCCCATATTGTAGGCTTCGTTGTTACACTACGACAGGTGATAATGCCTATGACTCTTCCGGGCAAAAAGACGAAGTTGCGGTATGCACCAGATGTGGTTGGTGGTCTTTTAGTAGTTATTGCTGGGATCTTAATGAAGAACTTCATTATTTTTCAGCAAAGGCTATACTGCAAGAATTTACCGTAGATGATAAATCTACACCGTTATATGAATTGTCAAAGTATATTAGTCGTAATCCAGACAAACTAAACAATATTCACCCTGTCAAATTTGAAGAATTGGTTGCTTCAGTTTATAGAGATGTTTCAGGTTTTGCAATAGAGAGCTGTTCTTATGGACGTCCAGATAGAGGCATTGATGTTGTTTGTATGCGTAACGAAACAGATGAACTTTACGCAATCCAGGTTAAACGATATCGACGGCCTATAGAATTGGGCATGATCCACCAATTTGCCGGAGCTATGATTGATGGTTCTTTTAAGAAAGGTATTTTTATAACATCTAGCAAGTATAGAAGTGGTTGTTTTAAAGTTGCTCGTAATATAGAAAAAAACTCAGAACTTGAGATTGACTTAGTGGATGGTAGACGATTTTTGGAATTTCTAGGAACATTTAACAACAAACAAAACAGCGTGATAGTTCCATACTGGCGTCGTTATTACCTTTTTGACCAATTTCCACCACCAGACGGTGGAAAGGTGGTTTTACCAAAATCTACTATATAATTTTATGAGGTAAGATTATGAAAGGCTCTTAATTTTTTAACATTAACTATTCGTAAAATGATTTTTCTAACAAGTAAATGAACCGGACGACAAAAGGCGCCGCCCGTTATTTTTTCGTTAAAATTAATTCCAAATAAAACTAATACTTGAGACAAATATTAGCAGCTACTTTTAAATTGTTTTCTCAGATAGTATGTGGTAAGTTTTAATATAATTTGTGAGCATCATTTTAAACAGTAAAGGCCACAAAATATAAATACCGTATTAAAACCAATTTTAAAGGAGAAAATATAGCATGGTGTTAAACGAAATATTAAAAACAATTGTTCAATTAAAATCAATTGAAAAGAATAATCCGGACGTTAAAGTAATAATAAAACAGCTTGAAGAAACTGTATATGGTCAAATAAGTCAAAATATTTTAGATATTATTTCTGTTGGTGAATATATTGGTTATGATGAAATAGACACTAGATTGGCAAAGGCTTCAAGTTATATCTCTCAAATAAGGAAAGAGCATAATGAAACAAAATCCTGAAAATTTAATATAAAATAGGTACTTTGTGTGTACAGAAATTACAAATACTAATTTTTCAAATATCTTATTTCTAACAAGCTAAATACAGCCTACCGCAAAAAACGCGGCGGCTGATTAAATCGTTAGCGTATTTTAAATTTATTTTCTTTGGAGACTGTTGAGGCGATATGCTTGTTGCAAATTATAAAGATTTAAATTCTTCTAAAATAGAATATCTTGACAATTGTCCAAAAGAAGAAATTTCATTTGAACAAAATATTGTTATGCTTAATGGGAATATTTTTTCAGACAATTTAGTGCTTCCATTTAGCAAAGCACCTATCTTTTCAAAGTTTCTTAATTTCTGTACTTTTATTGAATCTCTAATATTATTCGACAATATTATTTTACCTCCCACTGTAGATGGTCAAAATATAATATATCAGTGTGTCCAAGTAGGTCTTAATGCAAAGTGTCTTAACTTACCAGAAAATGAACTCGGAAAGATTGTTAAATTTCCAATGCAACCTTTAAAGTCCTTTAATTGCTTTATGAATGATGAAGATAACAATAATCATTGTAATGAATTGGGGGATGCAATATATGACGCTAATATTTTTAGAAAAATAAATGAAAGCGATAACTACGAAGAAGATAGGATGAATGAACTTCTAAGTAAAATTGTCAAGCATGCTTTGGATGAAAGAGTTGCTTGTGAGTTAGGGGTTCCATACATTCAAGGATTTGGTATTTCAGGGAATATACATCAGCAAATATCCCATTCCAAGATAAATATGATTAACCAAATTACACCGTTTAGATTTTCCGATTTAATAAATAAATCTCTTCAAATTGAAAAAGATGAATTGGGATCAGTTGGGGTAACTTTTGACCTAGATGTACCTCCTATTGCATTGTATGTGTTAAATCAATGTAAAGGCGATAAAAAACATCTTGGCGAAGTTATATTACAGGAAAGGCTTCGTGCAGAAAATTTTAGAAAATGGGTGTCTGAACTTAAGACAGAATTGCTAAACGCAAAAAGTATTGACAAGGCAAATAAAATAAAAATCAAATTAGAAAAAGTCTTTAATGATTTTTCTAATAGGACAGATAGTGACACTTGCCAAGCTACAACATGGAGTGGTTTGCTTTCAGCATTTCCCAAATCAGTCTGGGATGGTCTTTCAAAAGAAGATATAGATATAAAATCATTAGCGCAATATTTCATAGAAAAACCTATTAAACATATACACAAGTTGATCCAAAGTCGAAATTATTTATACCTTTTAAATATAAAAAACAAAGTTAGAAAAATAGAGGAATATTCTAAATTACTTAAGGATACTTTAGGTATTGAACTTTCAAAACAAGATTTAGACGAATTGAAATCGTTAAATGAACACCTATCAATGAACTAAAGCTGCCACATTTACAAGCCGACAAGATCGGCCTTGAGGCTTCTATGGGGCAGGAGGTAAGCCCTGAATCGTAATTATTAAGTATTCATTAATTTTAAATTAGAATTTTCTAATCTGGATAGGAGACCGCTCTAGCGGCCCCCTCCCACACCACCAAACATACGGGTCCGTATTTGGCGGCTAGCCTGCTTATCACAGAGATATTTCCTCGGGCAAGTCAATTTCATATCAAGTGTCTATCGAGCCGTAGCCGGATAATGAACCTAGCGCCATAGCTCGCGAATGGAAATGAGCCCTTCTTTCTCTAAAGTCGCATTGGACAACCCACAATTGGTTGCCAGAGTTTTTGAGAGACGCCAATAGCTCTTCCGACTGAGCCCCATATTAATGGCCTCCTTCGTCCGAACTCCACGCTTGATAAGTTCCCGGATGCGTTTCCTTGGTTTGCGCCATTGTTTCCAGTAGCACATACGGATTCGCCGCCTTATCCATCCAACATGACCGCCGTATCGAATTTCAAACCACAACCATAGTGAGACATCCAACCTTGAATATATTTCTTAAGCTCGAAATATCTCGATTCTATAGATATGCCTGGGCAACGACGGCTGATTAGTTTGAGCTTCGCCTTGAACTTCCGAACTTTGGGCTCAGTTGTTCTCAACTTCTTGAAATGGATATGGAAACCCAATACAGCGCTCTCCAGCACTTTACTGACTTTACTTTTCTTGCGGTTTACGGTTACCTTGAGTTTCTTCTCCAGATAATTCGCAATACTTTCCATGACCCGTTTACCAGCTCGCTCTGACTTGACGAAGACCGCCAGGTCGTCTGCGTAACGGACAAATCTAAGGTCGCGCTTTTCCAACTCCTTATCCAGATCATCCAAAAGGATGTTACTGAGTATAGGAGAAAGGGGACTACCCTGCGGCACCCCTTGCCTGGTTTCCTGCAACCGACCGTCAACTTCAACGCCTACCCGAAGGAACCTACCAATGAGCTTCAACAAACCTTTATTTCTTACTTTACGAGCTACACGTTCCATCAAGACATCATGATTAACGGTGTCGAAGAACTTTTCCAAATCGATATCGATTTGCCATTTGTAGCCTTGTCGGTAGAAAACCTGGGCTTGCAGAGCCGCCTGCTGAACAGAACGGCCAGGACGATAACCATAGCTGGGGACAAGCCCGGGGTCACGTCTTAATTATTAAGTATTGGGAAACTTGCGGGGTTAAATCTTTACAGAGTGTCCGAGAATTTTTATTATTCTCTTTTAAAGCAAAGATTGATTGCCTTATATCATTATCATAGGTGACGGATTGAAGAATTTGTCAAGAGATCCGCTTAAGCTTGCCAAGCGCCCTCCCAGGACTTTTGCTCATCATTTTTTATAAGCTTCAACGATTTCCGTCATTGGCGCGTGATCGCCGGTTTCACTATTTTTATAAAAATAGTGAGCCTTATTGCCAGGGCCCATTATTATAACCCCGCCTTGCTGATTGGTATCGCCTTGTATCTGAACCTTGGCAAATCCTGAAAACGCTGCGCGTATCCCTTCCCTAAACGACTTCACGCCCAACAAAGTCATTAATCCTTTTTTAAACCCCAATATTTGATAACTCTCCAGGGATGGATCTGTATATATAGGGCCTTTGTATTTAGTACTTTCGCGAAAAGGTTTTATAAAAAAATGGGGGCCATTGCCTATTAAAACCATGTTTATACCTTCCAAAGAACCCTTTTGTTCAACCAGATCGGCAACCTGCCGACGACAAATAAGTCAACCAAAGTGCCTCATAAAAACAAGAACAACCCTTTCTTCTTCCCATAATGAAGAAAGGGCAACAGATTCTCCATTTTCATCAAAAATTTTTTTCTCGCCCAATTGGATCAACGTTCGCTCTTGAAAATCCATGTTATATCCTCCCATAAGTTCTATTAAATCACAAAAATATCAATACTTAATACTTAAGATGTGGCCCTGATATTTGTCATAACCGCCATCCCTTGTCTGATTGAAACAATAACCCATATAATTCTTTATCGAGAACTCGCAATTAACTATGAATGATTTAATAAACATAGACAGCACAGGAGCAAGCCCTATACCTATCAATAAAAATATGGCGGTATATATAGAGAGTTTCTTTGCCGATTGATGCATTTCCTGTAGATAGTTATAAAATCATTTAACATGCTTAAATTTAAATGATTAAGGATAGCGTAAGGAGAGTTAGGAAAATCAGGATGTAATGCCATTATTTCGTCTTTAATTTCTCAAATTTAATATGCCTGTAATATATACTTCCATTTGCCACTTTTAGTTCCTCTATATCAAATGTGCCGTCCTCAACGCGAGACTTAATAATCGGATATAATTGTTTTATAATTTTCGGGACATTTTGCTCGCAAATTTGATAAATAATCAACGTGTTCAAACCCAGGTAATCATGCGCAATCCGGTTTCTTAACCCCTTTATTTTTTCCCAATCAACATCCTCACATACAATCAATAAATCATTGCTAAGTTGTTTAACGGTCTCACCGACATGCGTCAACAGGTTTAAAACAGCGTTAAAATTAAGCTGATCATTCAACTCATAAAATGATTCTGCGTCTTTTGCTTGATCTGTGTATATAATAATCTTTTCCAGAGATTCAACCATTGTTAAAAGATGCAGCAAGTCATTATTCTTACCCCTCAACATATCGTATCTCCTTCATTGCTCGATATAAAATGATTGGATTTGCAAAACGTTTAATCATAATATCCAGCCTGTTGTCAATTAACGCCTCCAAGGCATGTTGAAACTGCATGGCTTTTTCCAATGAAATGTCATCGTCTATTAACAGATCAATATCATTTGCCGGTTCATTTCTTGAAAAAGAGCCAAACAACCCCAATCGGTTGATTGAAAATCTGTTAAGCAGTTCGCTCCGTTTTAAAAGCTCCTCAAACTCATCAACACAATTAAGATGTTGCCGTTTAATCATATCGTCACCTCAATATTTCCATATCATTTACAAAAGTATATATTATCATAAAAAGCCCTCTCGATCATACATAAACAGCTTCCTTTTCTATGCGTTTCATTAAAAAATGATTCATCCTGTCACGAAGCCTCACAATATCTACATGGTTATATAGCCGCTTTTACTGGAGCAGTCTTGTAGACTGCCTATACTCGTTTAAGCCAAAGCATTAAAACGCGCGCAAAAGGAGCCGGTATCAATAACGCCAATGGTTCTAAAAAACATTTAGAGCAATCTACAAGATTGCTCCAGCCCGCATAAATTTTGAAAACCTCATGCTTTTGAGTATATAAAAGCCAAAAATCTTTGACTTTTACCAAAACTTTAGGCAATTTATGGCCTGCGCAACACATTAAAAATAACGATTTCATACAGGATTATAAATTACGCTGAATAGATACTAAGAGAGAGACTATACTTTCTGCATTATCCTGCTTTGGTTTTCAGATTACAAGAAAACAAATCAAAAACATTGCTGTTTGGTTAGACACCGGGCCGGGCATACCGAGATAAGTGACTAAAGTTAACTAAAGTTAAGGAAAAAATCGAAGATTTTTGATTAATTAAAAAAAGATAAAAGCAAAAGCATAGAACGCGGATGACGCGGATTTACACGGATTAAAGCAGGAACAGAACCAAAGGAAAAGGGGGGAAACAAAAGCAAAAGGGCGAAGCAAATGACGTATGATAAAAACCAGGTATAAAGCAAAGGCAAATGTAAAAATGACCACCTGTTGTTAAACTATAAATATTATGTTGATTATAAATTTTTGGCTTTGCCTTGTAATGTTATGCAAAGTAAAATGTTATTAAATAATTACGTAGTTGAGCAGGCGACATGGGATTTACGGAAAAGTGAAATGAGTTCTAAAATATAAAATTAAATTTAGGGCTTAATCAGAAATAAATATATGAAAAAAACATGTTCGGAATTTGAATTTGAAACTGAAGCTGTTGAATGGTACAAAATGTCTCCACAGGAACGTTTTGCCGAATCTCAGAAATTGTGGGAGACATTTATACTTTTAGGAGGCACATATGAACCAGAGCCCGATACCCAGAGTCCTTTCCACATTTTTGAAACACAAGATTAAAGCGCTACTGATCGGTGGACAAGCAACAATCCTTTACGGTGGAGCTGATTTTAGCCGTGATATAGATTTTACCGTTATGGTCTCGCCTGAAAATATCACGCTTTTAAAATCATGTTTGATTGAATTGAACGCAAAAAGGGTTTATGTGCCTGATATATCGGAAGAGGTTTTGTTAAGAGGACATGCGTGTCATTTTAGATGCGATGGAGGAAAAACCAGCGGTTTCAGAATTGATATAATTGGCAAAATGCGGGGAGTAGATGATTTCTTGGAACTTTGGAAACGCAGAGAGGAAATAGAATTACCCGGCGTCGGTAAAATATATGTAATAAGTCTTGAAGACCTTGTCGAATCAAAAAAGACTCAACGTGACAAAGATTGGTCAATGATCAGGCGTTTAATAGAAGCGGATTATTACAAAAGCTCCGGCAACGATTCAAAGGCAAAGTTGCGATTTTGGTTTTTAGAATGCAGGACGCCGGAGATTTTAATTGCCATGGCTTTAAAACATAAAGAAACAGTTGCCGGCCTTTGCAAAAACAGATCTCTATTAAGTTATGCAATTTCCGGCGAAGAGGACAGTCTACTAAAAGCATTGCGTGAAGAGGAAGACAAAGAGAGATATTTGGATAAACAATATTGGTCTCCTTTAAAAGCAGAGCTTGAAACCTGGCGGCATGAAAGAGCTTAGAGCCCACTCAAAAATACAAATACTATACTTGACATGCCTCATTTGCTATGTGCAATGCATATCAGATGCAGCATGACGACATCTGGATTTTTATTTAAACCACACACCCAGGGCGTTGCCTTGGGCTTTATTAAACCAACCCTTTGAAATTAGATTAAAAAAACTTGCCGAAAGAACTAACCAAATAGCGTGATAATAAATCGCAACCGGCAAGGCGCAAAGTGTGAATGGTTATACATTTGACTTTTAATGCTTATTCTGTTAAATTTCTAATCTAAAAATTAAATACAAAATAATTACAGGCTAAGGGAAGTCCCATAATGGGCACGGGCCCGCCGCTGTATTTGGTGACGAAAATTGCAATTAGGGCTCGGAAAGAAACATGTTGGGCTTTTTTGCTTTTAGATTTAGGTTGAATTTGTGCAAGCTGATTGAGTCGAACCGGATGCGCAGCCATAGCTGCGTTGAGGATTCGGCGATTGAAGATTGGGCAAAGCCGGCCTGAAGATGAATGTAAAAAAGTCCAACATGTTTCTTTCCGAGTCCCTGCCACTTTTTCATATTAATGAAATGGGAAGGCGCAATTAGTAGGGTGAACCGATAGTCAGAAGACCTGCCTGTAATTTAAAGGGTTTGACCAATAATAGAAGTTGTTTATGGTCAGACTAAATCATGTATCTTCGTGGTGGAGAGGATGTGAAGGGGTAAATTCTGAAAATTTACACACAAGCCCGGATCTCTTTATCAAGAGGTTCGGGCTTTTTTTGTGCCTAAAAAAGGAGCATCTAAAAAAACTGAAAACTGTTTTAAAATCATATTAACTTTACAAGTAAAAGACGCAAGGGAATTCCAAGCTGAATAAAATTCGGCAAAAGGAAGCTGCCCCGCAACTGTACCCGGCGACGAAATCCGCTATATGCCACTGTTCCTATGTAAATCGGAATGGGAAGGCGCGGAAAATAGAATGACCCGGTAGCCAGGAGACCTGCATTTTTATTATATTTTTAATTCTTATTTCCGAGGGGAAAGGGGAACATAGATGAAATATCTGTTTATTGTTTTTACCGTTTTATTTACATTTCTGCAATTTAGTCACGCCAACGACAAGTCATATGACCAGCTTTTAAAAGAGGTTGAGGCTTTAAAAAAAGAGAACGCTGCGTTAAAGAGCATTATTTCCGGGAAACATGAATCCGTCACAACTACAACTTCAACTACAGCTTCGTCACAAAATAACGAAAACAAAATCGAATACATCAGAGACACATCATTAGACGATGCTGTTTCAACTACATCACAGGCCGCCCGCAAAGTCGCGATTATAGAACCTCCGCTTGAAGAAAAAGTTGATGAAGAGATTGAGGAGATTGTGGTCACCGCCACAAGGACAAAACAGTCTATTAAGGATGTTGGCAGTTCGATAACCGTTATATCAAACAAACAGATCGAAAACAGCAAATCACAATTAATTCATGAAGTACTTGAACAGGTTCCCGGCATTGAAGTAACAAGGTCGCAGGGAATTGGCGGAACTACAAGCATATTTATGCGCGGCGGTTCTTCATCGCAAACTCTTGTATTTATTGACGGGGTTGAGATAAAAAGCGCGACGTCAGGGGCTTTTAACTTCGGCAACCTGACAACGGATAATATTGAACGGGTGGAGGTGTTGCGGGGGCCGCAAAGCACTTTATACGGGTCTGAAGCAATTGGCGGCGTAATTAACATTATTACAAAGAAGGGGAAAGGGCCTACAAAGATCGGTTTAAACTCCGAATATGGATCGCATGAAACATACAAAGAGACTATTAACATGTCAGGTGGCAAGGAGAGCTCGGACTATTCGGCAAGCGTGTCATATTTAAAGACGCACGGTATTGATTTCTCCGATGGGGCTTCGGACGGCAAAGAGGAGGACGGTTATGAAAACTTTACCGGTTCCATGAGGTTAGGCGTTAATTTTCTGGATAACGGCAGGGCGGACACTACTTTGCGCGTGTCACACTCCGACCTTGAACTTGACGACACCGGGATTGATGATGTTGACAAACGTCAAAAGACAGAGGAAATCTTCTTTTCAGCAAAGGCGGAAAAGGCCTTTTTTAATGATATGTGGAAGCCTTCATTGCTAGTATCAGTTTACGATCTTGAACTTAACGGAACCGACTTTGATTTCGAATCTGAAGATGCGGCAAAAGCCGCATCGTCAACAGGATCGCTTACTGCGGGAGTGAATAAAAATCTCAATTCAGATTCGTTTCGTATTCCCACAAGGGTATGGAAGGCTGAACATCAATCAGACGTGACTCTATTTGATATCAACACGCTCACAGTTGGTTATGAAATGGAGGTTCAGGAGGGCGAAAATATTGGGGGGATTAGCAAACAAACTATTTATAACCACGCCTATTATCTGCAAAATCAGATTAAACTTTTTGACTCGCTTAATTTGACTATGGGTTTAAGAGAAGACAGACATAGCGAATTTGGCAACAACCTTACCTACAGATCATCCATATCATACAACCTTGAAGATTACGGCGTCCGCTTCCATGGATCATGGGGCAAGGGGTTTAGGGCTCCGTCAATTAATGAGCTATTTTTCCCAAATTTCGGCAACCCCGAACTTAACCCTGAAGAGAGCAAAGGGTGGGACTTTGGCATAGAAAAAGAGCTTCTTGAAGGCAAACTGGTCTTTGACGCTACTTATTTTGAAAATGATTTTACAGATCTTATCTTCTTCACTTCGCTGCCGGACGGCAGTTTCAGGGCTATAAACATTGGAAAAGCCGAGGCGGAAGGTGTTGAAGCTGCGTTAACATATAATCCTTTTGGATGGCTATCCTTTATCGGAAGTTACACGCATAACGACACAACCGATAGAGATGATCATGACCAACTGGCAAGAAGGCCGCGACGCAAGGCAACTTTTGCCCTTAACGTTCAACCATTGGAGAAACTAAATGTTAACTTAACAGGACTTATGATTCGCGACAGAATAAATAGCGACGGAAGCGATATGGATGATTACTGGACTGTCGGACTTGTGACAAAATATGACCTGACAAAGCTTATAAGCGCATATATCAGAGCTGAAAATCTTTTTGATTATGAGTATGAAGAGGTTACAGGCTTTAACTCCCTTGGACGCACAATTTATGGAGGCATAGACCTTCGTTTTTAACAATATGCCCTTGAAATTTATAAAAATAAATACTCTATTTTTCTCAATATGCGCAACGCTGTTTACATTTCATTCAACAGCGTTTGCCGGGGCAATATGGTTTGAGACCAAAGAGCGCGTTAAAATTAATGATGGTAGCATGTCGCAGGCATTAGAGATTGTTAATGAACAGCCGGCTTTGCAACGCGGTAAAGATGATATTGCAGTTTACGGCATAGAGGCTCCGTCTAAATGGAACAACAATTACCATGACGGCGTCTTTTTACCGGAAAAAGTTGCCGGAGAACAAAACAATCTTATATATATTATTAAATCGTCTCATTCAATTCGGTATGAGATTAAGGCCATTTCAAGTTCATTGTCAAAAGCAGGCAAAATGAGCATTTCAGGCGCAAAGATCAATCTCTTTCTTTATGGCAAAAAAGGCTTTGCCCTTGATCAAAACGAGAATATGGTTGCCGACAATATAAAAACGAAATTTCCTTTTGAAATAATTGATAAAAAGGTTTCAACTAATTATTGGTTGGAAACAGGGCAAAATATGGATATACAACTTGTGTTTGCGGGCAGGCCTGTTCCAAATAACACAATAAGACTATTTACTAAAGATTCGGTTTATGAGAATTTTAAAACAGACGCTGACGGGAAATTAAATATTAAACTACCGAGCCCAAACGAGCAGGTGTTTAGCCATACCAGGGATGTTTGCCAATACCGTTTAGAGAGTTATTATGAACATGACGATATCGCATATTCCACAACATTAACATTATTAGTTCATCCTAAAAGGAAAAGCAGCAATTTTGTTGTCGGACTATATACGCTTTTTGGCGCAATGGGAGTTTCGGTAGTATTTGTTTTTGTTAAACGGGCAAAGAGCAACAAAGAAATAGTGTGATAGGGCAACGGTTGTAAGCTCAAACGGATCTCAGGAATTATACTTGCGCCTTTTACGTTTCAGCAATGTTCAAGTGACTAAAGTTTAAAGTGAACTAAAGTTTAGGTATGCTTTTTTAATTTAAAAGCAAGCGCTAAAGTGATGGAGCTATTTAGATTTTGCAGCCTTCCATCATAGTTAACTGCCAATAATAAATATACCTTAACTTTAGTTCACTTTTAACTTTAGATCACTTTAGTCACTTGTTCCTTAAAACTTTAGCCACTTGCTTTCATGAAAATATCCAGGCTTCGTTTAATAATACAAATATGCTCGTTTGTTATTTTAGTATATGGAGGGCTGATAGCAATAAACCTTGGCAATAACCTGCCGACATTTGCTTGCCCTTACGTAGGCGGCTCCCGAGGCGGTGGGTGTTTTCTTATGCCTTTGCAAAGATTGTTGGAGTTGCCGTTTGAAAGTTATGCGGGCTATTGGGGACTGAATATCGCAATAGCTTTTCTCATATTCTTTGGATTATTTATACTTTTTAATAAAGCATGGTGTGGTTGGGTTTGCCCTTTGGGACTTATTCAGGACCTCATTACCATGCTAAGGAAACAGTTAAACATACGCAAAACTATATTTTCATGGAATTTGCATGATCGTTTAAAACTTATAAAATATGGGTTTCTGGGCCTAATGACGCTGCTTCCAATCGGAATCGGCAATCCAATTTGCAATGGTCAATGCCGGGTAAGCCCTGATTTGTATTTGCCGTTTTGCCAAATATGTCCGGCGAAACCTTTAATGCCGATGTTTTCAGGGGATTTTTCGCATATCGGGATTAATTTCACAAATTGCTCGACAATTATTATGAGTTCACTTTCAATGATTGTGTTGGGCATATTTTTAGTGGGCTCATTTTTTAAAGAGCGTTTTTTTTGCTCGTTTTGTCCTATGAGCGCGTTGATGTCCTTGTTTGACAGGATAGGTTTTATTGGATTGCGCAAAGATAATAGCAAATGCACATCATGCGGGATTTGCGCCAGGGTTTGCCCCATGGATATCAGGGAGGTTTATCTTGAAGAGGAGAAAGAGAATGTATTAACTCAGGATTGCATGTTGTGTTTGAAGTGCATAGAATACTGCCCTGAAGATAATGCGTTAAGGGGCACATTCATTACAAAAAAATTCTTTGGTTCCAGTAGAAAAGGGCTGTTTAAGAGGCAAGATGGATAACAATAATCGATTATTAAATACCATTTTAGAAAGATATCAAAGTTTATTTGATCAAATTCTTCAAAGCTCTTCGTATTCCGTGCCGTTGCTGCCGTTTATAGGCAGTTTGAAAATGCCTTTTGAACAAGATGCTGAAATTGAAAATGCCGCTGACAAAGAGTTGAGGTTTGGAACATTTTGCGTACAGGCCCCGGAAGAGTTAATCTATGCAGTTGGCGGGCAACCGGTACGGTTATGCATGGGCGACACGGATACCGCGGACTTTGCGGACGACCAATTGCCAAAGCTTGCCTGCCGGCTTATTAAATCGCTTGCAGGTTATATGAAGCTTGAAACACCGTTCTTTAAGAGGATTAAACATTTTGTGTTGCCGACAACATGCGACTGGAAGGTAAAACATTTTGAAAGGCTGAATCCCGGCGCAAACAAATGGGTTATGGAGTTTCCTCATAACAAGGAGAGTGAGATATCCCGGCAGAGATGGTTTTCAGAAACTGTCAGGCTCAAGGAGTGGCTGGAAAAGCAGAGCGGCGTAAAAATTCGTAAAAAGAATCTCTTAGATAGCATCCGGCTGGTTCAAAACGCCCAAAAGGAGCACAACGAATTCATAAAATTTCGCCGAACAGGATTAGTGTCGGGAAGCGAAGCGTTATTGGTCGCTAATGCTTATTTCTATATGCATATTGCAGGCTGGACAACGGCGTTAAAAAATTTAAATTGCGCGGTAAGAGAAAAAGCCGGCCGAAATGAATTGCCGGATAACAGCCCAAGGATATTGCTAACCGGCTCGCCTGTAATCTTTCCAAATTTTAAATTGCCCATGATTTTGGAAGAGGCGGGCTGCGTAATAACAGCTGATGAACTTTGCTCTTCCGAGAGGATATTTTCAGATGTTGTGTCCGTGGATGATAAAACTGAAAGCGGACTATTACAGGCAATATCCGACCGCTATCTTTTGCCGTGCACGTGCCCTACATTTAACGGCAACAGCGCAAGATTAAAAAGGTTGCGGGAACTTATTCGCGAAAACAAGATTGACGGAGTTGTCTATTATGTGTTAAATGGGTGCCATCCATATGATATTGAAAGTTTTGACATTGAGAAATCAATCAAGGAGATGAAAATACCTTTTATAAAAATTGAGACCGATTATTCTACTGAAGACACTGGTCAATTAAGGACGCGTATAGAGGCGTTTACCGAGATGTTTAAAAGATAAATTATGAAAACATTAAAAACATTAATAATATTAATTACGGCAGTGACGGCAATTACGTTGCATACCGTTAAATCGAATGCGCACGAAAGTCATTCTCACAATCATGCGCATAGCCATAGCAATCTCGGTCGTCAAAAAAAATACACCTTTATTGTGGGCAACTATTTAACCCCTTTGATTGTTAGCACGATTAAAGACATATGGGATGAGTATCCATTTCTTAAGGAAAGCATAAATTTTAAGCTAATCAGCAAAACCGATCTTGACGCAGGCTTTAATCATTCTGAAATTGAGGATTCCGATATTGTTGTTATAGACATAATGGGCATAAAGATATCAACAACAACACAATCAGGATTTGATCAAGATGCCGTAAAAAATGCTATTTCGAAAGGGGCGACTATACTGCCCATAAACCAATCAGGCGGTGTTGATGAACAGTATAAATCAATAGGGCTTACTTATGAAAATACATTTCGATCATATTTTCAACTTGGAGGCTCCGACAATTTTCGAAATATGGTTCTATATTCAATCTCTAAATATTTTAACATTTCTGAAATTAGAATAACCCTGCCTCAAAAAGAACTTAAAATGGCTTATTATCATTCCAATGATTCAAATGGCGTGAAATTTAAGACATTTGACGAATATAAAAGCTGGTATCAAAAAGCCGGTTATTTTAAAGAGAATGCCGAATGGGTTGCAGTCTTGACATACTCCTCATTTTACGATCAGGGGCAAGCGTCTATAGAGGATGAATTAATTCGCATTGCGGAAGAGAAAGGTCTCAACGCCTTTGTTGCTTTTGGTTATCCCGCCACTAAAGTTATAGAGGAGCTACTGATTGATTCGAAAGGAAACCCAAGGGTTTCAGGAGTACTTTCATTTTTGTTTCGTTTTGCCAGATTCGATGTTGTTAAATCGCTTGAGAAACTGGGGGTTCCAATTATTAACCTTATTACTGTTTACGGCAAAGACGGCAATGAATGGAAAAATGACAATGAGGGGTTAAGTTCGCTGGAAGTAAGCTGGCAGCTTGCCATACCCGAGATTGCGGGACTAATTCAACCCACGGTAGCCGCATTTAGAATACGTGAAAGAGACAAGGAAACGGGATTTTCTATTGAGAAACGAAAGCCTATACCGGAGAGAGTTAACCGAGCGGTTGACCGCATAAACGCCTGGATAACACTTCAGAGAAAAAACAACAAAGATAAAAAAGTCGCGGTCTTTTATTGGAACTATCCGCCGGGCAAACAGCACATCGGCGCAAGCTACCTTAATGTTTTTGCAAGCATTGAAAATGTTTTAAAAAAGATGAAAGAGGCCGGCTATGATGTGGGCGATGAAAAGATTGATAAGGAGCTATTGTTAAAAACTTCATTAGAGTACGGGAGGAACATCGGCGCCTGGGCTCCGGGCGAACTGGAAGAGATGGTTAAAGGCAAAAAATGCGCATTGGTTCCTTTGGCGGACTATAAATCATGGCTTAATAAATTGCCTCCGGCTTTTGTAAAAGAGGTGACTGATGATTGGGGAGATGTGTCTGAATCAAACCTTATGGTATGGACAGACCCTAAAGATAACAGCAAATATATGGTTATTCCCGCAATCAGGAGAGGCAATGTTGTTATTATGCCACAGCCCGTTAGGGGATGGCTACAGGACAAAGAGGCGATGTATCATGATGAAGACCTATGGCCGCACCATCAATATGTCGGCGCTTATTCATGGTTGAAAAATAAATTTGGAGCGGATGTTATTATACATTTCGGAACGCACGGCACGCATGAATGGCTGCCCGGAAAAACAAACGGGCTTTCAGGAGACGATCCACCCGAGGCAATAATACAGGACTTGCCTGTTATCTATCCATATATAGTTGATGATGTGGGCGAAGGACTTATTGCAAAACGCAGAGGAGCCGCGGTTACAATTGATCATATGATACCTCCTTTAAAAAAAGGCGGACTTTATCATGAATATGTTGAACTTGAAGAACTTATCAGCGATCACCATAGATCGCTAGATAAGGAGCCGGCCCTTGCAAGGCAATATATGGAGAGTATTATTAAAAAGATAAAAGAGCTGGGACTTGAAAAAGATATTGAAATTGGCGATTCGTTAAACGTTGACGCCGCAAAAGGCAATCCCCACGCTTTTGGTCATGATGTTATCCATGAGATAGGCGAATATCTTGACGAGCTTAAACAAATTAATATGCCTTACGGGTTGCACACATTCGGGAACGCTCCAGATGAACAGTTGCGTAAATCCACAATTGAGGCGATTAAGGAAGTCGCTAAAGAGATTCCAGACAAAGAACTTGACGGCAATATACTTAAAGGGGCTAAACGCGAACTTGAAAACACAATTAAAGCAATGAATGGAGGATACATCCCCACAGGCACGGGCAATGACCCTGTGCGCAATCCTCAATCATTGCCCACCGGCAAAAACTTTTACGCGTTTAACCCGGATAAGATTCCTAAAAAAGAGGCATGGCAGGTAGGAGTTAAACTTACGGACGAGCTTTTAAAAAAATACAGAGCTGAACATAACGGCAAATATCCCGAAAAGCTGGCATTTGTTATATGGGGAACGGAAACAATTCGTCATGAAGGGATACTTGAATCTCAAATATTATACCTCTTAGGGGTAAGACCTTTATGGAATGAATGGGGGAAAGTTACCGGAATACAGATTATACCAAGGGATAAACTTGGCCGGCCACGCATAGATATTGTTGTCTCTTCAGCGGCGGAGGAGATGTTTGGCCAATTAACTCATTACATTGACCAGGCAGTGCAGATGGTAAAGGTTTTGAATGAAACGGATAACATGGTGCGCAAACATACACGCGCTTTAACCGAGAAACTTGTTCAAAAAGGGTGGTCTCTTGAAAAAGCGGAGCAGTACTCATCCGTGCGAATATTTGACGAGGCTCCCGGCCGCCACGACCTCAACGTGTCGCGAATAACAAGCGCAAGCGGAACCTGGGAGGATGATTCAGTTATAGCGGAAGACTACTTTAAACGCATGAGCCATGGTTATGGAAACGGTTTATGGGGAGAACCGATGGAGGATGTCTATAAAGAGGTTTTAAGCGGAACCGAGATGGTTCTCCACAGCCGTTCCACAAACCTTTATGGGACGCTTGACAATGATGACTTCTTTATGTACGCCGGCGGGCTTGTTGCCGCAGTTCGAAAACTTGACGGCAAGTCTCCCGAACTGAATGTGACAAATTTAATGAATCCGGCTAAACCGGAGATGACTTCAATAGAGAGAATGATGGGCATGGAGATGCGGTCGCGATACTGGAACCCGCAATGGATTGAAGGCATGAAGGAGGAGGGGTATGAAGGCGCGAACAAAATGTCGGAATTTGTTGATAATATGTGGGGCTGGCAGGTTACCGTTCCAGAGACAATAACGGATAAGCATTGGGAACAAACCTTTGAAGTCTATGTTGAAGATAAATATGGAATGGATTTGGAAGAGTTTTTTGACAAGACAAATCCCTGGGCGCAACAATCTATTGCCGCAAGAATGCTTGAAGCCGACAGAAAACAGTACTGGAAAGCGCCGGAAGATATGAAAAACGCATTGTCAAAAAACTACGCCATGAGCGTAATAGATAAAGGCGTTGCGTGTTGCGAACACACATGCAATAATCCGGCCCTTAATCAATTTATAACAAACATTATTTCAGTGGCCGGATTGTTGACTCCGCAACAGCTGGATATGTTTAAAATGCAAATAGCAAAAGCCACAGGCAAAAAAATGATTGAAAAAGAGACGGCTAACAATAAACCAAAAGAGGCTTTGTCAAAAACTAAAGAAGTGAAACAAAAAGATGAAAACGTCAAATCCAAAACCGAGGGCAAAAAAATAGAGGGATTTGAAATGGTTGAAGAGAAAGCAGAAGAGACAAAAATGTCCACTTCAGGCTCTTCATGGGTAGTAATAGCAATTGTTGTGGGAATTATTGCCCTTGTATTTATAGGCTGGAAACGAAAAAAGGTGTGAGCGGGAGAGACTAATGCTTGAAAATTTGTGGTTAACCGGAGTCCTTGTATCTTTTTCCGTCTTTGGCGTGAAAGTGGGGCTAGGGCTTGGCAGCCAACTTTATAATAATACATTATCCATAGGCCGAAAGGCGGCGCTGTTAGCGATATCGCTTTTCGTTTACATGCTTCTCTTTGCCTGCATATATTTCATTATCGGGCAATTTAACCTGTTGAATTATTTAGAACAGTTTATGGGTTTTGTCAGATACGGCATGGTTCTGCATCTGGTTATTGCCACAGGGCTTTTGGCCTGGGGTGTAAAGCTTTTGGCAAATAAACCGTGTATAGGGACAAATTGTTCAGACAAAGCGCCTCTACTTTTGATCATGCCCTGCCCTGTTTGCGCAACGTCTATATTTCTAAACCTGACTTTTGCGCGCTCTTTTTCGCCAATGACTCCGTGGGCGACAACAGCAATAATGTTCGGCATATTTACAGCGGTTATATTGTTGACTGTTGCCGTAATATACCCTTTTAGAAAAAAAATAGGAGCCGACAACTCGTTCCTGGGAATCTCAATGTGTTTAATTTCCCTCTACTTTTTTATCACGATAATAATCGCGCCGATCTACCCAAAGGTAAAGAGTGTATTTGCAATGGCATCATCCAATGCGGCTGTAAACGGATCGGACAATTTCCATATAGCTATTTTTACAGGAGCTGTTGCCATTCTTATAACAGCCGGATTTATTAAAAACAGGTATTTTAACCAGGGAGTATTAAAATGAATTTATTTCCACTGTTTCAGACTATTCTATACATAATGTCAACCGCGCTTCTTTATCCCGTGGTTATTTTGTTAATTGGCGTTAGCGTGTGGCTGCTTATATATTCCGGAGGTTTTATATCTGAATGGCTGCAAAGGAAAAGCTACCGTTCCAGCGCAATATTGGCAAACTATTTGGAGACGATTCAGAAAAAAGGAGAGCTTACGGATGAGATTAAAGAAAATCTGCCCATTCACATACAAAAATACGCAAAAGAGCTGCTGGAAATTATTAGCCGCAAAAGCGTGTTTATGGAAGAGCAGGTAGAGGATTTCATTCAGAGAAAAGAACATCTGCTCTTTAGAGAAGTAGGTAAAATACAACTAATTGTTCGCGGAGGCCCCAGCCTTGGTTTAATGGGAACATTGATTCCCATGGGCACAGGCCTTGCCGGATTAACTGAAGGGAACATGGCGCAACTTTCATCAAGCCTGATCATAGCGTTTAGCACCACGGTTGTGGGGCTGGCCTTGGGAATAGTAGCCTACGTCTTTTCAATGGCAAAAGAACGTTGGGCAATTGACGATATGAGGAAGATACAGTTGATCACGGAAGCGTTGACTCGTAAGGAAAGTGACTAAAGTGAGCTAAAGTTTTAGTAAAAATTTTCAATTTTTGAAGAATTCTATAAAAAAGTTAAAAAAGAAAGGGTTTTTTATATGGAAAATAAAGAATTTGCTAAAAAACTGGAAAAACGGACTAAAGACTTTGCGGTTAGGATAATCAAATTATCCGTTGAATTGCCTAAAACGCCGGAGGCGCTGGTTATAAGAAACCAGATTACAAAATGCGGAACATCTATTGGCGCAAATTATAGGGAAGTCAATAGAGCAAGAAGCAAACCGGATTTTAAAAATAAAATTAAGATATGCGAAAGCGAAGCAAGTGAAACTCAATATTGGATAGAAGTCATTGTAGACATGAAATGGTTAGATTGGGAAAGAGCAAAACCTGACTATGACGAATGCAGTGAATTACTAGCCCTTTTTACATCTATCGGGACGAAATGATTAATATTATATGTTTTTTAACTTTATATCGCTTTAATATCTGAGAAGTTAAGTTTTGAGAAAATATTCTTAGAGATGCAGGGCGGATTTTTAACTTTTGTCTTTTCACTTTTATAATAATAATTCAAAAATTGAAAATTTGAAAATTTTTACCAAAACTTTAGCTCACTTTATACTTTTTTCCCAAGGTTCCACCCTAGGCTAGTATAATTTAAGCCTTTCAGGCTATTTTGGTATTTGTTTGATTCTGAAAAACTATACAAAAATCTTTGATTTTTACCAAAACTTTAGCTCACTTTTAACTTTAGTCACTTTAGCCACTTGATTTTATGAAATACTTAAAACGAAAATATTCACGTTATACCGGCAATGTTAAGCATGAAGATCCGCTTAGCGGGCTGGCAAATCTTTTTGACGCCGCGCTTGTATTTATAGTAGCTCTTTTTCTCGCCTTTATGGCCACGTTTCAAATGCTTGACTTTTTTGATCCTGAAAGTGATATGACAATCATGAAAAAAAATGAAGGGCAGTGGCAAGTCATCACCAAAAAAGGCAAAGAGATAAAAGTAAAAAAACTAACCGACAAACAAGTTAGCGGCGACGAAGGCATGCGCCTGGGCACTGCGTATCAGTTAAAAAACGGACAAGTAATATACGTGCCTGAAGAGGGATCAAATGAAAAATCTGATTAAACAAATAGAGCACGGACAGATGGCCCTTGAGCCAACAAAGAATAGAATACAAAAAAAATTAAAAATTTTTACCAAAACTTTAGTTCACTTTTAATTTTAGCTCACTTTAGTCACTTTTTATATAACAGGAGTAACATATGCTAGAACTATTTCAAAAAGGAGGGTTTATAATGTACCCCCTGTTAATATGTTCCATTATCTCAATGACGTTTACAATAGAGCGGATTATATTCTGGATAAAAGAGAAAAAGGGGCGCAATGCAAAAGTATTGAATAATATTATGAAAGAGGCTGAAGACGGCAACTATAGCAACGCCTTAAAATTAAGCGGCGGATCAAAAGATCATGTAGTGAGGGTTATTTGCAGCGGCTTGGCGCATATTGAGTTTTCAATGGTAAGCGCCCTGGAAATGGCGGCAGGCGATGAAATCAACCGCATGAAAAGAGGCCTTGCCGTTCTTGACACCATAATAACAATGGCTCCATTGCTGGGCATTCTTGGAACCGTCATAGGAATTATACAATCATTTGATATGCTTGGCCAAATGGGCATTGAAGATCCAAAATCAGTTACCGGAGGCATAGCCCAGGCCCTTATCACAACAGCCGCCGGGCTCGCAATTGCCCTGGCAACGATTATACCTTACAACTATTTTGTTTCACGCGTTGAAAAAGCGGTAAAAAATCTTGAAAAATACACCACCAGTCTTGAAATCATATATCAAAGGACCAAAGTGACTAAAGTTTAGAAAGCAAGTGACTAAAGTGAGCTAAAGTTAAAAGTGAACTAAAGTTTAAGTAAAAATTTTCAATTTTTAGATGATTAATTTTTAAAAGCCAAAAATCTTTGATTTTTACCAAAACTTTAGGCATTTTAGTTCACTTTAAACTTAAGTCACTTAAATACACACATATATAAAGGAAAGTAATAATAAATGAAACTGAAAACAGGATTTGAAGGCAAAAAAACAAGAATAGATATGATACCTCTTATAGATATCGTATTCCTGTTACTTGTCTTCTTCATTTACGCCATGCTGTCCATGACTATTCAGCGCGGGTTAAAAGTTAATGTGCCGCAATCCGTAACCGGCTCTGTTAATCAGGATGAATATATCTCCATAACAATAAACGCGGAAGGTGACATTTTTCTAAATAAGGAGAGAGTTACCCTTGCGGAATTGCCCGGTAAAATCAAAATCCTCAGAGCGTCTAATCCCGATCAAAAAATATTTATTAACGGCGATAAAAAAACGGAGCTGGGAATAGCAATAGAAACACTGGACACTTTAAGATCAAATGGCATTGAAGAGATAAATTTTGTGACAACAAAGGCTGAAGGCACACATTAGTGCGATAGAACACGGATGACGCGGATAACACGGATTTTCACGGATAAAAGCAAAAGCAACCACAGATTTCACAGATTACACAGAAACAACAAAGGAGATAGAACTCTTAAACTTCTTTGTTCCCAAGCCCTTCTTGGGAATCTGAAATTCGAGAAGCCCCATCTTCGCGTTAAAAAGACATTCTCGTTAGTTACAAGGCTCGGCCTCTTTTTTTTGTTAGGATCAACAAATACATATACTTATATGTAAAACGACAAAATTAATTTTACGGTGAAGCTATATAATTTATGGAATTAAAATGTTGTTAAAATCCGTGTAAATCCGTGTTATCTGTGTCATCCGTGTTCTATTATTCTTTAACTTTTATTCATTTTTAGCAAATGAAAATAGTAATTTCACTTATAATTGCAATAACAATTCATCTGGCTCTTCTTTTTGCAGGCAACGCCGTTTACAAACCGCCTGAAGTCTATATGCAACCCGGCGAATCAGCCATTGAAATGACGCTGGTCGCTTCAATTGAAAGTCCTGAAAGCAAAAAAACTGAAATACCGGAAGAGATTGTTGAAGAAAAACCGATTGTTCAAACAGAAACAGAGCCTGAGATTGTGGATGTGGTTGAAGAACCGGAGATTGAACCTGACTCCCTTTTAAAAGCCGGAAAGGAAGTAGCGCCCAAGATTGAAAAAAAAGATACAACCGCGCAAAAAGAACCGGAGCCGGAACAACCTGTTATAAAAGAGGAAGCTGTAAAACAGGATAATATACCTGAAACCAAATCAGACGAAAATTCAAACGCCGTCCCATCAACCGAAATAGTCGCCGACATGCGCGACAAAGGCATAACCGCGCCTTCAGTCAATGGAGTTAAAAAACCAAAATATCCATCAAGCTGCCGCAAAAAAGGGCACGAAGGCGTTTGTGTTCTTGAAGCAACAATCGACGCAAAGGGAAATTGCGTTGAAGTTGCAATCGTCCAAACCGCCGGCTGCTCAAAGCTGGACAAATCAGCAATAACGGTACTTAAAAAAGCCAAATTCTCGCCAGCCGAACAATTCGGCATAAAAATAAAAGGCTCAAAAAAGATGGGTTTTAAGTTCAGGATTGAGGATGTTGAATAGTTAATAACATTTTCATTTACTCTATGAGCTGTACACTTTAGCCTCTTGCAATAAAAATAGGTTTAATTTCTTTTAAAGCTAATTAAACTTGCCAATTGTAGCCCCTTCGCATCAAAAAACTTGACAATATATAAGCATTCATTTATAAACATATTATGCAAGCGACAAAAGAGATCAAAACGTCATTAAAACGTGAATATTCCATGTGCTCAAATGCAATAGCATTTTATAAGAAAGCCTTAAAAGGGTTTGAGCAAAAGTATAACTTAACCACAAAAACCTTCCTTAAAAAGTTTGAGGCCGGCCAATTAGGAGACGAAGCTGATTATTTTGATTGGCACGCCTTTGCAATACTCCTTGCCAAGTGGCGCAAGACACAGACCGCGCTTCGTTCATCAATCCAGTGATACAAAAATTTGTAGAAAACATTGAAAAGACACTTGCTTCCTCCTCTTTTATTCTGTCTTCCAATATTCAGAAACATTTTGGCCCTGCTGGTGAAACAGTCTATATAAAAGGCAATCTCGTATTCATAGACTCATCAGTTCTTGAAATCGCTATATTTGCATCTGAACGCCACGCCACATTAGATATTGACAAGTACAGATTTCATTATATGAACAACGCCGGCAATATGTTGTTTCGTTATGACAATGCGCTTCATTATCCTGAAATAGAAACACATCCTCACCATAAACACACACCTGATAAAATAATTTCCGCAGAGCCGGCAGTATTACAAAATATTCTAAACGAGATAAGCTCTATAATCATAGAGCAATAACAATTTAATGAAAACTGAGCAGCTTGTCTGCTCTAGTGAGAATTATGCCCGAAGGGCGAATAAAAACATAACTTGCAGGTTTATATAACTTACGCGAATATAGTAAATATACAAGCGGGAGTCTTTAAGAAAGTAAATAACAACTATGGGAAGTAAAGTAAATATATTAAGAGTCACGTTGGACGTGTCCGACCTGGACCGCAATTACTATAATGAGCATAAGTTTACACTAGCGCATCAACCACCTGAGACGGAAATATATATAATTGCGCGCATATTGGCGTTTACTCTAAATGCGCATGAAAGGCTTGTATACACCAAAGGAACAGATACAAGGCATGAGCCTCATTTATGGCAAAAGGATTTGACGGACGCACTTGAATTATGGATTGAAATTGGTGAACCTGATGAAAAACGCGCGCGAAAAGCATGCGCCCGTTCAAAACATGTCATTATCTATACTTATAAAGAAGGAAGCTCCGCCATTTGGTGGGACCAGAAAAACTCTAAGTTTGGACAATTAAAGAATCTGTCCGTAATAAACCTCCCCGCGCAAGCGCTGGAAGATTTAGCCACACTGATAGACCGCACAATGGATTTGCAATGCACTATTCAGGACGGTCATGTCTGGATAGGCAATAACAACCGGACAATTGAGTTTGATCCGGTTATTTGGCAAGAGCGGGAAGGGTAAAAAAGTTTTTGAGAGTCTTATAAAATCGCATGTGGCTGCCTGCAAGCATAGGATCCGAGGTGGAGCCTCTTGAAACATCGCGTTACAAGGCTGGAGCCTTGTAACGAGCGGCATGAAAAAAACGCTAAAAATCTTGGATTTTTACCATCCTTTTTACTTGTCAGGCTCGTCAGCGCCGGGCGACAATTCAATATCATTATCGTGCGCGGTTTCCAATATTCGTTTTGCGTATAAATTTGCAAAATCGTTGTTTGATCCCAACCCTTCCATTACATTGATTACTTCAAGGCCGCGTTGTTTAAGCCTGTTGGACCATGAATCTTCTTTTTCGCCCGCAATATCATTATGAGCATGATCGCCGGCGGTTAACATAAACGGTTTAAGCACAACCTTTTTAACCCCTTCCGCCAATATATCATCAACAAAATCATCAAGGTCAGGATAACCCTCCACCTGACCAATAAATGTTTTGATATCAGGATAAAGCTTGCGATATAGATTTTGCGCTTCTATATATACCCCCGTGGAGAAATACTCATTTCCATGGCCAACATAAACCAACAAAGCCTTTTCTCTGCGCGCAATCTCAATATCCGGTTTTAATATGGAAACCACCTCTTCCATATCCTGATGATAGTCATGTTTAACGCCATGAGTTCCCAGCGCCGGCCTGCTTAACACAATCTTCTCAAAAGGCATCCATTTTTCCTTAACGGTTTTTATTGCGTTAAGCCCATTGATATATGAACTTAAATCTTCATACTGCTCCCCATGCGCAATATGAGTTGGTTGAACAACAATTGTCCTGTAGCCCGCATCCTGCAAATCACCGATTGCGCCTAATACGCTACGCGCGTCTAACACTTCAACCGGAACTCCCTGATCCGTCCATTTATCTCTATCAAGGCGCCTCTGTTTCCAAATACCTCTAATGATATTGGAGGTGAAACTGATTTTAATATTTATGCCGGGTATTTGTTCCTGAATTTTGTTTTTGGTATTACTTAATGATGATAAAGCGGCTGGAAAAGTCGTCCCAAAATGGGCAAGCAAAATAGCCTTCTTATTAGGTTGTTTTCGGTTGTTCATTAAAATAGTCCTAGGGTGGTATAAATCGAAAAAATAATTAAAAAAGATAAAGGCTAATAAATTATCACATGCGGTATTTTAATGCAAATGACATTTATAAAAGCCTATGAAAAGGACTTGGAGGAGTGCATGTTCTATTTGCTAAGAGAAGCCCCGGCTATCTAATTATCACATTGACATAATTGACGTTTGGGTTAAAATGTAGAAAAGGGAGCTGCATTGTAAAGGAACAAGGAAATACAATGCCTGGTTTAGATAATCTTACCCGGCCCCCGGCTAAGATAATTTCAACCGGCAAGTCGATTAAGATTTAGATTTTTAAGCAAAGGAAAAATCAAAATGAATGTAGAAGAAATTAAACAAAAATATAAAGATGAGTGACTGTTGATAAAGGTTGAAAGATCAGTGGAGCTAAATAAACCTATAACCGGAGAGCTTGTATTGCATAGCAAAAACAGGGATGATATATATGATGAAATGAAAAAAGTAAACGGACATACATATACTTTATATTCGGGAGAGATTCCAAAAAAAGGATATGCTACGGCTTTTTTAGTGAATTAATATTGATATAGATAAACCAGTTATTATATTAGACATTGCTATTTTGTCCGTATCATAATTATCATTTCTCCCTATGCTTCCTTATCTCTTCGGCAACATCTTCAGGGCTTAAATTTTCATTAGCGCCATATCTCTGAATGGCGCGGCAACCTCTTTAAACGTTTTATCTTTAAGAGATTCGAAAACCCTTTTTAGATAAATCGTCTCTGAATCAAAAAACAAGTCAAATTCCATGCCTTTCTCAAGTCCATATTTTTTACAAACATTTTTAGATAGCGCAATACACCCTCTATCAAATAAAATCAAGCTTAAAGTAATTACTTAACACATTTTACAAAAGAGCTTTTTAAAATAGTTGAATCATTGGTAAGCAATTCCAGATTATTATGCCTTGCAGTCCCCGCTATAAGCCTATCATGCAACTCAGGAATATCTGATATTTCAAAAGAGGTTTCAATTATATCAACGCTTAGTTTCTCTTCAATATAGTTTGTAGAGTCTAAAATATTTTTAACATCATGAACGGATATAGGAATTCTTCTCTTTTCAAAAAGGTAACCTATTTCAAAAACAGTAACAGCCGGGATAACAATGATATTGCTTCCGTTATCGGCTTCATGAAAGATTGAATCAATAGTTTCATTAATTACTTGTTGCCCATTCATAAATTTTATTAACGCCATGGTATCTGTAACATATTTTTTCATTGAGTATGTTTCCATTCATTATCAATATGTTTTTCTGAATTGCGGCTAAGGCCTTTCAAATCATTCTCAATTTGTTCGTAATCGATATCGGCATTTTTAAAGAGACCGCCTATTTTTTTAACTCTTTTATTTTTTTCCGGAAAAATAACAATCACCTCAATAGGTTCCTTGTATTTTGGTTTTTCCGGCATATCAATCATGCCATTGTTGTAAATACCTTTTAATGCCTTCATATTTTCTCCAGGCTAAATTGTTTTTGTATAAACCACCTTTTTTTTGAATCAAAATAGTTTAAAAACGTCTAAGGGTTCGCTATTCGATCATGACTTTAATTGTATTAATTATTAAATGATTTTTCTATATTAAATTTAAACGTTAATTATTTTGCGTCTATTATCAACTCTCACTCATCAACTCCGCGATCCTGCCCGTCAAGTTTACCAGAATTTCATCCTGTTCATGTTCTTTTAATGTTGATAATGGTTTTTTAGCGTCATTTACTGCCTGAAAATCTGACAGTTTTTTATTACTGCTAAACCGGCACGGTTTTAGAATTAACGGGAGGATGGTAGCTCCGTCATTTTCAGCCGCTTTTAATAAGCCCGGCAATTCATTTGTTTTTATAAATTCAGAAGCTAGAAACTCTGCGCTTACAAGCAAAATTGCCACTTTGGATGCTTTTAATGCTTTTTCAATTTCCCCCTTCCACTTCATGCCGGGTTTTATTTTTGTGTCATCCCAAAGGTTGACTGATATGCCTTCGTTTTCTAAACCTTTAAGATGTGTCTGTATTTTTTCAAGCCAATCTTTATCATTGTGAGAATAGCTTACAAACACTTTGCCGCGTCCTCTGTTTTCAGAAGCTGATATAGTTTTAGTTTCGTTGTAAACGTATTTTTCATCATATATTACCTCGCTCATTAAGCGACGTATATTAACTTTTTCATAGCTTATTTCACACTCAATTTCATATTTACTATTTTCCAATCTTCGTTTCAATTTGTCATACCCAAAGAAGTAGGGCTGTTTTGCCGCATTGCATGTATCGCAATTGCAAGGGATCAGCTTATCAACTTTCATTTTTTCGTATTGAGCGTTTATCGTGTCGAGTTCTTCGGTAATTATTGTCATAAAGTCGCGTCTATTTTTTCCGTGTATTCTAATCTTGATTGTGCGCGAGTCGTATGATTCAACTATTTCTGCAAATGTTTCACCCCTGCAAAGGACGACTCCACGCCGCCATACATGCTCCTGGTTAGTAATATATTTATGTTTCCTTACAATAAACATGGACATTATTCCTTTAGGCATAAAAACATCATATTTATAACTTAAAAAGAGGTTGGCTTCCTTATTCCAATCATATGCCGGGCTAATTGGATTAAGGCGTTCAGGCACAATAAACTCGCCTGAATCATCTATCTCATAGGTTAAGAAAAACTTCTGCATCAATTTTAGCAGTTCGTCCTGCACAAGCTTGTACTCTCCATCTTTCCATATTTTTTTTGCGTCATTTTTAGTGAATTTTCCGTTTTTCTTATTCAGCAGTTTATGGTCAAGTATCTTGTAAACTGCGGAAGTGGCCCAGTTTGGTTTCAAAAAAATCGTTTTTCTTAAAAGTTCGTCGTTCTGAAAATGAAGAAAGACTCCAATATCATGAAAATAAGAGCTTAACACAAACGCGTCTTCAGTTTTTGAGATTCCGTTCTTTTTACAAATATCCAGATACTCTTCAATTGTAATAGTGTTGCGAAAGTCATTATCAATAGCGTCCCGTATTATAGTCCATTTTGAAGGCACGGGGCTTCCGATATGAGGCAATTGAGTGATGTAAAATCTAATTGCCTTTTTAAGCTCCTTAAGTCTTGTTTTATCTTTCTCGGCAAAATCCACATTTTTAACATCCGCAATATTAGTGAACCTTTTCCTCATTGTGTCAATATCAATATTTCGTTTGCGCTGGTGTTTCTCATTGAGCGTTATAATCAAAGGGCTCTCCCCGCCAAACATCTCAACAATGTGGAGCCAGTAATTGAAATCAGTGTCTTCGTTGCGACTGTCAGCCACCAGCGCGTATAAGGAACGGTTTGACAAAAAAAATCGGTGCGTAGCTTTGTAAATCTCCTGTCCTCCAAAATCCCATAGATTTACCCTGAAATTTCTGCCTTCCATCTTTTCAGGATGTTTAAAGTTAGGGAAATCGTCTTTTAATAACGGGAAATAATATTGCTCCACTTCAACGCCTCTAGTTGTTTTATCCTCATGCGGCAATACGCAATTTTCATCTTTGATCTTCCATGCCATTGAAGTTTTACCCGCCCCAGGTTCCCCTAAAATCAACATTTTAGCTTCAAACAGATAATCATCTTCCTGTTCTTTTAATTGTTGAAAATAATTCCTTATTGCCTCTTTGCCCTGCTTTACAATTTCAATCGGTGGAGTTTGTAATGGATTCTCAAAAAACGAAATAAACCCTTCTTCATATACATAATTTTTCCATTGAATATTCATATTGAAATCTGTAATCCAGGTGGGCAACTCTTTTATAGGATTGTTATTAATGTCTAAACGTTTCAAATTTTTTAGATTTTTAATATGAGAAATATCGCTTATTCGGTTGTACTTAACGTCTAAGCGTGTCAAGTTTTTAAAATCATTTAATGGTGAAATATCGCTGATTTGATTCTCACTTAAATTTAAATGAGTCAAATTTTTTAAATTTTTAATGTTGGCAATATCGTTTATTTGATTTTGACTTAAATATAAATGAGTTAAATTTTTTAGCTCTAAAAAAATAATTTCAATATTGTTTATTTCATATCCATTTAAACCTAAGCCTGTTATCTGTTTATTCCTGTTCATAAAGTAACCATTACAATCCCATTTTATTTCATATATTTTCTTTATTTCTCTGTTCAGTTCTTTTTCTAATTGTTTAATAACGTCATAGTCACTCATGTTTTTGTTTTATCCATATTTGAAAAGAAAAAATAACGTTTATTTTCCAAATGAAAATCAAGACATCCCTCCCCTTTCTCTTTTTAGAAGGAAGGTTGTTTGTTGGAGCTCGCTCCACTGCTCAAAGTTTCTGGTAATGATTTACACATTTCAATCTCTATTCAACGAAATTCCTATCCAGATTGCGGTATTGGAGGGCTTCTGTTATGTGTTCTAGTGCGATGTTTGTGGAGCTTTCGAGGTCGGCTATTGTTCTTGATACTTTGAGGATCTTGGTGTAGCCGCGGGCTGATAGGCCGAGACTCATCATTGCTTGTTGGAGCATTAATTCGGCCTCGGGTTCAAGTTTGCAATGCTCTTTTATCATTTTGGAGGTCATTCTGGCGTTGGTTTTGAATTTGGTTTTGTTAAATCGGTCACGCTGGATCTCCCTGACTGTGCGCACTTTTCCCCTGATCTCTTCAGACGATTCTCCGGTGGCGGCCGAGGCAAGCTCGCTGTATTGAATAGCCGGGACCTCAACATGTATATCTATCCTGTCCATTAACGGCCCTGAAATCTTGGACATGTAGTTTTGTATCTGACGCGGCGAGCAACGGCATACACGTTTGAGATCTCCGTAAAATCCGCAGGGACATGGATTAACGGCCGCTACAAGCATCAGCTCGGCAGGGTAAGCGACTGTCGCGGCGGCGCGGGAGATTGTGATCATGCACGACTCCAATGGTTGGCGAAGAGCTTCAAGAGTTTTACGATCAAATTCAGGCAGTTCGTCAAGAAACAGCACGCCGTGATGCGATAGGCTTATTTCGCCTGGTTTTGGAATTGTGCCGCCTCCAATCAGGCCCGCCGCGCTGATTGCGTGATGAGGGCTGCGAAATGGGCGGGTGGCGACAATGGATTGGCCGTGGTCAAGAAGGCCGGCAATGCTGTAGATCTTTGTGGTTTCAAGAGACTCTTCCTGCGTAAGTTCAGGCATTATGGTTGGGAGCCGTTGCGCAAGCATGGTTTTGCCCGATCCCGGCGGGCCGATCATTATCACGTTATGGGCGCCGGCAACGGCCACCATTAACGCCCGTTTTACGTGCTCCTGTCCTTTAACATCCGAAAAATCAACGCAGTAATTCGATTCTTTTTTAAATATCTCATCCAGATTAACGGCGTATGGCTCTATTTTAAAATCCCCAGTGAAAAAGCCGGCGGCCTCTTTAAGGTCGCGCACTGGAATTACGTCAATACTGTTTACCACCGCAGCTTCCCTTGCGTTTTCATAGGGAAGGACAACGCCTTTTAATCCTGCTTCGGCGCATTTAATTGCAACGGAAAGGGCTCCTTTAATAGGCCTTAATTTTCCGTTTAGCGCAAGCTCGCCTATAATTGCGTAATCGGAAAGTTTTGATGTTCTGATATGATCCAGGCCCACAAGCGTGCCGATTGCAATGGGTAGCTCAAACACCGGGCCCTCTTTTTTTATATCTCCGGGGGCAAGATTGATTGTTACGTGTTTTACCGGAAATTTGTATCCGCTGTTTTTTATGGCAGACCTTACCCGGTCGCGGCACTCTTTTACAGCCGCGTCAGGCAAACCGATGACTACGGTTGCAGGCAACTGGCCATAGGTAACATTGACTTCTATCTCAAGCATAAAGGCTTCAATGCCACAAACCGCAACACTTTTTACGCCGGCAAGCATAAACTCTCCTTTTTAAATGAAAACTGAGCAGATTGTCTGCTCTAGTGATAAATGAACACTTGGCTGCTTGGCTGCCTTAGTGAGAATTATCCTCTTCGAGGATAATTTAAGCAATGCGCGCTAAATAAACAACTTTACACAAACATAAGTATGCAAATCTTGCTACGGCTCGTCAAGATATTTATTTTTAACGCACGCCGAACGAGGTAAAAGACAGAAATGAAATGTATTTATACCTAAATTGAGCGGTTTTTCAACTAAATTTGTCATTTCAAATACTTTGTTGCTACTCAGCATAAACTCTGGGAGAAATCTTAAAATTGTCAATGTCATAGATTTCTCACATTCATTCGAAATGACACGGTTATGATTAATTTTTATTCAATAGGCGCCGGCCTTATTTTTGTAACTTTCACTCTTTTGCGTTATTTTATCTCTACTAAAATTTATTTAATTTAAATTTTAGTAGAGATAAAATTAATTTTCCTGAATTAATGGTGTATGTTAACTCAAATTGACGAAACCATTTGCTAATAGCTTTTTTCCAAATATCTTAAAAAAAATTGTTTTTAGCCCCTAAACGTGTTATAATTTGATTTTTCGTGTTACGTTTGCTGCTTTATTTTATCCTAATATCCCTTTAGCTCTCCTTATATAATTTTTTATATCCAATGAGGTTTATCTAGTTTTATGGAAAAATTAACGAGGTTTGGTGTTTCGATGGAGCCTGAGCTTTTAAAGGAGTTTGACAAATTTATTACGGAACGGAGCTATAAGAACAGGTCGGAGGCTATTCGCGACCTTATCAGGGATAATCTTATTAAAAAAGATTGGGAAGAGGGGAGCAAAGACGCGGTAGGGACTATCACTATTGTGTATAACCATCATAAGCAGAAGCTTACCGACACTCTGACCGGCATTCAGCATGAGCATCACGCTTCGGTGATTTCAACATTGCATGTTCACCTTGACCACCACAATTGCCTTGAGGTATTGGTGGTAAAGGGCAAGGGGAGCGAGATTAGAAATATATCAGATCAGTTGATCAGCGCAAAAGGGGTTAAACACGGCAAGCTGATTGTCGCTTCGAGCGGGAATGATTTTTAGGGGTAATCATATTACACACCCCTTGTTCCCCTCTTTTTAGAGGGGAGGTTAGATGTTGTTGATTTCTTTAATACACGATTTGTGGGTAACGAATGGGCTGAGCCTTGTAACAAGTTGTATTTCAAATTTTTTACTTATCCGGCTTGACCCGGATTATTTTTTTTATGACAAACGCACTTTTAATACTAGCGCTTACCGCGTGTTCAATTGGTTTTTTTCACACATTGTTCGGGCCTGATCACTATATGCCTTTTATAATGATGGCCAAGGCGCGGAAATGGACGCTTCGAAAAACAATATGGATAACTTCCCTTTGCGGCCTGGGCCACATTGTGGGTTCGATTTTGCTTGGGATAATCGGAATCGTTTTGGGCATTTCGGTAAGCAGCCTGAACGCAACGGAATCGTTTCGCGGGGAGCTTGCAGCGTGGTTTCTCATAGCGTTCGGCCTTGTCTATTTTGTCTGGGGTTTGCGCAAGGCGTTACGCAACCGCGTCCATTCGCACAAACACGACCACGGCGAAAGCGAAAAGGATTCGCACATCCACAACCATGCGCATAATGAAAAACATTTACATATACACGGCAAGGAGAAGGCGAAGAACATAACTCCATGGATACTTTTTACAATCTTCTTTTTCGGCCCATGCGAGCCTTTGATTCCTATGTTGATGTATCCTGCGGCAAAGGACAGTATGCCGGCAATGGTATTAATTGCGGGTCTTTTCGGGATTGTGACTATTGCGACAATGCTTGGAGTTGTGGTTGCTACGTCGTTGGGTGTTAATCTTCTGCCGCTGGGGCGTCTTGAAAGGTATACTCAGGCGGTTGCCGGCGCTACGGTCTGCATGTGCGGGATATCAATCCAGTTTCTTGGGTTATGATTTTGCCTCCTTACGAGGCCGGGAAAAACAGGCGGGTTTCATAAGACAAAACATTTGCGCACAAAATTATCCCTCCTTTTTGACTTCGCCGATCACAAAAAGCAGTTGTCCTTCCTGAACGCTGTCGTTCAGCTTAGCGCAAATCTCATCAATGCAACCTTCAAATGGCGCGACTACGACATTTTCCATTTTCATAGCCTCAAGGTTTGCTATCTCTTCGCCTTTATGCACAATATCGCCGACCTTAAGAGTGCCTCTCTTTGTATTGCCTATTCTCCACAGGTTGCCGTTAATCGGCGAGCCCACGTCGCGCGGTCCTTTGGCCATTCTGATCTCAACTATGGTTGCGCGTTCAGTGGCAACAGGGAAAACCCTGATCTTGTTATTCATCTTGATAACAACATGGATGATTCCAGTGTGTTCGGCGCCGACCGATATTAATTCAATGCATTGCGGTTTGCCCAGGAATTCAAACTCAACCTTGTCGCCCGGTTTTTTCAGGCCTTCCCGCCATACATTAGTAGGTATAATAAGCGGAGCTTTTCCATATTTTTCGCGAAATTCAATAAACCCTATGGCGTCCTTTGGGTGCATAAGATAGAGGATAAACTCCTCCTCAAGCGGCTTGCGGCCCAGATTTGTCTCAAAATCCTTGCGAAGGGAATCTATATCGTCGCTCTCAAGCGTATCTATTGGCGATAACTCCTTGCGTTCGTTAATCTTTACTTTCCAGGCTCCGTCTAAACAGCTTTGGTAAACCCACTCGTCGGGCCAACCCATTGGGAGTTTGCCGTAGCTTCCAAGAATAAGTTGTTTAAAATCTTCAGGAGCACCTTTGAAAAGACCTAAAAGTTCCTCTTTTTCGTTCTCCGTCATGGCTTCAAAATCCAGGTCTTTTTCATTTACAAGCTTGTTTAGAAGCTCAATAATATGCTTAACCGCAACCTCGCCGCCTTCCTGCGCGTATCTGTTGACAATTCCGCTGCATGTAACCCAGGTTATTTGCGAGCCGGGTGTGACGTCAAAATATTTGATGATTTTGTTGTAAAGAGACATCAATTTCAGTATGGAAGGCATAAGATGCAAAAAGCCCCCTTTTTCAGCCTGCTCAAACGAGCTTGGAAACGCGCCGCCCGGCATTCTATGAGTGGTAACCGTATGATCGCTGCCCTTAAAAGGCGATTCAGCCCATTCGTAATGGCTTATCCATTCACGCGCCTTTTGCACGGCCGATTCCGCCACGGCCCTGTCAAGATGCACCTTAATACCAGCCTCTTCAAGATACGCCTGCACACTCAGGATAGGAGCCTGGCCGTAAAACCTTGTAAGCGAATCCTCCTGGGCGTCCACAATTTTTGCCCCGTTTTTTGCCGCTTCAAGAATAGCCGGCAATGCCAGGCCGTCTGTGATATGTCTATGATACTGAATAACCAGTTCAGGATATTTCTGTTTAATAGCGTCAATTAAATTCCCTATGCGTTTAGGGCTGCCAACGCCGGCCATATCTTTAATGCACAGAATTATCTCATCAATGCCATCGCACAAATCCACTATTTTATCCACAACGCCGAGATAATATTCGTTTGTCGCCCAGTCAACTTGTGTAAACGAAATTGCGGGCTCAAAAAGCTTGCCTTTTTTCATCACAGTCTCTTTAACCGTGCGCATATTTCTGATATCGTTAAGAAAAGAGAAGCATCTCCACACGTCTATGTCCACCTTTTCTACAACGTACTCGATAATATTTTTTGAATATGGGCGATACCCCCAGAGGTTTGTCTCGCGAATGAGAGTTTGCAGAAGGACGTTTGGCATGCGCTCCCTTAATATTCTGATCTCCTCAAACGGATCTTCACGCCTGCTCATGATTCCCACATGCCATCTCGCGCCGCCATGACACTCTGCGCTGAAAAGGCCCATCTCATTGTAAAAAGGCGCCAGAGTAGCAAGATCGGCAATCCTGATCCTGTTTTTAAAATCAGATTGTCCCGCGTCTCGCATGCCGGTGGACGTTATGGCCACGCCGGAAATTGAGCGAACCTGTTTTACTATCTCTTTTGGGGAATTATTTGGTTTAAAAATCATATTTTTAATTAATTTGAATTTGAACGTTAAAACTTGCCCTATATTTTTACATCCATGCTTGAGGCCCTTGCGCGGAAATTTCAGACAAATAACGCGCAATTTTTAACACCTCGTCTTCGTTGCTTGCGTCTTTAAACGTTGATATCAGGTCTTCCAGATTTTCCTCAATAAAGCTTGTGGAGAAATCGCCGGATATAAATAACGGATGCCTGATAATGCTTAAAAGCAGAGGGGCTATTGTCTTTATGCCCTCGATTCTAATATTGCGCCCAAGCACATGGTCCATAACTTTTATAGCGTCAGTTCTGTCGGGCCCGGCTGTCATAAGCAACATTAGAAGCGAATCATAATAAGGCGGTATATCCGCGCCTTCATAAACACCTGGAACCACGCGCATATTTGGGCCCTGCGGCAATTGGCAACGGGTAATTGAACCGAATGACGGGTTAAAAGTTTTTGGGTCTTCAGCGTTAAGCCGCACTTCCATAGCCGACCTGTTTGCCTTAATATCCGGCTGTTTAAAAGGCAGTTTCTTGCCCACGGCAACATCCAGCATCAGGCCCACAATATCAAGCCCGGTAATTAACTCGGTTATGCCGTGCTCTACCTGCAACCTTGTGTTTACTTCAAGAAAATAAAATTTCTTTGTCTCCAGATCAAACAGAAATTCAACCGTTCCGGCAGAAGTGTAATTTATCTTTCTCATCAGACGAATCGCGGTCTCAAACAGCTCCACCCTTAATCGTTCGTCCAGGGCTGAAGATGGGGCCTCTTCAATCAGCTTTTGATTGCGCCTCTGAATAGTGCACTCTCTTTCAAATAGATGGTATATGTTGCAATACTCGTCCGCTATAATTTGAACCTCAATATGTTTTCCGCGTTTAATATATTTCTCAGCCATTACCTCGTCATTGCCGAAAGATTTTTTCCCCTCGGAACGCACCTGCGCGAACGCGGCGTCAATTGAGTCTTCATCCTCAACCTTTACCATGCCCTTTCCTCCACCTCCGGCCGCAGCCTTTAGAAGTATGGGAAAGGCTATCTTTTCATCCTTAATCCATTTTTTTACATCTTCCGGGCTTGTGACATGATCCAGACCGGGAACAGTGGGCACATTCGCGTCCTTTGCAATCTTTTTAGCCTTTACTTTGTTGCCCATTGATTCAATAACTTCAGGAGACGGGCCAACCCAAATAAAACCTTCATCTTTCACCATTTGCGCAAATACATGGTTTTCCGCCAGAAATCCCCAACCCGGATGTATAGCGTCAACATCGCTTTTTTTAGCGGCGGCTATAATGTTTTCCATATTCAGATACGACTCGGCGGGCGGAGGCTCTCCAATATGCACGGCCGATTCGGCGGAAAAGACATGATGCGCAAGACGATCCGCGCTGCTGAACACGGTTGTAGCCTGAATCTTTCTATCCCTGCAAGTGTGTATAATGCGCACGGCGGAAACCCCGCGATTGGCAATCAATAATTTTTCAATATTTTTCTTCATAAATGAACACTTGGCAGCTTGACTGCCTTAGTGAGAATTATCCCCCGAGGGGATAAATGAACACTTGGCAGCTTGACTGCCTTAGTGAGAATTATCCCCCGAGGGGATAAATGAACACTTGGCAGCTTGACTGCCTTAGTGAGAATTATCCCCCGAGGGGATAAATGAACACTT
>JAIQZQ010000058.1 GCA_021777105.1 Candidatus Anammoxibacter sp.
TGCCCCAGGCTATATTAAAGCCGCCCCGTTGGGGCTTGAATTGTATATTTTATTATTAAAACGTTAATGCGTAAACAGCCCTGAAAGGGCGGAGTTAATATAGCCCAGGGCAACGCCCTGGGTTTGAATATAGCGCCAATATCAGCCCTGAAAGGGCGATTTAAGCATTTACATTTTGTTCCGCTGGTGAATATTAAATCTTAACCTAACACCTATGGGCTTTAGCCTCCATGCCAAATACGCGCAAATAAATAGTCATTGTTTTTAAATTGAATCTTAAAAAGGGAGGCTAAAGTCTCATCCCTACACCCAAAGATAAATCATTTATTAAACGCTCAATTTATCTAAAAAAAAATCCCGGGACATTTGTCCCGGGATTTTTTAATAGGAAAACAAAAGCATGTTTCCCTTAAGTTTAACGCCGGCTAACTAACTTTTAACCGTGTATTCCGCGTCAACCATATCGCCTTCTTTTTCATTTGAAGTTTGCTCAGCGCCTCCGCAATCGGCGGAGCCTGTTGATCCACAGTTAGAGCCACAACCCGCGCCTGGTTCGCTTCCGCCTGCCTGTTTGTTTGCGTCTTCATACATTGTTTGCGCCAATTTATGCGAAGCTGCGGTTAATTGGTCAACCGCGCTTTTAATTTCAGCTGTGTTTTCAGAATCCTTAACGGATTTTAATCTATCTATAGCTGAATTAATCGACGCCCGGTCCGTCTCAGGAACCTTGCCGTTGTTTTCGCTCAATGTTTTTTCAGTTGAGTAGATTAGATGGTCAGACTGGTTTTTTAGATCAATGAGCTCGCGTTTCTCCTTATCTTTATCCGCGTTTTGTTCAGCGTCCTGCTTCATTTTATTGATCTCATCCTCTGAAAGACCGGATGACGACTGTATTGAGATAGATTGCTCCTTACCTGAACCATTGTCTTTTGCGTGCACATTAAGAATGCCGTTTGCGTCAATATCAAATGAAACCTCTATCTGAGGTATGCCTCGCGGCGCGGCCGGCATGCCTGTTAACTGGAATCTGCCGAGGGTTCTGTTGTCGCCGGCCATTGACCTTTCGCCCTGAAGCGCGTGTATATCGACGGATGTCTGATTGTCGGCTGCTGTTGAGAACACCTCCTTTTTGTTTACAGGTATTGTCGTGTTTTTCTCGATCAAAGTTGTAAACACGCCGCCGAGCGTTTCAATGCCGAGTGAAAGAGGGGTCACATCCAGCAACAAGATGTCCTTAACGTCGCCTGAAAGCACTGCGCCCTGAATTGCGGCTCCTGCCGCCACCACTTCATCCGGGTTAACGCTTTTGTTAGGCTCTTTGCCGAACACATCTTTTGCCAGGTCATGGACTTTGGGGATTCTGGTAGAGCCTCCAACCATCACAACTTCGTTGATGTCTCCAGGGGTTAGTTTAGCGTCGTTAAGGGCTATTTCGCACGGTTTTCTGCATTTTTCCACAAGGTTCCCGGTCAGCTCTTCAAATTGCGCCCTTGTAATATTAGCGGTTAAATGTTTAGGGCCGGAGCTGTCGGCAGAAATAAACGGCAAATTAATGTCGGCCGATTTTGAAGTTGAAAGCTCGCATTTAGCTTTTTCCGCCGCTTCGTTTAAACGCTGTAGCGCCATTGGATCGCCTCGCAGGTCTATGCCTTGCTCCTTTTTGAATTGATCGGCCAAATAATCCCTAAGAATCGTGTCAAAATCATCGCCTCCCAAATGAGTGTCGCCGTTTGTGGAAAGAACCTGAAAAACGCCGTCTGAAACCTCAAGGATAGAGATGTCGAACGTGCCGCCGCCAAGGTCAAAGACCGCTATTTTTTGCGAATTTTTTTTGTCTAAACCAAACGCAAGCGATGCCGCCGTGGGTTCGTTAATTATACGTTTTACATTCAGCCCGGCTATTGCGCCGGCGTCTTTTGTGGCCTGGCGCTGGCTGTCGTTAAAATACGCCGGCACAGTGACAACCGCGTCGGTTACCTTCTCGCCCAGATAATCTTCGGCGGTCTTTTTCAGGTTTTGCAATACCATGGCGGATATCTCCGGCGGCGTGTAATGTTTGCCCTTTATCTCAACCTTAACCAGTTCGTCGGATGCGCCTGTGATTTTATAAGGCACAATTTTCTCTTCGGAACCGACCTCGCTATGCCGCCTGCCCATAAAACGTTTAATGGAATATATTGTGTTTACAGGGTTGATAACGCCCTGGCGTTTGGCCAATTGGCCGACCAGCCTTTCGCCTTTGTCTGTAAATGCCACTACCGACGGCGTGATCCTGCCGCCTTCCGCGTTTGTTATTATCGTGGCCTGATCGCCTTCCATTACCGTCACAACCGAGTTGGTTGTTCCAAGGTCTATCCCTATGGTCTTTGCCATTTCTCTTCTCCTTATGGCGGCGCCCATAAATTATATGGACGCCGCCAATGTTTAAATTAAAATAATTCGGATTAAATTCATGTTTTATTACTTCACGTCAATTGATATGCGTTTTGTTTTTGCCTCCTCTTTTTTCCCAAGTTTAAGGTCAAGAACGCCGTTTTTATAAACAGCGGTTACTTTATCCGCCTCCACTTCCGAAGGCAGCTCTATTGATCTGCTAAAGCTTCCGTATGCCCGTTCGGCTCTATAATAGTTCTCTTTTTTGACTTCATTCTCCATCTTCTTTTCGCCTTTAACGGTTAAAACGTTGTCGTGGATTGAAACGTCTATCTCATCTTTATTAAGGCCGGGCATGTCAACTTTAATAAGAATGTCGCTATCTGATTCGTATACGTCAACAGAAGGAGCCCATCCATTTCTAAACAATCCGTCGCGGCCCTTGCATTTTGACATGGGAGTCAGGAATTTGTTTATTTCCGCGCCTAAATTGTCAAAGTCATCAAAAGCGTCGAACCATAAATCTCTTTTTTTAAATGGTATTAAATTCATTTTATTTTCCTCCGTTATTTCTTTCCGAGCCCTTAAAAAATTAATAAAAAAATATAGTGAAATTATGTTTAAGGAACGCTTAAGACATTAATTTACAGCGATCTTTCTGGGTTCAGCCTTTTTCGTTTTAGGCAGAGTCAGTTTTAAAACTCCGTTTTCGTGCCCGGCATTAATATTCTCCTTATCAATCATTGCGCTTAGCTCAAAAGCGCGCCTGTATTCAAAAGCGCGCCTCTCCCTGTATAGAGAAGTAAAACCTTCGGGAATGCCGTTTCTATTTTGCTTTCCCGCAATGGTTAACTCGTTCTCGTTAAGCTCTATCTCTATCTCATTGCGGTCAACGCCTACCATTTCAGCCTCTATAACAACCTCGTTTTCTTTTTCAATTATATTGGTTAAAGGAGATACAACCCTTAGCCTCTCTTCACGCTTTTCCATAGTCATTTGTCCATTCATAATTTTATCCTCCTGATTGATTAATAATAAATTAGCGCCTAAATTGAGCGATTTAAATACCCCCTCCCCTAACCCCTCCCACTATGGGGAGGGGAATTTGGCTTATTAGGCATGTTTTAGTCTTAATCGCAAACTTAAAAAATTTCACCTAATAAGTGATGTTTTCAAATAAATATATACCGTTTATTCCCCCTCCCTTGATGGGAGGGGTTAGGGGAGGGTGATAAGAATCGCTCAATTTAGGTAGTAATATTTTTATGTTTTTTCCTCATTTTTACGTTTAAAATATTAATCCCATTTGTCCCTCCTTTTATTTCTGTTTTTATGAAGATATGTTTTATATAATTTATCAGGTTCATTAATCTATTAACACTGGTACATATAGCAATAGGCGTGCCAAACATTTAACTCCTTGCTCTGTAACATGTTATGATATAAGCTGGTTTCTGCAACATAATAACAGGACATTATGTCCTACATGTTGCCGTGCCATAACGTCCGGTAGGTCAAAATGACCTTGTTCTTTAAAAAAACACCTATTCATCTTGACGGTCTTTAAGCTTTAGTTATAATGAGTTGCAAATTAACCATTAAGTTTGTTGGTTCAATGTCTTTGGTTTGAACCACACCTGACCTAATCTATACTCCGTATATAAATGAACACTTGGCAGCTTGACTGCCTTAGTGAGAATTATCCCCTGAGGGGAGAATATATAAACATACGTTATTGTTGGAGTTGAAAGTAAATATGACTGAAAAAAAAATCTTGCCTACGGTTTGGCATCCATATTCACAGATGAAAACCGCCGGGCAGCCGGACCTTGTTGTTTCAGGGGAGAATGTTTTTATAAATTTTGCCGACGGCAAGCGGCTTATTGACGGCATAAGCTCATGGTGGTGCATGATTCACGGATATTGTCATCCCGAGCTTAACGACGCTATACGGAAACAACTAGACAAAATGTCGCATGTGATGTTGGCCGGGTTAACCCATAAACCTGTGTTGGACCTTGCGGCAAAACTGGTTAACATCACTCCCGCAGGGTTAAATCATGTCTTTTTTGGGGATAGCGGTTCCGTGGGCGTGGAAATTGCGCTTAAAATGGCTCTGCAATTTTGGCGAAACAGAGGCAAACCGGAAAAAAACAGGTTTGTCGCTTTAAAAAGCGCTTATCACGGTGACACCACAGGTTGTATGGCGGTGTGCGACCCTGATGAAGGAATGCACTATTTGTTCAATGACTCAGTTACCAAGCAGTACTTTATAGAGAATCCGCCTGACGGTTTTGACAGGCCGGCAAGCGATATTGACGCCTATATTAGCAGGGTTAAGGCGTTTTTTGAAAAACATCAAAACGAACTCGCGGCCCTCATTGTTGAGCCCGTCTTGCAGGCTGCCGGCGGTTTTAAAATATATTCGCCTATTGTTTTAAACAAGCTGAGAGACATTTGCGACAATTACGGCGCGCTCTTTGTTTTTGATGAAATCGCGACCGGATTCGGCAGGACGGGGGAGCTTTTTGCGGCTAATCATGCCGGTGTTTGCCCTGATATTATGGTTTTGGGCAAAGGGATGACCGCGGGCTACATGGGGCATTCGGCAACGTTGACCACTTCAAAAGTATTTGAGGCTTTTTATGATGAGGATCCTGAAAAAGCCTTTATGCACGGTCCCACTTTTATGGGCAACCCGCTGGCTTGCGCAGTTGCCTTAAAAAGCATAGAGATATTTGAGCGAGACAACTATCTTGAGAAAATAAAGGCTATTGAGAAGAGATTAAAAGAGAGGTTGTTAAGAATTGAATCGCCTAAAATCAAAGATATTAGAGTCATAGGCGCGGTAGGCATAATTGAAGTTAACGACGCAGGTGATTTAACCGGCTTTCAGGACTTTGCAAAGGGGAACGGCGTGTGGCTGCGCCCTTTCAGCCGGTATTTATACACAATGCCGCCATACATTATCGGCGACAAAGAGCTAAACCGGGTTCTGGACGTTATGGAAAAATGGTTTTGTTGAAATTCATCCCAAATGTTTGTTGATCTTTTTTAGCAAGTCGGAAGGATTAACCGGTTTTTCAAGAAATTCGTCGGCGGGAAGCCAATCGTCCTCAAGGTCGTGTTTGAATGAAAATTTACTATTAACCGCAGTGAACATTATTATTGGAATTTCCTTTGTCTCGTTTTTTGCCCGCAAATCGCGGCAAAAGTCAAATCCCGCGCTTTGGTTGCCCGGGAACATCACGTCCAGAATAACCATATCAGGCAACTCGTTCTCTATGAAACTTGCCCCTTCTTCTATTGTGAATGCGGTTTTAACTTCATATCCGCTAGCTTCCAGAATGATTTTTGTGGATTCCACAATGTCATGATCATCGTCAATTATATAGATTTTCTTCCCCATTTTATTGTCCACCTATAAAAAAGATTAAAATTTCATTCAAACCCTTTAATACCTCTACTTAATATTTTAACAGGATATTTCGTATTTTGTGTTAACTTTTTTGAAAATACCTGCACAATTTTTGCCTGATAACTGATTACTGAGCCGCATCAGGTAGTTCAATAATAAAAGAAGTCCCTTTCTCTAACTCGCTCTCAACACGTATACATCCTCCATGCTTTTTAACAATATTTTCAACTATAGCCAACCCCAATCCCGTGCCCTCATTTTTCCTATCTACTGCGTTTTGAGCCCTGTAATACTCATTAAAAATATTTGGAATATCTTTTTTCGGTATGCCGATGCCGTTGTCGCTTATTTTTAATTGCAAGTTGCCGTTTAGGTCAACAGCCTCAATATTGATTGAACTGTTAGTCCCTGAATATTTCATTGCGTTGTTAATAATATTTGTTAATAAGATACAAAACTGTTCAATATTTGCTAAAACTTCGCAATTTTCAGCTATTTTAACGTTTACATCTATCTTTTTCTCCGCTATTTCATCTTCAAAAAGACGCAAAACCTTGTTTACCAGATGATTGACATTGCATTTCTCCTTTTCCAGGGCTTTAATATCTATCCGTTTTATATTGGCTATATCCAGAAGCTCATTAACCATTAACAGCATGTTGCCGGCGCGGTGGTTTATATTACTTAACATCTCTTTTAGTTTACCTTCAATTGGGCCCACATAGCCTTCTAAAGCGACCTTTAAATAACTCTGAATAGCGGCAAGCGGAGCCTTTAATTCATGAGTGGTTTGAAGTATATATTTTGATTTTTCCCGGTTGGCATGTTCCAGCTCTTCGTTTAGTTTGTTTAGCAGCTGTTCTTTTTTGTTAAGTTGCCTTGAAATAGAGGTGGACATAAATATCAGAATAAACATGGCGCTAACCAGGCCTACCAGCCTGCTTGTGATAAAAAGGACATATGTTTCCGTGCCGGGTTGCGGACCAAAGCCCGGCAATGAATAGTTTGGTATGATGTGATAGCCGCTTAATATTATTAATATTGAAAAGAAACTAAGGGCTATCGCCCCTTGCGCAAACGCCCACAAAGGGGAAAGCAACATGCCGGCTATTACCATGTGAAAAGCGAAATAATAGATAAACGGGCTGTATATGCCGCCCGAACCATACAACAGCAGAGATAAAATAATCAGATCTACCAGAGCCTGAAAATTTGCGAAATAATTTATCAGCGTCTTGTTTAACTGTAAACTTTCATTGTTTTTAATATAATTGTAAAATGCAAGATAGATAATATTAAATATTGTTAATACGCCTGATACCAGGTAAAGAAATGGGTACGGCAAAGGGATATCCTGAAAATATTTTGCGAAATTTATCGCTATAATCACCCCTGCTATAGCCAGCCATCTTATGTTAATAAACCAGTAAAGGCGTTTTGCGAGTTCGGTTAGCCGTATGTTAGTCATTATTTGAAGGATTGTGTAAATATTAACAAATATAGTATTACGTTTAGAACGATATTTTTAAGTATATCACTTTTTTTGCGCTGGATACAAGGCAATGTATTTCTATAATAGATTGCAGCTTAAAGCCTTTGTTTAAAATAGTGGACAATCTAATCGACTTGCCCTTAGGTCAAAAATGAAAAATATACCTTCAAAAGAGTTAAAAGCCGTTAAAATTTATATTGACGGATTGGTTCAAGGTGTGGGGTTCCGGCCTTTTATATTCAGGCTGGCTAAACAATTTAATCTTGCGGGTTTAGTTGAAAACAGAAATGACTGCGTAAGAATAAAAATAGAAGGCAGTTCAGCCGCAATTGACGATTTCGTTTCAGCAATAAAGAACGATCCGCCCGCATTGGCGCGTATAGAATCGGTTGTTTGCAAACAAGCGGAAGTTGAAGGTTTTTGTGATTTTAGCATTAGCGTTAATAATAATGTTACCGATAAAGTCACGCTTGTTTCCCCTGATGTTGCCGTGTGTAACGCTTGCCTTAAGGATATAAAAACTCAACCTGACAGGCTTTATTATCCATTTGTCAACTGTGTTGATTGCGGGCCGCGATTTTCGCTTATAAGATTGCTGCCGTATCACCGGGCAAATACCTGCATGGATAAATTTAAAATGTGCGAAAATTGCCAAGCGGAATATGACGACCCTGAAAACAGGCGCTTTGACGCCCAACCTAACGCGTGCTCAATCTGCGGGCCACAGTATACCCTTGTATTCAATGATAGCCTTATAACAGGCTCTAAGGAAATAACCGGAAAAACCTGCGGATTAATAAAAGCCGGTAAAATTGCCGCTATTAAAGGCGTTGGCGGCTTCCACCTTGTCTGTGACGCAAGGAATTATGATGCCGTTAAAAGAATAAGGGCCGGCAAAAACAGGGAGGGAAAACCTTTTGCCGTGCTAATGCCAAACATAGAAACAGCTAAAAAATACGTCTATATAAATGAAAGCGAAGAGGAGGTTCTAATGTCGCGCCGCCGGCCTATATTGCTTTTAAAAATTAAAGAAAATTTAGCCCCAAATATATGCGTAGGTTTGAACAGGCTGGGTGTTATGATTGCGTATACTCCGCTGCACTATATGCTTTTTGAACATGGAGAGTTTGACGCCTTGGTGTTTACCAGCGGCAATGCAACCGACAGCCCGATCATTATAGACAATGACCGCGCTGAAAAAGAGCTTGGCAAAATAGCCGATGCTCTGTTGATTTATAATCGTGAGATTTATAACCGTTGCGACGATTCAGTAGGCGTGGTTGTAAATTCAAAGATCAGAGTGATTAGAAGATCCAGAGGATTCGCCCCTGACCCTGTAAACCTTGATTTTGATGTTGAAGGCATAATCGGCGCCGGCGCGGAGCTTAAAAACTGTTTTTGCGTGGGCAAGGGCAACAGAGCGATATTGAGCCAGCATATCGGCGACCTGAAAAACATTGAAATATTTAATTTATATAATGAGTCGATTGAACGGTTTAGTTCCCTGTTTAAGGTTAAGCCAAAACTAATAGCGCGAGACATGCACCCTGACTATTTATCAACAAAATACGCTAATGATAGCGGCCTTGAAACAATCGCCGTTCAGCATCACCATGCTCATATAGCGTCATGCATGGCGGAAAACGAATATTATTCCGACCTTATAGGGGTATGTTTCGACGGCGCGGGCTTTGGAGACGACGGCAATATTTGGGGCGGGGAGATTTTTATTATTAATGACGTTATAAATTATAGACGATACGCTCATCTTGATTATCTCCCTTTGCCCGGCGGCGATAAAGCCGCAAAAGAGCCCTGGCGCATAGCGGTTTCATATCTATATAAAACGTTTGGAAAGGGCTTTGTTGAAATTGATTTGCCGTTTCTTAAAGAGGTTTCAGAAGGAGATATTAACATGATGGTCTCTTTAATTGATCAACAAATTAACGCTCCTTTAACATCAAGTATGGGCAGGCTTTTTGATGCAGTTTCTGCTATAATTAACCTCTGCCTGTTTTCCACATTTGAAGCCGAAGCCCCAATGAGGCTTGAAAATATTGTTGACGAAAAAGTAAAAGAACGTTATGAATACGGCATTGACGGCGCTATTGACGCAACCGGCATAATAAAAGGCGTTGTTAATGATATGGCTGATCGTGTTTCCGCGCCGATAATATCAACCAAATTTCACAACAGCGTGGTTTCAATAATACTGGACGCGTCTATAAAGGCAAGACTGGAAACAGGCATTAACGCCGTAGCGCTTTCAGGCGGGCTTTTCCAGAATAGCTATATATTGGAGAAAAGTGAAAACGCCCTTAAACAGAACGGATTTAAAGTTTACACCCATAGCAATGTCCCCGCAAATGACGGCGGCGTTGCGCTGGGACAATTGGTTATAGCGGCAAAAAAAAGGAGATCAAAATGTGTTTAAGCGTTCCGGCTGAAGTTGTTTCCATTGAAGATTACAAAGCCAAAGTCTCGGTAGGCGGCGTGTTTTACAACGCGGACCTGCGCCTTGTTGAAGATGTAAATGTCGGCGATTTCGTGCTCATACATTCCGGCTACGCCATTCAAAAGATTGATAAACAAGCTGCGGAAGAGACATTAAACCTTTTGAATATGCTTTGACGTAAACTATATACGCAACATATATTGTTAACATTGGGACAGCTAGGTAAATCATACCGGGAAAAGGGTTTCTATTCTGTGGAAATTCCATCCTGTCGCAATCCTGTAATGTAGGCGCGTCCCATAGGTGTTAGGTTAAGCATTGTATTTTTATAGAAATAGCCCCTCTTCAATTAGTTGTAATGTTGATTTCCGGGATTGCTGCTTAAGTTTCTTACAGTTACTAATTAACCGATCAATTTCTTTTGACAAATAAATTATTGCACAGCTTAGAGAAGTCAATAATGATGTTAAAAGGATAAAGGCTCTTTCTTGTATACGTTTATAAAATTTATCAAAACTCAACTCGTTTTTTTGTGTATTC
>JAIQZQ010000059.1 GCA_021777105.1 Candidatus Anammoxibacter sp.
GAAGCTCCAGCTCTACAAGCACCTCCGGTGGAACTGCCGCGGCTTTGACATCAGGAACAAGCGGAACACTCTCAGGCGCATCACATACCTTTACCTGGGATGCTGGAACAAACCCAAGCAGATACTGGCTTGATGTAGGCAGCCAGGGTGTAGGCAGCTTTAATCTCTATGCCGCTTCTGAAGGAACCAATCTGACCAGGCAGGTGACTGGATTGCCAACAGACGCCAGCGCTGTCTACGTAAGGTTGTGGACGCAATTTACCGATGCCACTTGGGCGTCTAACGACTATGAGTTCACTGCGTCTGATTAATTGTAGGATGATGAGTTATGATGCCGCGATTGCTTAATCACGGCATTGATGCTCATGTTTATTGTAAAGCCGGTTTGGGCTAACCCCCCAAACCGGCTTTTTTTTTTTGCAAAAAGAAAGCTCTACGCGGCGTCCGATGGCTCCAGCCAATACGAAACGTATGCTAAATTGCCGACTGGCGCAGGCTCTGTTTATGTGAGTTTGTAGACGCAATTAACAGACTCAACATTGGGATCGAATGATTACACTTTCACGGCGTCTGATTAGAAAGGCTTTGTCCCGACGCATTGTGAGATGAAACAACGAAGCAGATAGCCAGAACCCAGGCCGGCGGGAGAAGTAAAAAGGCGAGTGGCGCAGGATAAAAGAGCGCGCAGGCGCTTTGTTGCGGCTTAAGAGTGCGCTCTATATCCTTGGCGCAATATCGCTTTGCGGTCTTTATAATATTTAAGTTGGCCTGTTTTCTTAATGCTGGAAATAACGCGCGACACTGTTTCGCGTGTGGCGCCGGCAAGGCTTGCAAGCTCTTCATGCGTAGGCATTTTGTCAATAACAATGCCTTCATCGGTTATGCGGCCGACATCATTGCCTATTTCATATAGGATCTGAACCATCCTGCCGTATACATCCAGCAGGGCAAGACTGGCAATTTTGTCATCCGCCTTTCTCAACCGTTTGGTCATTTCCTTAATAATGTCAAATGTCAATATTGGATGTTCCCTGATAAGCTTAAAAAACAGTCTTCTCGTCATTATAAAAAGATCGCAATCCGTGGAGGCTATCACTGTGCAGGAGCGTGATTTCTCATCCAGCAACGAAAATTCGCCGAAAAAATCGCCCTCATTTAAAGAACTAAGCACAATAGATTTGCCGTCCCTGTTAAATAGAGTCAATTTTACTTGCCCTTTTATTATAAGAAACATAGAGTCGCCTTCTTCGCCGTGCTTTACAACGCTTTCGCCTTTATCATAATGGCCAACGACCCCGTCTTTTTCAAGTTTTTTAAGGTCGTCGTCGCTTAGCCTTGCAAAAATTGGAGCTTTCTTTAATAAATTAATCATATTTTTATTTCCTTAAAAATTCGACTCTAAATTATCATAGCTTATTACGCATTTCAAGGCTAAGTTTTAATTCTTGATAATTAGTTTTGCCATAGTAATAGCCGTCTTTCCTTATTCTTAACACGCGTAATTTTATAACCATAGCTCCATTAGCGACAGCTTATTTGCGTTCCCACCATAAAGTGGCTACATCAGTTTGGTCCATTTGAATAGGGCCGCTTTTGCACATCCGGACATCTATTTTGCAATGAGTTGCATCCTGAAATTCGCCTACTTCTTCCATGTCCTCAAAATAAAAGCTGCTGTTGACATTAAATGTCTTTATATAAAGGAAATTGTATTCATCTTGCAACGAATCTATATTTTTAAAATCAATGCGTATACCCTGGTTTATCTCCGTCATTAAGCAAACATAAGCGGGTTTAAGTTCAAATATCTTTAACATGCCTTTAAAAAAACCGTCAGTAACCAGATGTATGCTGTTGCATGCGATTATAAGGTCAAAAGTTTCCATAGCGTCCGGTTGAAAATCTTCCCATGTCATCTTGTAAGGCTCAACATTGGAGACGTTTAATGACCGTAATTTGTTTTTTAGGATTTTCATCATACCGTCTGAAGGCTCCAGGGCGTTAACCTTGCAGCCGGCTTTTGCCGCCGGAATTGAAAGAACTCCGGTGCCCGCGCCTATATCAAGAACATTCCAGCCCGGCTCAATCATATTATTATAATCAGGCAATATGTTATTGAAATATTCGCCCCGAATTAGCCACTTTTCATACCATGGGGCAAACCGGTTCCAAAAACTTAAATCGCGTTTAAACAGTGTTTGATTCATGTTAATAGCCTGGAAATATGTAAAAACTCTAAAAATGACAAGGAGCTTGCAACCGAAAGCTTTAATTAGCGAAATGTGTCTGAAGTTGCCCGGGTATATAACAACAATTATTTAGGCAGATTAAGATAAACTCAAAAGTTGCAAAAATCAAGATAAAAAGAGCGCGCGCAAAAGCGGCCGGCGTGTTCAATTAAAACAGCCGTGTTTTTACGGAACGGTATGTTTTTTGAAATGAATGTTGATTTTGATCTTCTTAGCGTAAGTTATTTGCGCAAAGCGCGCTAAAATCTGTAAAGAAAGTATGGAAAAGTCTCTGTTTCAAATTGCGCTCCCGCGTGGAGCTTTCCCCTTATGTTGCTTTCCCAAACGCATTTGCCTATCATAGTTGTTGGGTATATTTCACCGTCGCGATTAAAATTAAAATCATATAACAACTTGCCGCTAATATTGCCGCGGATATTTATATTCTTGTTTGTCGCGTTTACAACTTTTATATCCGATAAGAAGAAACCGGATTTGCTCAAATTGTTTACTTTAGCTTCCGCTATAACGGCGCTGTCGCCAATGGTAAACTTAAACTCAGCAGTGAATAAAGTGTGGACGCGTAAACTCTCCCTGGTTTCTATTTTGTTTGTTGTTTTCTTTTGCGCTATTTCAGTTTCAAAAATGTTTATCGCTTTATCAATATCCTTTTCATTATACACCTTAATTACGCTGTCGTATCCGGCCATTTTGATTGACCTGGCAACGCTGTTGTTGTTTGCCGGTATGTTTGGCTTTGCGTTAAACAGCCTTATTTCCAGGCCGCGCGCAATAAAACTGCATACCGCAAATATTTTATCGCTGTCCAACTCGGTATTGTCCAAATCAATCAGTTGGTAAAGCCTGCCGTTGTTTATACAATTGCCAAGATACCGACGCAGCTCTGTCGCTGTGTTGTCAGTCGTGGTGTCATGAAGGACTATACAATCAATTTTACTGCTTTTTGCGCTATTTGGACTTAAAGTCATAACAGTTTAATAGGTTGTTGAACAATTTAAGACATATACATTAGCCCAACAATCTTTTCAAATCAAATAAAAAAAACATATTATTGCTAAATTGCCGTTTTTGTTAAAAAATAACAATACAAAATAAGGAACGTCGAAGAAATTAAATGCTCAAATCGCATTCAGATTTAGGCTGGATTTGCCCTCTCTGATTGAGCCGAACCGGAAGCGCAGCCTAAGCTGCGTTGAGGATTCGGCGATTGAAAATCGCGCAAAGATTGCCTGAAGACGGATATGATATGGGACGTTTAATTTCTTCCGCGTTCCTAAGCTCTATTCCATAATTTACTTCAGTAATTTATGGAATATTAATCCTTTATTGTTTGCTCAATATACAGGCATATTTTTCAAGGCTCTTTAAGCTCCATGTTTTATACGCTTGTAATCATCGGTTGAAATTGTGAATATAATATTGTCTGTAAATGAAATGTCTTTTAATCTCATGTTGTTATAACTATTATAAATTATTTGCTTGAATCTGTAATAGCTTGTGATAAAATACACAACTAATCAGAGCTGATGATTTTATAGCCGGCTAAACTGCAATGAAAATAGGGGATAGCGTTTTATAATAACCGCTAACATTGGGCTTTATCCGCCGGCATGTTTTTCCATAATAAAAAGGGATATAGTAAATGGATAAACCGTCTGCAAATTCGATTAACACGCATATTTTTAGCCCGGAACTTGAAGCTCTCATCTCTAAAAACAACATACCAATTAACAGAAACCAGCTTAAATTATTTTTAACAACGGAACATTTGCCGTTGTTAACTGAAAATATTTTAGAAGACTCGGAATGGGACATTTTCGAGTTGGTTACCGCGTCTATTCTCCTTGAAAACAAAACTGATGAGTTTTTATCAGGTTTTCTTGAGGCAGTCGGCAATTTTGTTTACCAAAATGATGAAAAACGCGATAAAGTGAGTGAAATTCTACTAGAAGGGTTCGCCTTTGCTTCTCCGCCTCAACTAAAGGAAATAATTGAATTGTTAAATAAGTTGCAAGAACATTATAGCCTTGCCGACGAGTTTATTCCTTCAATATTATATGAAAATATAACGCAACAATTGCAGTTCGGCATGTATTCAAACCGTGATTAAAGAGTATGCGGAAATGAGTTAGGCCCGGGTCAATTTTTACATCATTAGCCTTTGCAAAGAGGCAATTCGATAAAAAATGTAGATCCCTTGTCAACTTCAGATTCTACCCAAATACGTCCCTGGTGCAATTCGACAATGCGTTTTGTGATCGACATTCCCAATCCTGTTGAGGTTTCGCCTCTTGTCCCTTCACGGCTTGCTGTTGTAAATTTGTTAAAAATGATGGGTATTTGGTCTTTTGGTATCCCTATTCCCGTATCGTTAACTTTTAAAATGGCTTTTTGAGAACGGCTGTTCATAACTTCTTCTAATGAAATTGTTATTTTGCCGCCGCCTTCAATAAATTTTATAGCGTTTGATAAAAGGTTATTGCATATCTGCCAGAATCGTTTTGTGTCAATGTTAACATTTATCTCTTTTTGAGGCAAAATAGCGATCAATTCTATATCTTTGGCCTCTGCGTCTTTCTTAAAGCCATGCAAAATTACGTTAAGAAATTCCGTTAAATTTTCAGCTTTTACGTCTAATTTATACCCCTCCATATCAAGCTTCGCGGAGTCGAGCAAATCATCAATTAGTTTAAACATTCTTTCACAGGTTTGCTTTATCATGCCAACTAGCTCTCCGCCGTCATCGCCAAGGACGGCCCCGTAATCTTTATAAAGAAATTTATAACAGGTTACTATTATAGCTATTGGGTTTCGAAGGTCGTGAGCAACAATAGCCAATAAATGATCTTTTTCTTTGTGAAGGTTTTCAAGTTGCCTAACCTGCTCATGTATCGTTCTGTTGGCTTTAAACAGGTCTGCGTTTTTTAACGCAAGATTCTCGCTCTTTTCTTTTAACTCGATAGTTCTTTCATCAACTTTTTGCTCCAGGTTAATTGAGTAGTCTTCCAATTGCGCATTTAACTCTTTCATTTTGTGGTACAGCAAAGCGTTTTCAAGCGAAATCGCGGCTTGGGCCGATAACATCCGCACGATTCCCAATCGGGCATGTGTAAATACGTGTGTCGCCAGATTATTTTCAAGATACATAACGCCGACAAGTTTAGCCTGGTTTAGAATAGGCATGCATAATATGGATTTCGGCCTGTTTTTTAAGATATATTCGTCTTGCGCAAACATTCCGTCATTAAAAGCGTCCTCAAGCGCAAGATCTTCTTTTGTCCTTTTCACATAATTTACAATAGCGCGGGAAATATTATTGCACTCATCCACTGCGACTGAATAACCCGTGTTTATTGCGCCGTCTATGTTGCTTTCGGCTTCGATATAAAGTTTTCCATCTCTTTCCAGCGCCAGAAAAGCTCTATGAGCTCCCGCATTTTCAATTAACGTTGCCATCACCTTTTCCAGCAAAGTTTTCAAAACGATTTCGCTTGAAATTGTTTGCAGAGCTTTTAGCAGGGATGTCATGTCCAGCTCTGCCGGAAACCGCGCGCCGATTGATGGCTCTTTTTTCGCAAAACCTTTATTAAACCGTTGAGGATAAGTAGCCGACGCGTTATTTAGTTGAGGGTATTTCTCTTCCATCTCCTCTGTTTTTGCAGTGGCTTCCCAGAGCCTGTATCCATAATAAGCGTTCTCTAAATAGTTTGCCGCGAAATCTTCCTTTCCGCGAGTTAGCCACAATTTAGCCGCCAACTCATTTGCCAACGCGCAGTTCTGTATAAATTTGTTCTTCTCCGCGGACTCAATTGCTTCGTCATATAAGCGCGTGGCTTCCAAAGGATTATTGGTTATACGGGCCATCTCAGCTCCGATCAACAAATATTTGTGGTGGAAGTTTGCCTTGCAGTTGTCGGCCCAAATCTTCATCTGTTTTAGATTTGTTTCCAATTGATTCCAATACTCAATCTGGGTCTCTTTAGAAGCGGAGTTGTAGAGGTCCGCTAAAATTAACGAGTAATAAAAATTGTATTCCGCAACCGCGCCGGTTCCCTGAATAAAATCAATTACATTTTCAGCTTCGCGAACGCATTGCAAAGCTTGCAATGGTTTGCCGTACATATAAAGAATTTGCGCTTTTAATATTTGAAAGTAGCCTATCCCTATAACGTTTCGAGACCGGCAATCTTCTAAGAATTTATTTTCACTTATCTCTTCAAGGTCAAACGAGAACTTGCCCCTGGTTTTGCCCGTTAGGTTGGACACTGCCAGTTGAAAAGATTGGATTGCGTCTATCGGCATCTGCAATTTTGCCTTTTTTACAAATTTCATATACGTTGCTAATTTCTTGCGCAATGATCCCAATGGCTCGCCCTGATAAAATATATTTGCCGAGCCAAAGCCAAGTATGTATCCGGCGTATTGCAAGTCGCCGCATTCAAGCCCTGTTTTATAACCATCAAAAAAGGCTGTTTCCGCAAATTTGTAATGCTTTGTCCAATGCAGCAGAAACGCGATATAAATAAAACTGCCCCTGCATTTTTGAACCAAATCGTTCTCTTTTTCACTCATCCGAAGGCCAAGCAGGCAGTATTTATAACCCAATTGATATTCGCCCAAAACCGAGCTAAGCACATTAGCGTACGTAACGTATGCCTTGCCCGATTCAATGCTATGGCCATATTTTAGAGAAATGTTCGCCATTTTTACGGCAATCACATTGTATAGTTCAGGGTCGGCCATATAAGTTGTGGGTTGTAGATTCATTAACACATTCATTGCCGCCTTGTGCTCCGGGTTTGTCATTTCCGGCGCGTCTATTAATGACGCAATTTCTCTGCCATTCAGATTGTCCCCGGCGGATTTAATCTCATCGTTAAATATGCGCCGCAATCCTGTTTTAGGCAAATAAATTCCTAATAGGCCCAAAGCCTCCCTTCCGGCGTTGATGCCTTTGCCGTATTCCGCCGCTACCGTATATTGATAAATGAGCATGCTGTAAATCCCGGTTTTTTCAATATTGGTTTTAGCATGCCGCAGGGTTGCATTAATTAATTTCCTGGATTGCTCAAAATTCCCGCTTAAATATTCAACTTCCGCGCATTCAATGTGCAAGTCAAAACTTAGCGTATAATGTTCATCCCAAAAGTCTCCCGCCAACAAATCCATCCCGGTTCTAAAATAAATCAAACCAACTTTATAAGCCGCGTTTTTTTTTGCTTTTTTCCCGGCCAGCAGGTTCAACCGCGCCAATTCTATCTGTTTGCCGTCATCGTTAATAAGGCCGGCTCCAATGTTCAAATGATCAACGATTTGAAAAATATGTTCGGTTAGATTCTCTTCCTCCGTGTTTTTCAGCAATTGATAACCTATTTCAAGCCGCGTTTTTTGCCTCTGATCAGGCGGAATCAAGCTATAAGACGCTTCCTGGGCGCGGTCATGGACAAATCGACACGTGTCATTTGATTGAATTAAAATCCCCATGTTTAAACAAGGTTGAAGATTCAAAAGCGCATTTTCGCTTGACTGCCCGCTGATAATAGCAAGAGCGCTTATTTCAAAACTATTTCCTAAACAGGCCGCAGGCTTCAGTGTTTGCAATGTTGACGCCGGCAGGTTGTTTAATTTTCGCAGCATAAATTCAATTACATTGTCAGTGGCTCGCATCTGGTGTATCTTATCCATATCCCATTGCCATCCCTTGCCCGGCATAAACATCAACATCTCTTCGTCGTGCAACGATTGCAGAAAAAGTTTGATGAAGAACGGGTTCCCCCCAGTTTTATTAAAGATTTCATTTGTTAACGGTTGAGACTTGTCAAGCGAACAATTCAATGCGCCGGCAACCAGATGGTTTGTGTTTGAAATGTCTAACGGCTCTAAAACGATGGTTTGTGTTTTGCCTCTGGTTTTCTCAATCTCTTCTAAAGTCATTATAGCCGGGTGTGAAGAGTCTACTTCGTTGTCGCGATAAGATCCGATTAGCAGGAAATAGCAGAGCTCCTGTTCGGTCGCCAGAAGGTTGATTAATTTCAGGCCGGCCGAGTCAGCCCATTGCAGGTCGTCGAGAAAAAGAGCAAGAGGATGTTCCTTCCGCGCAAACACGCTTACAAAATTATAGAAAACCATCTTAAATCTGTTTTCAGATTCAACAGGGCCAAGTTTTGGCGCGGGCGGCTGTTTGCCCACAATAAGCTCGACTTTCGGCGCCACATCAATAATTATTTGTGTGTTGGCCCCCAATGCGGCAAGTATGCTCGCCTTCCACTCCTTTATGCTCTCTTCGCTCTCGCCCAGTATTTGCCTAACCAACTCCTGAAAAGCCGCGGCAATAGCCCCATAGGCGGCGTCTTTGGAAAATTGGTTAAATTTGCCGGTAATAAAATAGCCCCTTTTGCTTGTGACGGATTTTATAATTTCATGCACAAGGGTTGATTTTCCCACGCCTGAATAACCGGAAATCATCAACATCTCGGATTTGCCGTTGCAAGCCCGCTCAAAAGTCGCGATCAAGCGCTCTATGTCTTTCTCCCTGCCGTAAAGCTTTTGCGAAATCTGGAATTTGTCTGAAAAATCGCACAGCCCAAGCTCAAACAGACCAATTTTGCCGTTGTTTTCATAATCGTCTAAACACCTCTGCAAATCTGATTTTAGCCCCTTGGCGTTTTGGTAACGGTCCTCGGCGTTTTTTTGCAATAATTTCATTACAATATTGGAAATCATTTTAGGTATGTCCGCGCGGATTTCCGTAAGCTCGTCCGGCTCTTTTGCTATATGGCAATGTATATATTCAAGATCATTATTAGCCTGGTGTGGAACCCGTCCGCTCAACAGCTCATAAAAAGAAGCTCCCAGCGAATAAAAGTCCGCCCGGTAATCGGTGGATCGGTTCATTCTCCCGGTTTGCTCAGGCGCAATGTACTCCAGTGTCCCATCTAGTTTGTCCGGGCTTGTGTTATGTTGGCCCGCGCGCCCATGCTTAGTTGAAATAGCAAAATCAATAAGTTTAACGGTTGCGCCGTCACGGCTTATGACTATGTTATTTGGATTTATGTTTTTGTGTATAATCTTTGCGTCGTGAATTGCGCTTAACCCTTCAGCCAATTGCACGGCTATGTTCAGGAATTTTTTTATTTCAATGCCGTTGGCCGGGATTGTGTCCCTTAATCCGGCAGCTCTAATATCCTCTGAAATGATGGCGGGCCTATTGTGGGGATACTCAATGCCGTAATATTTAGTTATGTTATTGTGGTTAAATAAACCGCCTATTTCAAATTCATGGCGAAACAGATTCACATCTTCATTTGACAGGAATTTTTTTATATAAACTTTAATAATAACGGCCTTGTTATCGCGCGTCCTTAAGCCTCTATAAACAGCCACGCGCTTCCCCCTGTAAATCTGCTCGTTTATTTCATAATCCGGAATGTTTATCATTTTAAATATATATGCTTATGTTTAATTAATCTACCTCAAATATGCCTCTTTTTATAGTTTTATAGAAACCCATAAATACAGGAAATTTTTTGCTTATTTTCTTTAGCTTTGTAAAATCTCGCTGTATTATATAAGGTTTCGCTGGACGACATTACATTATCCAATATTTTATATTAATAGAAAAGGCTTAATATTTAAGGGGCGGGATTACAAATTTTAGATTAAACTGTATCTAATTTAAATCAAGTTAGTAATTACAGTCAGGAGAATTATATGAGGGCAATGGTTCTTGAAAAATTTAAAGAGATTATGCCGGTTAAGGACGTGGCGGAACCTAAACTAAGCGACGGCAACAGCGCTATTGTGCGAGTTGAAGCCAACGGCATTTGCAGGAGCGATTGGCATTGGTGGATGCAGGATTGGGGTTGGGCCGGCATTGAGCCTGAGTTGCCGAGGATATTAGGCCACGAGTTTTGCGGCGTGGTAGAGGAAACAGGCAAGAACGTCACTGACTTTAAAAAAGGGGATCGGGTTATTGTTCCGTTCACTATTGGCGACGGCGATCATAACTGCTCGCACTGCATGGAGGGCAAGAATAACTTGTGCGACAATCTTAGCATAATCGGGTGCGGCTCTGACGGCGGTTATGGAAAGTATGTAAATGTGCAAAACGCTGATTTTAATCTGGTAACATTGCCTGAAAGCATAGAGTTTTTTGAAGGCAGCGTGCTTGGATGCCGGTTTATGACTTCGTACCACGGCATTGTTGAACGGGCGGGGATACAACCCGGCGAAACCCTTGTTGTTTACGGCGCGGGAGGCATAGGCATGTCAGCTATGCATATTGCCGCGTCAATGGGCGCGTTTGTCATTGCCGTGGATATATCCGACGAGAAACTTGACAAAGCAAGATCAATCGGCGCCAATGCCGTAGTCAACGCAAAAAATGTGAACCCGGTTGAAGCCGTCACCGAGATTACAAAAGGCGGCGTGGATGTGTCGCTTGACGCCCTGGGCGGTCGTGAAACCACGGTTAACGGCGTGCTTAGTCTTAAAAAAGGGGGGCGCCATATTCAAATAGGCCTGACTTCGGCGCTTGAAAAGGGGGAAGTTGCTTTGCCTGTTGACATTATGATCACAAAAGAAAACTCTTTTATTTCAAGCCTTGGCATGCCGAGGTTGGAATATCCTAAAATGCTGTCTCATATTGCAAACGGCAATATCAGGCTTAAAGATTTGATAACAAAAAGAGTCTCCATTGACGAAGCCCCGGCGATTATTAGCTCTATGGCCGAGTTTAAACCGGTCGGCATGAGTGTGGTTGACCGATGGCAATAAAAAACGTATTGACCTGAGAATGAATGCAACCTAAATAGCGCTATTCTTATCACCCTCCCCTAACCCCTCCCATCAATGGAGGGGGAATTAACGGTATATATTTATTACAATACAGGGCCTATTAGGTGGGATTTTTAAATTTGCGATTATAATTAGCGCCGGCTAAAAAGGCAAATTCCCCTCCCCTTAGTGGGAGGGGTTAGGGGAGGGGGTATTTAAAATCGCTCAATTTAGGTGTAAAGTTATTTTTTTACGATCCCTTGCTATATTTGTGGATTAATCAAACGGTTATTAAACGCCATGAGTCTATATGACGATCTCAAAGATAGAACTGTTATAAAACGGGTTAATGAGCTTTTTTATGAAAAGGTTTACAATCACCCCTGGCTGTCAAAATATTTTGAGTCTGTAAGCCGCGAATTTATAACTCGACAGCAGACCGATTACATAATTGGAGAAATCGGCGGCCCAAAACTGTTTACCGGCCGCCTGCCGTATAACGCCCATCCCCATATGTTTTTAACGGACGAGTTGTTTGACATTAGAGAAGCCCTGCTAAATGAGGCGTTTGAAGAGGCTAACGTCCCGGCTGAGCTCAGGAGAACGTGGCTAAACATTGACGAATCGTTTAGAAGCGTAATTGTAAAAAAGCGCCTTGACGAGTGTGAAAAACGATTTATGACCGACAAAATTCTTGCCTTTGACAAAGACGGCAAAAATATTGCTTAACGCTAATAAATAAAGAAAGAAAGAGGTGGATATGAAGTGGCTTGTGCTTGTTTGTTTTATAATTTTTGGAATAGGGGTTATCGGTTTTATGATAAATATTTTTAGAGGCAAGTCGCTAAAGACCAGCGATTCGAGTTTCTCTCCAGACAAGTTACAGCCGTATGAAGACGACGAACGAGATGACGCAACCGGTAATTGATGTTTAAAGTTATTTCTTTCCGAGCCCTTAGCGCATAGACCATAAAGCGCCTTCTTACATTTAATGTAAGCTCAAACTGATTTCAGAATAAATCTACGAAAACGCAAGCTTGTTACAAGGCTCCTGCCTTGTAACACACTGTTCCCAGAGGCTCAGCCTCTTATCTCAGGCATTAAAGCCTGATGTATTATTCTTTTTAATTAAAATCGTTGTCATGCTTTTAAACTAGGGGCAGAGCCTCTAAGTACACCGCGTTACAAGGCAGGAGCCTTGTAACGCGTAAAACGAATAACTGATTTCTCTGAAATCAGTTTGAGCTTACCATTCAATCAAATCAAATTTCTGCTTGATTTCTGCTGCTTAATGGTTATATTTGGGGCACGGAAACAAACATTTCTACCACATCTGGTATTTTTGCGCAGACCCTTAACATTTTCAATTAAAATAAATGTCCGGCATAGAAAAAGTAAGCGAATTTTTAAAGAACAGGTTTCATAATGAGATAAAATCGCTCAAAATATTAGAGGCCGCCCCAGGCAGCTTTGCGCCTTTTCCAAAAACATTGGACAACAGGCTGGTTGAAGTTTTAAAAAACCAGGGCGTCAAGTCGCTGTACTCGCACCAGAAAGAGGCTTTTAAACTGATATCAGACGCGAAAGACACCGTCCTTGTCTCGCAAACCGCAAGCGGCAAGACCCTCTCTTTTTTTCTGCCGATTCTTAATGAATATATAAACGCCAAACCGTCGTTTAGCGTAATGCTGCTCTACCCAACCAAAGCGCTTTCGCGTGATCAGGAGGGGTCGTTGGGCAAACTTATGCGCGAAGCCACGGGCAGCCTTAAAATGGGAACTTTTGACGGCGACACCCCTGTTAACGAACGCACAAAGATTCAACGCGCTTCTGATTTCATCATCACAAATCCCGATATGCTTCACGCAGGCATATTGCCTAACCACAACAGGAAATGGAAGACGTTTTTATCTAGGTTGAAGTTTATTGTAGTTGACGAAGTGCACACATACAGGGGCGCGTTCGGCTCGCATGTGTCAAATGTGTTTCGAAGGCTTTTAAGAGTTTGCCGCGCTCACGGCAGCAATCCCGTGTTTGTTTGCTCGTCCGCCACGGTGGGCAATCCGGGCGAGCATGTCGAGGCCCTGTTCCACAGGCGGTTTAATGTGGTTGACAAAGACGGCGCCCCGCGCCCAAAACGGGAACTCTTTTTTATTAATCCCCCCCTTGCCGCATCTTCAGGCGACGCGCAGTACCGCAAAGGCACGGGATCAATATCTATTCCTTTAATCAGGCATGCCTGCATGAACAACGCGCGCACCATCTGCTTTTGCAGGGCGCGTCAACAAGTGGAGCGGTTGCGCAGGGCGGTGGTGGACGGTCATCCTGAGCTTAGGGACAAAGTAAAACCGTATCGAGGTGGCCTTCTGCCGAATGAGCGGCGAAAACTGGAGCAGGATCTCTTTACCGGCAAGATCAACGCCATCATCACTACCAACGCCCTGGAGCTTGGTATTGACATCGGCGACCTTGACCTCTGCATTCTTTCCGGCCATCCGGGATCGGTTGCAAGTTTCTGGCAACAGTCCGGCAGAGTAGGCAGAAAAGGCAACGGCGCGATTATTGTGTTTGTGGCTAAGGACGCGCCCATTGATCAATACCTTGCCCACCATCCTGAATTTATAACGAACGCGCCTATTGAACAGGCTTGGCTAAATTCAAACAATCCATACATTTTCCTTCAGCATCTTCCATGCGCCGCGCATGAAAACCCTTTGAGCAGAGACGAGGATTATTACAACGGCCCTGTTTATGAACAGGCTATTGAAATCCTAAAGGAGAATAAAACGATTGTCCCTTATCACGACAGCTTTAGATACGCGCTAAGCGACTACCCGGCAAAAGGCGTAAATTTAAGAGGAATGACCGATTATAATATTGAAATACACTGCGGCTCTCAAGTGATCGGCGAGCTTGATCCAATAGGGGCGCGCGGCACGCTTTACAAGGACGCCATCTATCAACATCTGGGCGAACGCTACATGTCTCTTGACCTGGACCTTAAGAAAAAACTCTGCAAGGTGGCAAAAGTAAATGTGGACTACTATACCGAAGCCGTCTGGGAGAGCAGGGTTGAAATGAGCGAGATTGATGAAAATAGCGATCTTAAAGGTGGCAAAATAGATTTTGGATATATCTATGTTAACAAACAACCCAAGCTGTTTAAAAAGATAAGGGAACGCTCGTATGAAAATATAGGGTATGGGCCTATTACGCTTGATCCGTTTGAATACGACACAACAGGTTTCAGCCTGTTGCCGCCTCCCAAGTGGCAAAAGGCCATAGAGGATGTTGATAAACGCTATGCTGGCGCGGCTCTTTACGGGGTCGGTTACATTATTAAGCGCGCCGGGCCCGGGCTGTGCATGGGAGACGTCAAGGATATCGACGCGGATGTGTCGTTAATGGAAACCGGCAAAAAGCCATGGAAAAGCGCGCTCTATCTATTTGACACTCACGAAGGCGGAGTAGGATACGCGGAGAAGATATTTGAAAAGATTGTGGACGTGCTAAAGTTGTGCCAAAAGATTATTAAGGAGTGCGAATGCAAACTCGGATGCCCGTCGTGCGTTACCCCTTTGCCGCCCGGGGTTGACAACGAGGAGCTTGAATACCTTCTGATCGAATCAAACGCGGCGGTCGTGTGCGCGACAAGTCTTATAACCGCGCTTTTAAAAGGCGCGGTTGTCATGCCCAAGGTTCGGTATGAGAAATCGCCTCAAAAAACCGCGGTAAAACCGCCGGGAGAAGATGAAGAGGCTAAAAAGCTTAACAAAAGGCTTAAACGCGCGTCACAGATACTTAAAAAGAAGAGGGAGAAGGAACATTGATAGACCAAACGTTTCTACATTGCAAAGGCATAGGGCCTACGAGCCAACAAAAGCTTTTTGACGCCGGCTTTAACAACTGGCAAGCCGCGCTTGACAATAGCGAAAAGCTGCCCCTAACTGAAAAAATAAGACCCGGTTTAATAAAAGAGATCTCGGAATGCGCTCGGGCTCTGGAGGATGAAAATATACACGCCCTGGTTAACAAATTCAAAGCCGGAGATCAATGGAGGATACTGGGATATTATTTCGACAAAGCTTCATACTTTGATATTGAAACATCTTTTAAAGACAACGATATGATTGTGACCGTTATCGGTTGTTATCATAAAGGCGAACTTTACCATTTTATAAGGGGCGAGAACCTTGACGACTTCCTGGACTTGCTTGATGATATAGACCTGCTTGTCTCATTTAACGGCAAATCTTTTGATATTCCTCATATTTTAAACGCGTACCATATTCCATCCATCCCCTGCCCCCACATTGACCTCCGCTGGGTCTGCTTTCATTGCGATTATACACACGGCCTGAAATATATTGAAAAGGAGATGGGCATAATAAGGCCCGACGATCTAAAAGGCGTTGACGGCTTTGAGGCCGTTTACATGTGGCATGACTGGGTAAACGGAAACGCCGAATCCAGACGCAAACTAATCAGGTACTGCGGCGCCGACGTAGTGTCGCTGCAACTGGTGGCAATAAAAGCCCTTAACAAATACGGCCTGAATATCGACCCGCCCCCGCAGGAAGAGTTGTGGAAACATCTGGAATAGAAAAGTTAGTGATGCCGCGCAGTAACGCGCGCTGGTTCCCAAGCCCCTCAGACTGGGTCAAATGGGCTATTTTTCCAATTTCAGACCAACATACAGTATGGCCATGCTGTTAAACCGCAACATATAGTATGGCAAATGAGCTGATTTTCCCATCTGACCCAGTCTGCCCTGCTTGGGAACCGGTAATTCGAGAAGCCCCAGCTTCGCGTTTAAAATCGTGCCATGTTTATCCGCGCTTGAAAATTTGGTTTGGGCGTGACAAGAAAAAAGCCCCGGTGTCGCGTTGAAATACAATCAGAACATTTAAACCAAGCGTCGCATTTTAACTATTGACGAAAATAATGTTATAAATGATAATAAACATTCCAATGGCTTTTCTTTTATTCGAGTTAAGTTTAACTTGCGGCAAAAAGATGTTTTAATATAGAAATTTTAACTATTCTCGCATAGACAAGATCTGGCAAGTCGGCGCAATTAGATGAATGAAAAAACTTTAAAATATTGGATTGATTTATCAAACTATGACTTAAAAACAGCAAAAGCTATGCTTAAAACAAAGCGGTTTCTTTACGTTGGGTTTATGGCGCATCAAACAATTGAGAAGATATTAAAAGCATATTTTGTAAAGATAAAAGATGAAGTTCCTCCACATACTCATAATTTGTTGTTAATTGCGGAAAAAACTGAGTTGCAAAATAAATTTTCTGAAAAACAATTGGCGTTGTCGGAAAGATTAATGCCGTTAAATATTGAAGCTCGTTATCCTAAATATAAAGAGAATCTTTTAAAGAGTCTAACTTATGAAGCATGCAATGCTATACTAAAAGAGACAAAGGAGCTACAAAAATGGATAAAGTCGAAGTTAGAGAAAAATTAGAAAGTTATATAGAAGCATTAAAACAAAACTTTAAAATAAAGCTTGTCGTTTTGTTTGGTTCATACGTAAATGGAATTACAAAAACGTATAGCGATATAGATGTTGCCGTTTTCGTTGAAAAAAATGAGCAAAGCCTGGATTATGTTGAAGAATCCGCTATGTTATTCAAATTAGTAAGAAAAATTGATGTTAGAATTGAGCCTACACTGTTTTACACAGAAGACTTAAAAAACTATGAAAAAGCAAGTTTTGTGAATGATATATTAACAACCGGCGAAATTATTTACCAAAATTAAATAAATTTGCATACACTTTCTCCGTGTCTTAGTGCCTTTGTTGTTTTTTTTATCCTGTTGATCCTGTAAATCATGTCTAACGCTTTTGCTCTCAGCTTTTTGCGTTTAGCTCTTTGCTGTGTTTGGAGGAATCTTGTAGGTTGCTCAAATCGTTTCAAAAGTCATCTTACATCTCATAATCCCCTTCAATTTAAAACACAAGCTCCCCAGAATGTTTTCCGTAGGAAGAGTTGTGGAAACATCTGGAACAAAAGAGTTAAGGGACTATATTCATTGATTCGCAATCGTTGCTTATCCGTTCTGGTTGCCAAGCCCCAGCTTCGTGTTTAAAACCGTGTCATGTTTGCCCGCGCTTGAAAACCCGGGTTTGGGCGCTGGAAGAAAAAATCCCACCCCCAGGTAAAAAACAAAATTCTAATCAATTAGCGCATTTTAACTATTGACGAGGATAAATTTATAAATAATAATAAACAAATGAAATGATTTTTATAAACAAGCAATAATCCAAACGGATAATCGAAGGCATAATGAAAACCAAAGACTTAATATCGGAAGCTGTGTCATTGCCGGTGGAAGAACGCGCAATTATTGTAGACTCTTTATTGAAAAGCCTTAATCCGCCAAAGACCGATATAGACAAGAAATGGTCAAAAGTGGCGAAAAAAAGACTATCTGAATACCGTTCGGGCACGGTTAAGGCTATTCCAGGAGATGAAGTTTTTAACAAAATTTGGAAAAGATTCGAATCATGAAATACTCATTTCATCCAGAAGAGAAAAATTAGAGTCAAATCTTTATTGTTGATACTTGTTAACAATAAAGATTTGCCACCAAGGGGAGTCGATTGAATTTTCTAACAAACAAATCAACCGGACGGCAAAAAAAACGCCGCCCGTTATTTTTTTCGTTAGTATTGGTAGTGAGATAATAAAGTAAAAAAACAAAGCTAATATTTAATTCGGAATAGAAATGGAAAATAATCAAATTCTAATATACCAAACCGAAGACGGGAAAATCACAATTGAATCACATTTTGATAATGAAACCGTTTGGTTAAGCATTGAACAGGTCGCTCAACTATTTCAAAAATCCCGTTCCACAATTAACAAACATATTCTTAATATATACAAAGAACAAGAGCTTGAAAAAGAGGCGACAATAAGAAAAACCGGAAATTTCGATTTTCTACCAAGCCAACAAAAGGAAAAGCTCAGGGTTACATCTTAAATATTAAGTATTGGTATTTGTTTTTGAATTACAGTGACAACTAAGAAAGGTATTATTGTTTAAAGCTTAAAATTAAATTTAATAATAAACTGAATACTTAAAATTTTAAGATGTGCCCCTAATTGTTTTTTTAATTATTTTATTTCGTCGTTTCGGCGGTTTAGCGCAACGTTACTGCATGAAACAAAAAGATCAAAACTAAGACGAGGAGTTCCCAGATGGAAAAAGTAGGAAGAAACTCTCAATGTCCGTGTGGTAGCGGCAAAAAATATAAGCGCTGCTGCGAGGGAAAAGATATCCAGATAATGGAAAAACCGCTCCCAACTGGCAAGTTTCGTTACGAGTCAGGTAGCTATGGTGGCCCCGGCGACTATATACCGTCAATTGTGGGATACAAGGAGACTGGGCCGGATTCATGGATTGAGCACCTTTGTCTTGTGAAGCCTGATGCCATATTTTGTGAAGAGGATTCAGCCTCAGATCTAGCCGAGCGGCACTTGGCAGCGGCGCGCGTAATTGCCGATTCAGGAGGCGGCCCCCAAGAATTTGCGTTGTCGTTACGTCACGAGGGGTACAAGAGAGTGTCCGATTTTCGTATAGTCAAAGACACAGGAACGGTGTAGGACATTTAAGAAAAAAATTGTTTTACATCATTGCGAAGAGAGCAATTAAGGTCATATCTAAAAACTAAAGAATTGAGAATAAAGGGATTGAAACGAGCACATAATGATAAGCAATTACGAGTAGAATTTCCAGGGGCGTTTGAGCATGTTTATGGCAGAGGTAACGTAAGAGAAAAAATATTTAGTGAGTTAAAAAAAAGACATCTAAAATACTTTATATTTTAAAAGAATGCCATTTAATGTATGGACGCTGCCTAAAAAAATCTGCAAAGAAAAAATATTAAGTTTTGTGGATTAGTAGAAACCATGTATCGTAAAATTGTGAATTCAGAATATATTCTAAAAATTTAAAACGAGGATGAAACAATGAGTATTGATTGGAGAGAGTTTATACATTCAGACCCCGATATTTTGTTAGGAAAGCCTGTTGTGAAAGGGACAAGACTCTCTGTAGAGTTTATTTTAGGACTTTTTGCTGAAGGCTGGACAGAAAAACAAGTATTTGATAACTATCCAACCATAACACCGGAAAATTTAAGGGCGGTATTTGCCTTTGCCACTGATTGTATGCGAGAAGAAGCCCTTTATTCTCTTTCTAGCGAGGCAGTAGTTTAATATGAATTTCTTGGCAAATGAAAATATTCCTTTGTATAGTATCACGCTATTAAGAAATGTTGGCCATAAGGTGGCGAGTATATTAGAGGAAACCCCAGGCGCAAAAGACCCGATAATTTTAAATCGCGCAACTAAAGAGGAACTCGTCATTTTAACTTTTGACAGAGATTACGGTGAATTAATTTATAGACATAAATTCTCTGCGCCTACTGCAATTGTATACTTCCGTTTTGATCCGAAAACGCCGGAAGAACCAGCTAATATTTTATTAAATGTCCTTAAGCAAAAAGAGATATCAATAGAAGGAAAATTTACTGTTATTGAACGTAACCGTATGCGCCAAAGATTACTCCCACCGAACTAAATCAACAGAGAGATTCAATACATTGCTTTGAAAACAAATTACACAATTGTCAAAATTCCTTTGAAATTGAAACAAAACAGTTGCAATCTACAGGATATTGCCGATTGAAGAAGCAAAAGCATAGTTTTTTCTGATCGTCAAGGTTTCTTGAGTATCGCGTTTCCAATAAGCCGGTAAAGCCGCCCCTTAAGTTTTGCCGTTTTTTTTATCTTTTTAGTATTCTTAACTGTTTTATTAAGCCGCTTCGGGCGGCTTACTGCAACGTTATGTTTAAGAATCAAGAACAAACTTCTAGCCATGAGAAATCCAAAGGGGGCAAGTCCACTTTGGACTGCATTAAAACTGACAGCCTTAATATAAGCTGTAGAAAATTGATGATAACTGACATAATAATTTGACTGTTTATCTACACTTGAATTGGTAATTTTTTAAATAGACTAAAGGGGTGTTACTGTTTTAATATGGAAACCAATGAGATTGTTGATGTGTTTTAGACAAATTGGTTTAATTGCTCAGACGAGTTTTTAAAAGGCGATAAGCGAAGAAGAGATAGACGCTTATCGGTGAGAGTTGTGAAGGTATTGATTGGCGCTAACTACAAATAGAAGGATAAAGAACTTGTTTGTGAGCCTGGGCCTTCTGCTTAACTTAAGTTTATGGAGAATTTATTATGAATATTGATCATATAGCCAATGAAGCCTTGAGGCTTAATCCGCAAGAGAGAGCAATTCTTGCCGAAACAATATGGGAAAGCCTTGAAGATCCGTATATACTCGCATAGGATATTTCCGATGAAGTAGCGATTGCCTTGGCAAAGCAACGCGGCGAGGAAATAGAAAACGGTTCCGTGAAACCATTATCACACAAAGAATTAATGGATAAGCTGCGAAATGAAGGTTGAATATCATCCGGCAATTGAGCAGGAGCTACGTGAAATCATAAAATATGATAGTTTATATTATTTATGCAAGATTACATTATTCAACCGTATTGCAAGTCGCAAAGCCTCATTAATCTGCTCGGCTGTTTTGAAGTAAGGTGACAGGTCTTCGTCTAGCTGGAAAATACGTTTTGCAAAACGATTTTGTTTTGCTTTATCAAAATCTTCTTTTCGTAATTCCGGCATCTCTTCATCCGGCGTTCCGGAAATGTCTTTATTGACCATGTTATCCTTGTTCATAACATCTCCTTTTCTAAGGGCCTGCGCAACAATAACTTGGTCTAGACACTCCCATCTTTAGGCTAACTTTGAACCATCTTCAATCGCCGAATCCTCAACGCAGCTAAGGCTGCGCATCCGGTTCGGCTCAATCAGATAGTCCAAATTTAACCTAAATCTGAGCCCTTCTAGAGCAAGTTATTGTTGCGCAGGCCCTTAGTTGTTAATTTTCGAGCCGGATATTTTCTATGTCTATTAAATAGTTCTGGAAAATAATAATAGCAACATTTACGCAATAGTCATATTAGAACATTATCTTACAATATCTATTGTGTATTTTCAAAACCAAATAAAACCAAATTGAACGCTTTCTGGTTCCCAAGCCTGTGAGGTTTGGGAGCGAGAAGAAAATGCCATGTTTTTTCCTATGTATATTTCAAGTTGTGATTGAAATTTACAAACGATTATTAAGCCTTCCCAAATCAGGAAAATAGACTTTTTTCTTGTGTGGAGCGCGGCAAACCGACAAAAGCGCGTTGCTTAAAAAGCTCTATAATGACGCTTTATGGATTGATCTGCTGAAAACTGATGAATATCGACGGCACACTGAGCATCCTTAATATATACGCGATGAAGTTATCCACGCAAAGGCCGGATTTGTTGTGAGAGACGGGATTTAAAAGGTTCTCTATTTTTATTGTTTGAAATCAGAATTTGGGTAGCTTAACAAATCCATACTCTCTTTTTGCGCGGGCCAGTCTCCGAGTATTCTGCGTGTCTGTATAATTTGGCCGAGATGATAAGCGTTATGGTCGGCAACCAACAATATCTCCCGCAAGTATGTGCGCCCTTCGCCATGAGGGATTTTCGCAAATAGGTCAATGTTTGGATCTTGTGTTAAAGCTGCCACTTTATCTAAATCGGCAAAGAAAGTAGATTTGCAGGTTGACCACATATTTTCAGTCAACTTTTTCGTATTTGCGGGCCAATATCCATCCGGGAAATCAGGCGATTTCCATGAGGCGTCAAGCGTGTAACGCAGGATGTCTTCTTGCGCTATCCTCATATGGTCAAGCAGTTCCCATACTGAATGCGCGGAAGCCTCTGGGCGAACATTGCGTAAATCCGGTTTTGTATCGGCCAACGCTTTTTCCGCGGTTACATGCGCTTGTTCGCTGCGCAATAACTCTATCAGGTTTGCGCGTAAAATATGGTTTTTCATATTGATTTCCCGCATAAAAAGTAGTCGCAACGGGGTTAAGCGTAAAATGAGAAAATGAAATATGCAATCTAAAACAGAAATAAAGCCGTATATTTAAGAATTTTTAAATACATTGGCAAAACCGCTGAAGAGTTTTGCTTTATTGTAAACGTGTAATCGTTGAATAATAAAACTGCTTAATTTTGTCCCTTTTGGGGCGATTAGCTCCCCCTTAGTCGTGTACAGGTTTTTTGCTAAAATATGATTAGGCTTTAATTTCTCAATCCCGATAAGATCAAACTTTTTCTTTTTTGTGTGGAGTTCATGAATGACATTTATAAATGCGTCAATAATGTCCCTGTCATAATATGTGCCTGCTAATTTGCTTAGGTTTTGCATCGCAACCTCTTCATTGATTTTCTTGGAAGTTGCCTGTTTGGCAAAAGCTGTTTTGTGGCCCCTGATTTTATCATATACATTTGCGACGCCGATAATTTTTGAGCCTATTGGTATGTCATCGGCTTTTAATCTGTCTGGAAATCCGCTACCGTCATTCAATTCCTCATGATGCCGTATTAATAGGCCCGCATTTTTAAAATTCTCCACTGGAGATAAAACGCTTTGCGCGAATATAGTGTGTTGGCGGACCAAAGATATTTCATTATCCGTAACATCCTTAAATTGATTTAACACATTTTCAGGTATGCTCAACGTGCCTATATCATGAAGCAAGGCCGCAATTTCAATATCAAATATCTCCTCTTTTGTTAATCCCAAGGCTTTAGCTGTTTCTACCGCCAGAATTGCGACTCTTTTAGAATGGCTTCCAATAGCTGCGTCATACCCTTCGATTAGCCCTACCAGCACTCTAACTGAGTTTAACAGGCTGTGTTTTAACGTTGTATTAAGTTTGGTTATTTTACTTGTGCGTTCCTGCACCTTTACTTCTAATATCTCATTCTGGCTTTTCAGTTGTTTGCGCGCGTATTGCAAAGCTAATTGCGTCTTAACCCTTGCGCAAACTTCCTCTGCGCGAAAAGGTTTCGCTATATAGTCAACACCGCCTGCCTGAAATCCTTTAACAACGTCTTCAGTTTCAACCTTGGCGGTAATAAAAATTATTGGAATATCTTTAGTCTTCTCACTGTTTTTTATTTTCGCGCAGACTTCAAGGCCGTCCATTCCAGGCATCATTATATCCAGAAGTATTAAATCAGGATCGTTATGTTCCGCCAGCCTGAGCGCGGCGTTTCCATTGGTGGCAAATGATAACCTATAGCCGTTATTTTGCAACGCTTTCATTAGCAAGTCGATATTTGCGGGTGTATCGTCCACAATTAAGACTTTCATATCAAAAATATCTATTAATTCACTGTCTATATTATCCAGAATTGCCGGGCTATCCATTTAAAACGCGCCTCTTTCAAAGAATCTTTGGGTAAAATTGTTAAAAATATTTAGGAAGGTTTGCCAAAAGTAATAATTGTATTCACTAATGGCCGCCTAGGTTAGATGGTATCAGCTTAATACGTTTATTTCAACCGTTTTCCGTTATCAATGCGCTCATTCAAACTATTAAATCTAACATTCTATAATATTTATATTTTTTTCCTTAGGATAGGGTATAATTTAAGCGTTTTTGAAGTTTACGCGGCAATAATTTTAAATATGGCTTTAAGGGACGTGTATGTATTTCTTTCCGAGCCCTAGGCTACTATCTAATAAATAATTACATACATGCCAAGTTCAGATATAATTATAAATAGAGGAAAAATTTAAGCAATTATTCAACTGACACTTACAGGGTTTTAGATTTCTTCCGATGGTCGAAATGACAAATCGAGTTGGAAAATCGCATAATTTAGGTTACTTTTAACTATAGGAGCTGAAAATGTTTAAAAATGTTACAATTGTTTCTAAAATTGCGGCAGGATTCAGTATCTTGTTCGTATTGCTTCTTGGAATAAGCGCGCTTGCTTTTTATAGCACGGAACGCGGAAATATTTCATTTAATCAATATCGCGAGCTTGCTAAAGATTCCGTCCTGGCCGGGCGTTTACAGGCAAATATGTTGCTTGTGCGTTTTCATACCAAACGTTTCCTGAAAACCGGCAGTGAAGAGGATGTCAGGGAGTATAATAGACGTGAAAAACTGATGTTGCAATTCCTGAATGAAGCCTCTTCACAAATTCAGAAACCGGAACGCGTTGAAAAAGTTCAATTAATTCAAGGGTTGGTTGATGAATATGTTGAATCCTTTGACAAAGTTGTCGCTTATAAAAGACAGCGTGATTCAATTATATACAGTGAACTTGACCCTGCCGGTATCGCGATGAGAAAAGCTATGACGGATATAAGTGAATCCGCATTTATGGACAAAGATTATACCGCCGCATATTATGCGGGGCGAATACAGGAACATCTTCTGTTAGGGCGTTTATACGCGACAAAGTTCCTCGACACAAACCAGGAAGCCGCGGTTAAAAGGTTTAAAGAAGAATTAGTGACTAAGATTGATCATTTGGCAACAACCATGGATAAGGAGCTCCAGGATCCTGAACGAAGAATCCTGTTTGAGCTTTTTCTTAAAAAAAGAGATTCTTACCGCTCCCATTTTAACACGCTTGCGCAGGTAATAAACAATCGCAACGATATTGTAACTAACAAGCTTGACACAATAGGCCCCGTCATATCAAAAGCCGCGGAAGAGATAAAACTTTCCGTTAAAAAAGATCAGGATATATTAGGGCCCATTGTAAAACAAAACAATGAACAAACAAGATTGAGGATCTTATATATTTGTATCGGAAGTTTAACGGTCGCTATTCTATTTGGCGTCTTAATCACTCAAGCCGTGAAAAAACCTATAGCGCGGCTTGTGAGCGCCGTAAATGATTTTGGCAAAGGCAATTTGGAAGCAAGGATTAAGGATGAGTCAAAAAATGAAATCGGCATACTTGCAAAAGCATTTAATACCATGGCTGATAAAGTAAAGGCAATATCTCAAACTCAGGCCGATCTTAATTGGCTTTCATCTTCACGTGTTAAGTTTGATGACGAAGTGCGAGGCATAAATGAGATAGAAAAACTTACTGTTTTGGTTATAAATCATTTATCAAAAATCTTGAATGCGCAAGTCGGCGCTTTTTACCTGAATGACGGCAGTAATCAACTCGTCTTTGCAGCCGGGTATGCATATAAAAAAGAGGATGTAAAAGATAAAGTATTTGCATTTGGCGAAGGTTTGATCGGGCAAGCCGCTGAAACAGAAAAATTGATTTTTTTAAATAACATACCTGAGCATTATATCGTGCCTACAGTTGTGTCCGCAATCGGAACATCTAAACCTAATAATGTTATTATCATGCCTGTAATGTGCCGGAATAGAATCCTAGGAGTAATAGAACTAGGCACAATAGGCAAGTTTTCAGATATACACGTTGAATTTTTAAACCAAATCGTTAACGGGATCGGAACCGCCATTAATGCCGCTGATGCAAATACACGCCTAAAAGATCTTTTAACCAAGTCGGAGGATTTAAGCGAGGAATTACAGTTACAACAAGAAGAACTGAAACAGGCTAATGAAGAGTTGCAGGAATCGGAGGCTAAATTGCGCGCCAGGCAGGAAGGGGTATAAGTTGCTAAATAAAAAACTTTTGCATCCTGTATCCGATTCCGGCTGCGGCTGAAAGCTACTCATGTTAAATTGATTAAACCCAAAGGGGACGGTAATGTTAAAAAAAGTGAAGATTGGTTTACGTTTCGGTATTGTATACGGTTTATTGTTTTTAATCTTTATTCTGGTATCTCTTTTCGTTTTAAACCGGATGGAGTTTTTATCAGGTATAACAGATAAAGTGTATAGGCATCCGTTTGCAGTTAGCAATGCAGTCCTTAGAGTTGACGGCAATATAATAAGGATGCACCGTTCTATGAAAGATATAGCGTTGTCAAAGGATGTTGATAAAATAGATGCCTTTTCCCTTATTGTAGATGGATATGAAGAGGATGCGCATAGGGACTTTAAGATTATTGCCGAGCGTTTTCTCGGGGAAAAGGAGATGTATGAAAATGCGCTATTGGCCTTTACTGATTGGAAGCCTATTCGCGATGAGGTAATCTTCTTAATGCGCTCAGGCAAGAGGGATGAAGCAGTTGAAATTACCAGGGGAAAAGGCTCTCGACATGTTGCAAAACTGGAACAAGCCATGATGAAGCTAAATAAATTTGCACAGAACAAGGCCGCGAGTTTTATGGCTGACGCGCAATCTACTAAAAGAAATACTTTAAATATCATATATTTATTAATAATCATCCTGGCTATACTGGGTGTGGTTATTGTATATTTCCTTACCCGCAGCATTATCCACCCAATCGGAAAACTCATTTATGCCACGGATGAGATACGCAAAGGTAGATTGAATACCAGGGTAACAATTGATTCACAAGATGAGATTGCTCAGCTTGCCGGTTCATTTATGAGAATGACGGATGATTTACGCAAAAAAACAACGGAAAACGAGAAACAGAATTGGTTTAAAAGCGGCGTGGCCGGTCTGGGTGAGAAAATACGCGGCGAGCAAAGCTCCCGGGAGTTGGCCAAAAGTATAATAAATTATCTGACCCCTTATTTAAATGCAAGGATAGGAACTGTTTACCTTGTAGATGAAAGAGGATGCCTACAATTAACAGGAAGCTATGGATTTGTAAGGCGCAAACACCTTTCCAAGAAGTATAAGTTTGGGGAGGGCCTGGTGGGGCAGGCTGCCATTGAAAAGCAGAGTATTCTCATAACTGATATTCCTGCTGATTATATAAAGATAACTTCCGGGTTGGGCGAGGCCCTCCCTAATAATATTCTGGTAACGCCGTTTATTTATGAAGGGGAGGTAAAAGGCGTTATGGAATTTGGAGCTTTTGATGAATTTTCCGATGATCAAATAGATTTCCTTGGATTGGTCGCGCCTTCAATCGCAATAGCCTTTAACACTACCACTGGACGTGTCCACACTCAGGAATTGCTTATTAAAACACAAACTCAGGCGGAAGAGTTGCAGACCAGAGAAGAAGAGTTAACGGCAACTAATGAAGAGTTGGAATGCCAGGCCAAAAGTCTAAAAAAGTCGGAATCGGCGCTTCAGGCGCAACAAGAGGAGCTGAAATCAATTAATGAAGAGTTGGAAGAACGCTCCCGCGCCCTTGAAAAGCAAAAGAAGGATATAGAAAAGAAAAATCATGAACTGGAGTATGCCAGGAAACAGGTTGAAGTGAAGGCGCAGGATTTGGAAATGGCCGGCAAATACAAGTCTGAATTTCTTGCCAATATGTCTCATGAACTCAGGACGCCTTTAAACAGTATGCTTATACTTTCAAATCGTCTTTCACAAAATAAAAAAGGGACCTTAACGGAAAAGGAAGTGGAATATGCGAGCACTGTTCATTCCTCGGGAAAGGATCTGCTGGTTCTTATTAATGATATATTGGACCTTTCAAAGGTGGAAGCCGGCAAGTTAGACCTGCATCTGGACGATACGCGGCTTGCAGATATTTGCGAAGAGATGAAGCAGGGATTTTTGCCGCTTGCCCGTGAAAAAGGATTAAGCTTCAAAGTAGAAATATCAAAAGATACTCCGGATTATATTTCAAGCGATATTAAGAGAGTTAACCAGGTTGTTAAAAATCTTGTTTCCAATGCCATTAAATTTACTCATGAGGGAGGCGTTACCGTTAGTATATACAGGCCGGACCATGATATGCTGTTTTCATCAGCCTGCCTTGGCCGGGATAATGTTATTGCCATTTCGGTGTTGGATACCGGCATAGGTATACCGGAAGACAGGAAACGGTCTATATTTGAGTCGTTTCAACAAGCGGACGGCTCTGTCAGCCGTAAGTACGGAGGCACCGGGCTGGGGCTTTCAATTTCCCGGGAACTTGCCGTGCTTTTAAACGGAGAGATTCAATTACAAAGCGAGGAAGGCGAGGGGAGCGTGTTTACACTTTTTCTTCCGATAAAAATAGACGAATCCAATGAGTTAAAGCCCGCCGGCAGGCAGGTTGCGGCCGTAAAGCCGGAAGATGAAATAAAAGGGCCGAGGCAAGGCGATGTTGGATATGGCAAGGTTCCCGCAGCGGAAATAATAACTCCGTATAAAGCTAACGATCAGGAAGATATAAATTTTGACGCTGACCCGGGTATTGACGATAGAAAAGATATAACCCCTAATGATAGATCTGTGTTGATAATTGAAGATGATCCGCATTTTGCAAAGATATTGTACGGCATTGCTAAAGAGAGGGATTTTAAATGTTTAATTGCGGGCAATGGGGAGACGGGGCTCCGATTAGCTTCCCATTTTAAACCAAAGGCTATTATTTTAGATTTAATACTGCCCGGCATTAACGGGTGGATCGTAATGGAAAGATTAAAAGATAGTCTTGATATGCGTAATATACCTGTTCACATCATTTCCGGAACAAAGAAGAATATCAATTTAATGAAAATGGGGGCCATTGGTTTCCTGTCAAAACCTGTTAGTATGGAAACGTTAGAGAATGCATTTGCAAATATAGAAGAGGCTATAACAAAAAAGATAAAGAAAGCGCTTATTGTAGACAATGATAAAGAGCATGTAAATAAAATCCTGGGCGTTATTGAAAACTGCGATATTACTTATACTGTAACAAACAGCAATGAGAAAGCTTACAAAATTTTAAAATCTGAAAAGTTCGATTGTGTAATAATCGGGATGTCGCTTAATGACAAAACTGGGTTTGATTTGCTGGAGAAAATAAAAAAAACCGGCAAGGTTCAGTTTCCGCCTATAATATATTATACCGACAAGGTAGACAAAATATCCTCAAACGAAAAGGATATGAAACTAGACAAGTTTTCAGATGATATTGTTATAAAAAAGACATTCTCACCTGCTACTCTTTTAGATGAAGTAACGCTGTTTCTTCATACCGTGGCAAAGGATTTGCCTGAAGATAAGAGGGATATGCTTCGGATGGCACATGATCAGGAGGTCGCGCTAAGGGGCAAAAGAGTCTTAATAGTTGATGATGATGAGCGTAATGTGTTTGCTTTATCATCCGTGCTTGAGGAATATGGCATGAAAATATTGATAGGAAGGACCGGGAAAGAGGGGCTTGAGCGTCTGAAAAATAATCCGAATACGAACCTGGTTTTAATGGATATCATGTTGCCTGAAATGGATGGTTATGAAGCTATTCGAGAGATCAGAAAGATGCAAATTTTTAAAAAAATACCGATTATTGCCCTTACGGCAAAAGCAATGAAAGGCGATAGAAACAAGTGTATAGAGGCGGGAGCTAACGATTATATCGCAAAACCGGTGGAAATAGACAAGCTTTTGTCGTTGTTAAAGGTATGGCTGTATAAATAATTAGCGCTCAAAAACATTAGGTTTCGAAATTAGTCAATAAATAAAAGGCTAAAGCCTTAACTCCGGCAACATGGTATTGTTGCCGGAGTTACCCTTTAGGGTTTTATTTCATTGCGTATGAATATAACAATACATATATATTATTTTTTTAAATTTTGATTTATATTATAAGCTTTATTAAAAGCAGGATTGGAATATGATGCATGATATAGAAGACCAAAAAATATTGATAGTTGATGATAGACCTGAAAACATACTTGCCCTGGAATGCGCTCTGGAAGATCTGGAATTATACGTTGTTGCCGCGCAATCAGGCAAAGAGGCATTGTCATTGTTGCGGGAACATGATGTCGCGGTTGTTCTTCTTGATGTTCAAATGCCTGAAATGAATGGTTTTGAGGTTGCGGAACGAATTAGGGAAACAGAAAAAACAAAATATCTCCCAATTATATTTATCACAGCCATCAGTATTGATGAAAAATATATAGCAAGAGGTTACGAATCCGGCGCGGTAGATTACATAACAAAACCTATTAACGAACATTTTTTAATAAGCAAAGTAAAGGTTTTCTGCGAGCTTTATAATCAAAGGGCCACAATTCAAAAACAGCTGGATAAAATTAGCGAATTAAAAGGTTTGTTGCCTATCTGCTCTAATTGCAAAAAGATTAGAAATGATGAAGGATATTGGGAAATAATTGAAAGCTATATCATGCATCATAGCAAAGCCGAATTCACCCATGGCATTTGTCCCGCATGCGTAAAAATACTTTATCCTGAATTATCTTAGATCTCGCGCAGGAATAACTAAACCAGTTTAGGTTATGTTCTTTATGCGCCTGCCGCTTAAAATGAAAAGAAAAACATACATAATTAATATACGGCCATTGGCTTGTCACGAGTATAACAATTATTGATTAATAGCGATTTACTAATGTAACGACTTGGGGATGTATATGTCCTTATTATCTGCTCTTCTTCGTTCCTGAATGATTTCGTAGGCATCCCAGGCTGCTATATGAACCCATGGGCTTTTAGTTTCATCTTTTAGTTTTTTTACGGAATTTTCCAGGTCTATTGATATTGAATCTCTTAGTTTAATAACTTTTACAGCGGCTCTACGATATCCCGATAAATTATGAGAAAGCATCATTAACAATTCATCTCTTGTTGTTGATTGCAATAATTTACCCAAAACGTTGCCGGCTATGTTTCTGATGGAAAAATCCTTATCATTTATTGCCGCAATTAAAACTTCAATTATTTCCTCATCGCTTTTATCCAGCTTTCCTAATGCTTCTAAAGCGCGAATCCTAACGCCATATCCTTTATCCTTAGTGGCTGTAATTAAGGCGGTAATTACTTCCTGATCATCGCATCTCAACATTCCCAGGGCTTCGGAAGCAAGCGCTTTTACGTTATAGCTTTTATCATTAGTCGCGGCAACCAATGCGGCAATAACAGCTTGATCCGTTTCACCTAACTGCCCAAGCGCTTTAGCCGCGCCGGCCCTGACACTAAACCTGGAATCCTCAAGGGCTGCAATAAGCTCTCTGATTATATTGTTATCACTCCTGTTTATTTCCCCAAGCGCTTCCGCGGCTTTGCCGGCGCCGGAGAAATTGCCGTCTTTTAAAGCTGTAATCAGCGCTGCAATTACTTTTTCATCACTTTTCCCGAGCTGAGCAAGGGAGTGCATTGCTTTCGCGCACACATCATCTCTACTATCGCCAAGCGCTGTGATTAAGGCTGTGATTACTTTTTGATCACTATTGCCTATTTCCCCCAACGCATCCGCCGCTCCCCCTCTCACAGTAAATTCCTTGTCATGCAAAGTTGTAATCAAAGCATTAATAGTATCCTGATTACATTTGCTCAATTTCACAAGCACATCCGCAACTTTTCGCTGAACATTAAAATCCCTATCTCCGCCTTCAATTAATGCAAACAAAGATTCCACCAGTTCGCTATTCCTTTGACATATTTCACCCAGCTCTAATGTTGCATTTAGACGAACATTATCATCTCTATCAACGAGATCACGAATTAAGGCCGTAACAACCAGCATATCACTTTGCCCAAGTTTTACCAGCGTCTCCGTTGCCCTTTTACGGACAAAAGAATCCTTATCCTTAAGAGCTGTGATTAATGTTTTAATTATTGTCATATCTCGTTGGCCAATTGCAACCTGGGCATCCGTAACTCCTATTCGAACATTGGCATTCTCATTATTTAATGCGCTATTTAATGTGCCGGCGGTATTTTTATTGTTTTTGCAAAGTTTTATTAGCGCTTCCACCACTCCGCTCATGAACAATGAATCCCTCTCTTTTAAAACGGAAACCAATGCGGCGGCAACATTTTCATCTCTTTTTCCTTGATTTGCCAGAGCATCTATCGTTTTTGCCCTCACATAAGAGTCGTTGTGCGACGCTTTTCTAAGTGTATTAATCATTGAATTGATACGGCTTTGATCGCTTGGCACAGTTTTTTTATTAGTAACTAACTTGTTTTTATCGGCCCTTTTAGGCGCATCTTCTGATGCAATTTTCTCGCTTATTATTTTTTCTGCTTGCGTTACAGTATCGCTAAACTTTTCGCAAAAATCTTTATCCTCAACTTTCAAAGAACTAATCAAATTGCCTATAAGTTTTCTGTCAGTTCTACTAATTTTTCTCAACGTCTCTTCTATTTGCACCCTAACGAAAATATCATTATCATTCAGGCCCATAATTAATCTTTTAATTCCTTCTTTGATAAGGCCTGCCTTGAACATTAGATAACCACTTTCATAAAGGCTTAGTATTTCAAATAGTTTATGCCAATTATATTTATTCCCGCTTGATATTATATAACGGTTTTTTATCAGGTTGAGAGAATCCGTATTTTTTAAATCTTTTTCAAAAATACCGGTAGTTACTTTAAAATTAAATGGATTAAAGCGTCTTAAGATTTCTATCTCTCGCATTTGGTTTTCATTTATTTGGTCTGTAAAGCGAGCTTCAAACTGATTGAACAGCGCAAAAAACCACGCGAAAAACAGGCAACACAGAATTGCAAACGAAACTGTTGTGCCGCGCAATCTCAATCTTCTATTTATGTGTTTTTGATATTTTATTGTCCATTCTTTAATTTCATTAACCAGATAATCATGCTTTATCTCATACCACACAGAATGGATATGTTTTTCCCGGTTTAGGATATTAAGGCGCACAAGCTTGTTTAACAAATGGATAGTCCCTGCATGATTTTTTTTACTTACTCTTAAATCCATAAATAGTTGCCTTCTTGAAATAAATCTTCGCCTGCCGTCCTTAGTTCTTAACTTTAAGAATATTTTTAATAGCAATTTATGATGTTCTTTAGGAATTGTCTCTATTATTGTAAATATTCTATGTTGAAGAATATTTTTAGTCCCTCCGGCAAACTTATAATCTTTAAAATGAATTATGTTTTCATTTTTTCTTTTGATCGACCATAAAGCATGGCAAACTAACTGAAGCGGGATAATGTCTATTCTATTATGATTATTCTTTAGTTCATTAACCACCGAGCTAATTAATTTATCTTCATAATGAACACCGCATTTTTTTGCCGGCTCTTCAATAACACGACGCGCATTATCAATTGACAAACTTCCCAGAAGCACGTCGGAATTTTGAAATTCAAACGCAATTTCATTGCGAAATTCAAATAAGTTCACATAACAATTATCTCTTGTCGAAATCACTACTGATACTTGTAATTGATCATCATTCTTTATGCTTAAAAGCTGCTTAAAAAATGCCTTGCGCTGTTTAGGGTGATTGCGCAACACGATAAAGAACTCTTCAAATTGATCTAAAAATATTACAATAGGCGCAGGCGGCTTTATTTGGTTTGAATCTTTTTTTAAATGCGGATTTACAGCGTATGTTAGAAAATCATGCAGATTTTCAGTTTCTATATTTTGCGCCAATTTAAGCTCTTTTGAAACTGAATTTATTATTGAAGCGCTTGGATTGTCATCGCATAAGGCGTAAATTGTCTTATACCCAAGATTTTCCAACGCAGGTCTAACCCCGGCATTGATAAGCGACGTTTTTCCTGAACCGGAAGGTGAAAAGAAAACAAGAAGTTTCGTTGATTTGATTTCGCTAACCATGCGTTTAACTTCGTTTTCCCGGCCAAAAAACAAGCCGGATTCATTAAAAGCGTAAGAATCAATGCATTTGTACGGTTCTTTCATAATTGGCGCCGTTTCATTCAATCTTTAAGAATATTATTAGCAAAAAATCATCCCCTTAGGTTATTTTATCACATATATGAGATCGTTGTAAAACCTGCCGGATTAAATTGTTTAACTAATTTTTATTATAATTATCCTTCTAGTATTATGTGTGAGTGGTCTCAAAAATACAAAGACTTTGGCCTGGTAACACATACAAAGGTAATTGAAAGATAGCTAAAAGATGGCGCTATAAGGCTTTAGGCGCTTACACATCCATTGCGCTAATTTATCTCTTACAATATGTATAACCCCTTATATATCTTTAGGTTGCGGGAACGGTGTCCTTTTCAAATTTCAAATATTTTTGGCTGAACTTATTTTAAAAAAAGTTGAATTTAATAGAGATTTAGGCCATGATATGAAGAAAAAGCTTCCTACATATCCTCTTGCATCTTGTCCATTAGATTTATTAACTTTAATAGATTTCTAAATAAATGTCTAAAAATATCTTGGGAAATAAACAGAAAATATGTATGAACTGTGGTTTTTGCTGTGATAATACTCTTTTTGAGCATGTAGGAATAAAAAAGGCAGAAAATGTTGCTGATATTTTTAAGAAAAGTTTGTATATGTTTGAAGGAAATCAGTATTTCCGGCTTCCATGTCCCCATTTTAACGGCAAATGCGCTATATATAACCTGAAGAAACCGTATATTTGCTCATATTTCAAATGCAAATTGCTCAGAAGATTCATAGAATGTGAAATTGATTTCAACAAGGCTATGAACATTATTGATAATGCTAAAAAATTAAGGGCGGAAATAATTGAGTTGTATAAAAAACTGAATAATGGGAAAATTGCCACGTTTGGAGAGTTGGTTACTTACATTCGTGAAGCAAAGAAAAACGATAGCAAAGAATTTAAAATATTAAAAGCGAAAATCAGCTTGTTAAATCTACTTCTAATAAAGTACTTTGAATCAAAGAAGACATTTGATGGATTTTTAAAACCAAACCAGTATGATTAAATACGTAAGAAATCAAAATACTATCGCAAGTAAATTGGACGATGAGTTGGTAATGACTGATCTTGAATTGGACAAGCACTTTTCCATGAATCCCGTGGCGTCACGTATATGGGAGATAATAGAAACACCCAAATCCATTGATGAAATTTGCGATAAGATTATGGAAGAATTTGAAATTGATCAAAGCATTTGTGAAAACGATGTAAATTGTTTCATCAAAGAACTAATCTCGCTGAAAATTGCAACTGAGAGCAAATAGGTAAACAGGCAATAGTTTAAATTAGGCTCTTATTACTGAGGCCAACAATAAAGCTACTATATTGAATTTAAATATTTTCCTATAATTCCCCCTCCCTTGATGGGAGGGGTTAGGGGAGGGTGATAAAATTCGCGCAAAAAAATGGTATCATATGCTCCGGCCTAGGTAGTAAGTTCATTAATTGTTTCTTTAATTTAAAATATTGAAATACAGGCAAGGAAGCCTGTGCCACTATTTATATGATTTGTAGAATTACTTAATTCAGATTGTCAACTCCGCGCTCTTTGCGCTCTTTGCGTTTATCCATATGTCATAAGTTTTAATTAACGCCGGATATTGCGCTGTTAATGTTTGCATACAACATGCTAAATATGTTAACGGATGAGGGCTGAGAATACAATAATGTATGATGGGTAATTGCGGCAACCGCGAAGCTGGGGCTTCTTGAATTGCCGGTTGCCAAGCCGGGCTTGGCAACCAGGGCGTTGTAGGCGCGAGACCGCGCCTTTTTATGGCAAGTAAATTACTCAACACGGAGTATTGTTAATGTCCGTATGGTTCAAGCCGGAGACGTTGAACCAACATAAAGGCGCTAAAATTCATATCCCAATTCCACAAAGAACGTCCTGCCCGGGCGGGGGATGTCGGAGGGGATGGTGTTGGCCGGGGTGAAATCGGTGTACTCTTTGTCAAGCAGGTTATATAGCGAGGCTTTTACTTTCATGGTTTTAAAAAACTCTTTTACGGTTAGCGTTAGGTCAAGCAGGGCAAAGCCGGAGTTTTCGTCCCTGTCATCTGATTCATCCCTTTCTCTATGGCCGGTAAAAAATGCATGGATGTTTGAGTTAAGATATTTGCATATTTCATAATTAAGCCCCACGTTTCCTTTATGCTTTGCCACGTTTGGTATAGGGTCGCCTTTAGATTCGGAATCAAGATATGTGTAATTGCCATAAACGTAATTGTTAGCGCCAAAGTTTGCCTTCAGTTCAAGTTCTATACCCTGAATATTAGAGTCTTGAATATTGTCAAATACAAGGGGGTCGCTTGGAGATTCCTTTTGAAGAAAACCTATCTCATTGCGAACCACATTGTAGAAATAATTGATGTTCGCGTTGAAATTGTCCGTGATGTCATAGCCCATTCCAATTTCGTATGTCCTTATCGTCTCAGGCTCCAGATCGGGGTTTCCTATAACTGAAAAATTGTTGGTGGTGTAGAGTTCCTGGAAATTAGGCGGGCGGAATGCTTGTCCATATAACAGCTTTAGGTTTGCTTTATCCAGAAATTGCCATGTAATCCCGATTCTTGGGTTGGTTGTGCCTTCAAAATCGCTATAATGATCATGCCTGACGCCGAACGTAAACCCAATATCGTCTGATATGTCCCAGTGATCCTGCAAATATACGGCCCAAATCTGCCTGATCACTTCGCGGTTCCAATTGGTAGCAGTGGTGTTCTGCAAACCCGGGGCATCAAAAGGCGCGCCTGTTACAGGATCAAAATTTGTTCTAAATTGCAGATTGTCTTGCCGTTCCCACCTATAATCAAATCCTAATATAAAGTTGTTGTTGTCCGTAATATCATACTCAAACTGAGCATTGCTCCCCAATACTCTATTTGTGCCGATGGGCGATCCTTCCCGGCCTTCTGGAAAAACCTCAACATCTCCATCATTGTCCAAATCGCGTGGAAATATAAAGCCGTCTGGAAATGTCTCGTTCATCAACACGAAATCGAATTGATCGTAATAAACGGTTGGTTTAATAGAGAGCCTGTCGCCTATATCATACTTGTAATTAAGCTCGGCCATTGCATAATTTAACTCCTGGCTTGAATCATCAGTCAGTGTAAACAATGTGCTTGCAAAAGGCTCGGTGTCTTTGTTCTGATATTTCGCTTTAAATACCAGATCTTTATAAGAGAGTTTCGCGCTTAGGTCAAGCTTGTTTCTGCTATCGTCAACCCTGCCCGGGGCTAGTGAAAATTGGTTAACGAATGGTTGTAAAGTTAACGAATCGTCCTCCAGAACGCCGTTATAACCATTTGTATTATAAAAGCCAACGTTTCCTGTAACATCAATTCCATAAAGATCTTTGCCGTAAAGTATATTATAGTCCTGGGTGTCAAAACTCCCGAACCCGGAGCTTACTTCAACTCCATCCACATCATGCCCGTCTTTTGTGATAATATTAATTACAGCCAGAAAAGCGTTGCCGCCATACAGGGCTGAACCTGGGCCGCGTATAACTTCGATCTTTTTAACATTCTTTAATGTCAAATCGTCAAAAAAGAGGAAAGTTGAGCCGCTTAACGGCTGGTTTAGTGTATGACCATCCAGCAGCATTTTAATTTTGCCTACGGTAATTATCTGCCCTCTTGCCCCATAACGCTCAGTTCCCAAAACCGAGCTCTTATAAGTGTTAAAGCCGGGGATTAGGCGGAGCACCTCGTTTAGCGTCCTTGCTCCCATGTTCTCAATCTCTTCGGCAGTGATAACTGTTACCATTGACGGAGCTTTTGACACTTCAACCCTGCTTTTAGTTGCAATGTTAATGTAATTCTCTTCGCGCAACCAGGCAAGCTCATCCTCAAAATCCATTTCGGCGGCATTGGTTTCCGGTATTGTATTGTCAATGGTTTGCGCAGAAACCGCGCTCTGCTTTGCAATGCATAGCGTTAATACGAAAATTAGCGCCGCAATATGCGCAAGTTTTAATTTGTTTGAGATAATCATGATTTGTAGTGTTGGCGCGCCCACCGCGCCTGTGATTTGGCTATTTTAATTGCAAAATCATTTAAAACAAAAAGTATATCAGGTTACAAATTAATTGCCAGCCGTAATTTTAACTGTTAATCCCGGCTGCGCAACAGGATTTTATGGAATGCGCCGGAAAGTTGGGTAAAATAAAATTACAATTTGTATATATTCCTAAAAAGTTGTGCTATTTAGGAATGAATTCCGAAATAGTTAGATTTAAAAGCTGCATAAAGGATTCGGAGATTGAAGGTTGGGCAAAGCTTGTCCTCGTGAAAACCGGGATCTTCCTGAAGATGCCGGCACAAAAGTCCAAGTTATTTCTTTCTGAGCCCTTAATCTCATTTTATTATATAAACGGTCGATCTACCCCCTCCGGCTCTCTTTACTATATCCATATCTACCAATTTATTTAAATCAGCCACTGCCTGGGTTCTTCCCAGTCCCATTAATGTTTGATATTCGGCAGCTTTTATTCTTTTATATTTTTTAAATAGATTTATTGATTTTTGCAATCTATTGTCCAGCGTTAAAATAGCGTCATCTTTTATATTCAGTTTTTCAATTCTGTTTAAAGCTTCTTTATACGCGCTGTTTAAACAATTTAACCAGTATTCAAGCCATGTTGTAATATTTATGCCGGCTGGTATATCATAAAAATTAGAGGCCTGGACTTTTCTTAAATTAGTGTAATACGCTTTACGGTCTGTTTCATGCGACTTCTCCAGGCTTGCGTATTTAGCCACCTCATATCCATTACAGTGTAAAATGTAATTTGTTAAGAGCCTTGCCGCCCTGCCGTTTCCATCCATAAACGGATGTATTGTGACAAATCTATAATGAAAAATTCCGGCAATAATTAGAATGTTTACCTCATCCATTATAGAGCTGTTTACCCATGAAATAAGGGAATTCATCAAAGTTTTTACTTCGTTAAAATCAGGAGGGATGTAAATAATTGATCTTGTTTTTGAATCCTGAATTGAATTTTGCGCCAACCTTAAAAATCCTCTTAATTTGCCTGTAACAATGCCTTTTTGGAGAATTTTATGAGTATTTAAAATTAAATCCAATGATAATTGTTTGTTTTTACCGGCTTCTTCAAAGAGAAACGCCCTTGCTTGTGAATAGTTTAATATCTCTTTTAAATCTCTTTTAAATCTCTTCTGTTTTTAACGTTTTTTTCTTTTAATTGGCCTGTTAACGCCATGGCCGCATGTTTTATTGTAAGTTTATTGCCTTCAAGTTTTGTGGAGAAATGGGCGGCGTCAATATTTGCGGCGGTATTTATGGCGAACTCATCATGCAGGTTGTTTGACAAACTCTCTAACTTCCCCTGCATTTTTGAGACAGCTTCGATGTTTTTAAGAATAGCATTATTGAAATTATAAACCGGCGTGTAAATATTCATGGAGCTATTTTAATATTCTTTCGCTATTCTTTCAATAATCTTTCGGTCTTTTTAAAGAATAACGTTGCGCAAGCCTGGGGCATTGAACACGTAAGCGGTGTTTTTTTGATTTTTTATCCGAATTTCATTGTTCGTATTGTTAGATGTTGTTTAATGTGATTGAATTTCATCCTTTTAGAATATAAAATACCTCTATGCATGTTATTTCACGTAAACGGCTTAATGATTTTGCGGACAAGCATCCTGACGTTAGGAATTCTCTTGATAAGTGGCACAAACAAGTTAAGAAAGCTAACTTTATTTCATTTGCTGAATTGCGAGAGACTTTTTCAAATGTAGATAAGGTTGGTAAGTTAACTATTTTCAATATTGGAGGAAATAAGGCAAGGCTGATTGCCGCTATTCATTATAATAGACGTAAAGTTTATATCCGCGCTGTGCTAACACATCCGGAATACGACAAAAACAAATGGAAGGAATAAAAATGTTACAACCTGCTATTAAAAATGTTGCTAATGTCTGGCCAATGATTTCAAATGTTGTTTATGTGCCACATACGGAAAAAGAGTATAATCAATTAGTAGCTTTACTTGACAGCCTTATTGATGAAATAGGAGAGGATGAAGACCATCCTTTAGCATCGCTTATGGACATAATTGGAACCCTTATCGAAAAGTATGAAACCGAGCATGTTCCTGAATTATATTAGTTTCATTTTTACTCTCCTACGTGAATGCGTTGTGGAAACGCGCATTAGACTCGTTCCAATGCTCCGCGTTGGAATGCAAGGTTCGACGCTCACACGTCGTGTTGACTGGACGCGTGAGCGTCCGGCCCGGATTCCCACGCGGAGCATGGGAACCAGCAACAGGCGTATCCCGTCATGGTCGTCATCCGAACATCAGACGAACAGATACGTTGGATGGATGTGTCGAAATATCTCATTGAACAGAAAGATGCGGACAATTGGCCGGTAAAACAGATAGTATTTAACGGTGAACCGTTCGCCGCGTTGAGCGCTCTGCGGTTGCGTGATCAGTTTATACCGTATCCCGGCCGTTAGGCCGCATGCTGAATTTCATCCAGGAGTTCCGGATGATTTGCAAGAAGTTTCATTAGGTTCACAGTTGCCAACGGCGGAGCTATTTCCCCTTTTTCATATCGAGAAAAAGAGTCAACTGTTCCACCGCAGATTTTTGCGCTATCTTGTTGTGTAAGATTTAATTTTAGGCGTATTTGCTTTAATAAATCTGCTAATTTAAACTTTACACTTTTTTTAAATTTATCTATTTCTCCAGATGTGGATTCTAAATCGTCTCCGTTTAGTATCCCCTCTCCACATTGATCACACCAATCCCCTGATTGCTTGATAGTTATAGAATGCCCCCTAAAATCGTAGGAGACATTGCGCGACTCGCGATGAAGCTCTCCTTCAAAACATATTTGACATATTTTATTAGGCATTATCCTAACTCCTTAAATGATATTGTGAAATAACCCTCACTATCTTCCTGAAACTTTATATACAAGAAAACTCCTTTAAACGATGCATGGTAAACATCTTGCCATATTTTGTAATTCTTATGAGTTGTCATTGATTTGTAGAAACATGAATTATTTAAACTTTGAATGGCCTGCACTGCATCCTCTTCACTAAAATCAAGCTCTATTAATCATTTTCGTGACGAATTAGTTAATCGTAAACCTTTAACCGATTTCATTTGATCCTGTATTTTAGATAACGGATAATGTTGCTTTGTTTTTTCCATAATAACCGGATTAGTTATGTTAGTCAATAGTTGAAAAGGGCGCTCTGGCGGGATTCAAATCTATTCTAAATTTGCTGTAAGTTCAAACAGTTTTCAGGGAAAACAACTGCTCGTTACAAGGCTTCCTCCCTTGAAGGCGCTGTCTTTGTAATTTAGCGTTTATTTGCATGAGCGTCTATTTTTGCAATCGGTTATTACATTCCATTATATTGCGGCAACCTGCAATATAAACCTCTGATATTTTAATTCTTTTTACAAATAAAACCTTTTCTTTTCTAACCAGTTAAGATAACTGGATGAATAATGGAATTGTAAACTTTTTATCTTTTATGCTCAAGTGTTTTTTGTTTTGAATAATTTACAACTTCCCGAAAAAAACGTTCTGCCGTGGCGGTGGGAAATTGTGTAATTGGCTTTTAGGGAATTTGAAGGATGCTCATGAGTCATCGAAAAAAACATTGTCGTATGCGCGAAAAGGGGGGGGGCAGGATGATTTGCGGGCCTTAAGGCTTTTATGGATGATAATTGCAATTATTTGAGATCCACGCAATAATAATAAGGATTGCTTAGATTATTTAGCTAACATGACAACCTAAAATAGCCGCAAGCCGGTCTAAAACATCGGAACTTAAGGTTTGATCCGCCGTTAAGAAATCATCCAATATACGTTGCGAAATTCCTGATTGTTTAGCAATTACCGTGAGTGATAGTGGGCTTGCCTGGATAGCTCTGCGGAGTTCACCGCTAAGAGTCGTCTCCTCACAAGCGTGCTTTCGTATTTGATCACGTTTGATAAGTTCCGGCAGTTCGTCCGCTATCTGTTTTTGACGCTTCTTTAGGCGTTCTTTATCGGCGGGGCTAAGTTGTCGCGTAATTCTTCGTGTTTCTTTTTTTTTCACTTTAAACAGTTTAATAGTAAATTTTAGCAATGCCAAGCGTCATAACGGCAAGTTAATGACTAAAAACAATAGATTTTGCCTGCATGTTACGGCAGGGGACGCGCCTACATTACACAATAAGCAACGAACGACTAAATAGTTACGTGGAAATTCGACGCAAGGGGCATTTTAAAACTCTTTCGCTATTCTCTTAATAATCTTTCTCATATAAAAATAGTTGCATATCGTTTATCATTTGAATATCATTTATATCTATTCTAAATTATTACCATATAACAAGTTCCAATTCTATTAAAGAGCCTGAGAATCATAGGCATGTGGCCACTGTATGAAAGACTATCTTTCCAAAATAGACAGGAACACAACCGGCAACCGTTTTGATATAACTCCACTATTTGCCGACCATTCTGATTTCAATGCTTTAGTTGACGATCTTGTCGCGTTAATCAAAGACACAAAGATAGATTTTGTCGCATGTATTGACGCCTTGGGATTTATACTTGGCGCTGCAATAGCTCACTGCTTGGGGACTTGAAATTTATATTACCGCATTGAATCTGTTCAAATAAAGGACTCTACATGATGGCGCTCAAAAATCTTAGCCAAGTCTCAAATGAAACTTGTCAAATACGCCAGTTTGACGTACAATTGGTTGATGGAAAAAGTAATATTTGATAAAGTTAAAAAACGTTTAAGGAGATTGCCGAACCATATTGTTAGAAACGTTCAACGCTGGGCATTACAGGTTGAGTTGATAGGCATTAAAGAAGTCAGGAAAATCTCAGGATATCACGACGAGCCCCTGGAAGGCAAAAGAATCGGCCAACGTTCAATAAGGCTATCAAAACAATATAGAGCTTTTTACACGCAATCCAAAAGTAAAGATATTAATATAATCACTATAGAGGAGATAAACAAACATGACTACTAAAATACATTATGGAACTAATGAACTAGAGCTTGAATTTGGAGTCCTTACATTTGGCAATGCTTTATCAAGCTATAGAATTGGGGAAGAAATGACTCAAAAAGAATTTGCGAAATTACTTGGTATTTCAGCCCAAAGTTTGTGTGATATAGAAAAAGAGCGTCGTATTCCAAGCGCAAACCGGGCTGCAATGATAGCTAGCAAGTTAGGCGAACCAAATGAATTTTGGATACAACTTGCATTGCAAGACTCATTAAGAAAAGCAAATTTGAATTATACGGTTTCAGTTGCCTAACCCGAATCAACGAGAAAAGCCGATTGCATCCCCTCTCAGGTTAGCTGGTAACCACTGTAGTGTAGGCATGTCCTCATGCCGTGGCGATTGTTAAAACCTAAAGTCAATATTAAATGTTACTTTCCCGTTAAAATCATCATTATCTAAATTGTATGTTGGCTCAACCCTTATTCTGCCTGACAATCCATCTGTGATTTTGTGATAAGCTCCAAACGGCGCGCTAAGTAGTATCTGTTGCGGAAAGGGTAATTTTGTTTGAAAATTTTGGCCGAAAAACCTCCTGTGCCCTAACTCTGGTTAGAATAGAAAATATTTTCCGTTTTTGATTAATTTCTAATCACTTTTCATGTATTTAATTGTT
>JAIQZQ010000060.1 GCA_021777105.1 Candidatus Anammoxibacter sp.
GAAGCTCCAGCTCTACAAGCACCTCCGGTGGAACTGCCGCGGCTTTGACATCAGGAACAAGCGGAACACTCTCAGGCGCATCACATACCTTTACCTGGGATGCTGGAACAAACCCAAGCAGATACTGGCTTGATGTAGGCAACCAGGGTGTAGGCAGCTTTAATCTCTATGCCGCTTCTGAAGGAACCAATCTGACCAGGCAGGTGACTGGATTGCCAACAGACGCCAGCACTGTCTACGTAAGGTTGTGGACGCAATTTACCGACAGCACATGGGCGTCTAACGACTATACGTTCACTGCGGCTGATTAATTGTAGGATGATGAGTTGTCATGCCGCTATTGCATAATATCGGCAATGATACTCAGGTTTATTGTAAGCCGGTTTGGGCTAACCCCCCAAACCGGCTTTTTTTTTTGCGAACAGAATTGAGAGGTTATTTCTCTTTATCCACTCCAATTAATGATGAGACCATCGTATCGGCAATAAAACGCGTGTATCGTTCCATGGAAATAAGGATTAATTCCCAACCATAGAGCGACTGGTCTTTTCTGAAATGTTTCTTGTAATACTCTTTTGCCTTTCCAACAACGTCTTTTTGGTCGCTGTCAAAAACTCCGCTAACGCTCCAAATTGTGTCGCCTGTAAGGGCCGAAACCATTATTACATCTATTCCAAGAGCCAATGGCACATATGGCTTATACTCCGTTATCTTGCCGAAGATAAACCCTTCTACCCCATATTTTTTTCTGGCTGCAAGCAGTATGTCTATATCAATTGCGCCCATATCCCACAAGGTCGTTTCAGCTTTTTTTAGCTCTTTTGGCTTAACTGATGGGGTTACTACCTGAAACATTCCCAACTTGTTCATTTCAACCGTAAATGTGCGTGTGACATTTGAGGCGGATTTTTCAGGCCCTGTAAACTTAAACGGCATAATCAATACCTTTTTTATGGATTCATCGTCTAATTGCTCCGATCTAAAACGTCCGAACGCAAGAGGCTCTTTGCTTTTGCGGTCAATTATGCCGGTAATGCTTGAAATGTCAGTGACCTCGCAACCTAAAATGGAAATCAGCGCTGTTGCCGCGGCAAAAAGATATTTTAAATGCGTTAACTGCTTTGCTTTTGACATCAATCTTTTCTCCTGTAACTTTCAAAAAAATGTTTTCATGCCGCTTTAATTTAATTGTTTTCTTCCGCTTCCCACTTTTGCTTGTCCATAATATATTCAGTCCTTATCCTAACCAGATCCTGTTTTGCCTTGGTCTCGGTGATTTGAGATTTTAATAGTTTAACTTTAAGTTCTTTTGTTTCTTTTTGGAATTTTGCCAACTCCTCTTTTAATTCTTTTATGTGCCCGTCAAATTCTCCTGTAAGTTTGCCGTTTAGAATAATCATCTCCTGGATTTTGGCGGCATTTTTAACTGACTCTTGTTTTGCCGTTTCAAAATCAGTTTGCTGCTTTTTAATAAGATTATTAGCTTCCATCAGTTCTTCTCTTAAAACTTTAATTTCATCTTTATATCCCATCATAAGCTTAAGCTGTTCTTCGTACTTGTCCAGGAAATAAGCGGGTTTGTTGCTTTTAATGCTTTCGTTGACAGCCTGATCTGTTGTGGAATCTTCTGTTTCTACTTCTGCTTTTGCTTCTGTTTTTGAAGAGTCGGTTGTTGTTTCTTGTGGCGTTGTAGAAGGCGGCACTTTTTCTATATCTTCATTCTTATCCAACCTTCTTTTTGCTTGCTGCGCGCTACTGCGTTGCCGGTTTTCAGATTGGCCTTGGCTCCCCTGGCTTGCTTTGCGATAACTGTCGTAACTCTCGCAGCCAGCTATAAAAATAATAAAAAACGCAATCCATATAACATTTTTAAAACAAAATCGGCTAAATCTACTCATCAACTTAATCTCCTTTAAAATCCGTAATAGCTAAAAATTAATCATTATAATTGTATTAAGCAAATATTATGCCATTTTTATCGAAATTTACGATGCATGACATATGTTTTTGCCGGAACTGAGAATTGTTATGTAAATAAATAAGTATTTTAAGTATTAAAATTATATTCTCAATATATTTTTATTTTTTTTGCTTAAATATGTGTAGCAAACGCCTCTAAAAAAGGAAATTTAATTTTATTTAAAGAGTGTGGCGTTGTATTTTTAAACATATAATGATGCATCTTAATGAAGATTGTTGTATAAGTTGTACTGATTAAGTAAAATTAAGCCGATTTTAGTTTGTTCACAATTATTTTATAAAAAACATGTCTATACCAAAACCTTTTAGCGCTTCGGCCACTCTTTCTCTTTGTATGATTGTTAAAAATGAAGAGAAATTTATTGCTGATTGTTTGAGAAGTGTAAAGGGCATAGCTAATGAAATTATAGTTGTTGACACGGGGTCCAGCGATAAAACAGCTCAAATTGCCGGGGATTATAAAGCAAAAATTGTCAATTATGCCTGGGAAAATGATTTTGCGGCGGCCAGAAATGAATCAATTCGACATGCGACAATGAATTGGATACTTTTTATGGACGCGGATGAGAGATTAGACGATGAAAATTCAAAAAAAATAATAACCGCAATAAATATGGATGACGCAGACGCATATCTTGTAAAACTTTGCAACCATATAATGAGGCAAAACGAGATAATGAGGCAAAACGAGCGATCTACATCAAAACAGATAACAAAAAGTTACAGGTTGTTCAGGAATTTTAAAGGGTTTCGGTTTAAAGGGCGTATACATGAAGAAATATCTAAATCGTTGGAACTAGGAGACGCAAGAATCCGATCTTCCGACATTATTATTGATCATATTGGGTACGCAAGTGATGAAGAAACATTGTTAAAAAAACGAACCAGAAACATGGAATTACTCAAGATTCAGGTTGAGGAAGAGCCTTCCAACTGGTATGCGGTTTTTAATTTAGGCCAGACTTACATGCTGTTGGAGATGTTTTCAGACGCAAAAGCTTGTTTAGAGGGAATTGTAAAGAATGTGGATGTTCCAATAGATATAGCTGCTTCTATTTACAATAATTTAGGAGAATGCTCTTTTAAGGGGAATGATTATTCAGAGGCTGAAAAGTATTGCGAGAAATCCCTAAATTTAATAAATAACCAAGTCGCAAGTTATCTAATACTTTCACGAATCTACATTGCCGTGAAAAACTTCCATAAGGCTATAGACGCATTTAATAAAATACTTGAATATCAAGGCGGCTCTGATTCGAATGGAGTCGCAATAGAGATAAATATTGATCCTGCGATATTAAATTTTAAGCTTGGTCAGTGCTATTTTAATATTGGAGAATTCGCTAAAACAGTTGATCATATAAAGAGTTCGATACTTTTAGACGATAATTACAGCGCTGAAAGGTTGGGGATTATTGTTCAGTCGTTTTTAAATCTTGGCAGGCCAAATGATGCGTTTTCCGAATTACAGGCGGCTATGGATCATGGAGAAAATGGGGGACATATAGCGAGCCTTTTAAACACTGTTGGGGATGAGTGGACTCGAAAACGAAATCTTGAACAGGCAATAAATGTTTATAATATATCAAATAAGCTGCGCCCTAACGAAAAGACCGCAAAAATACTGGATTTGCTAAATAAACATTTATCTTTAAACAAAAAGCTGAGAACAATGCCGGCAGAGTGATTCCAAATGAATAGACTCTAAATCTTGACGTCTAAAATGCGCCCTCGCGTTTTGTTGTTTTCATTATCCGGGTTGTTTGCCTGCAAATCGTCTTCCAGATTGTCTCCGCCAGGCTCTTCCGGCAAGTTGGCCTTTTTTGTTTTTTTCTTAAACTTTTTCGGGGTTTCGCCCTTGCCAAAGAACGGGCGCATCACCGCAACTCTGTTTATGTTGTTTATGTTGTCATCCATGACTATTCTCCGCCGTTTAAAAAGCGTCTTAATAACATTAATCCTGCATTTTATTAATTACCCGTCTAATATATTATATCGGACGAATTCGCAAAACATCAAGTCGATTCAATTTAACCGTAAACATATAGCTTAATTATTTTTTTCGTATGATTTAACATTTTCCAGGGCCGGACTCCGGCAAACTGTTTTTCTAGTGATTTCCAGTTCCATCCAGTGTATAATTCCACGCATGAAAAACTACAAATGCCGGATTTCAGCGGCTGTTTTACTGGTTACAATTTTTTTTTTCTGCTCAATTGCCCCTGGCGTATTTGCGGATGACGCTCCTTCAATCAACAAGGCAAAACTGGCTCTATTTGAGCGCTTATCAAATCTGAACGATGATCTTGCGGAAACGATTGAGTTAAATGATCAGGAACTGGACGCTGTTTTGCAATCATTCTCAGGTTTGCGCTACTCATTTGAAGAACTTTTTTTTGAGATTGTTCAAATATCAAAAAAATTAAACAAAACTATAGTTGTTGGCCCTTTATCTTCAGTTTTTAATAAATATAAAGGCAATAACCTTCGCATATACCCGAAATTTGATTCAATTGAATTTAACGGGCCTGAAGATGCTATACTTACCCGTTTTACTCCAAACAGGGAGGAAGACCAGGTCTATTTCGAGAATATAGGTGGAACGGATATCTATTACCGTAGCGAGTTGTTAATTGGGGTGGATGTCGTTAATGATAAAAAGGTGAAAGTAAAAACAGGCGTCTTTTCATCAGATAAAATTTTTGTAAAAGAGGGTATATCGTTTAAATATAGGGAAGGCGACGAGAAAGTGGACTCCAAATCAATCCTTGGTTTATTGTCAAAGACAGAGATTATAGTGGCTCTTAAAGGGGATTTGGAAGATAAAAAGGCTGAAAAAGGGTGCCTGGCGGAAATCATTGCGAAAAAATACGGCATGGTAGACCAGGCCGGCGATTATATTAAATGAAATGATATGATATGCCGATAAAGCTTTGCCGCCCTGATTTAACAAAGCTCGCCCACTCCATTTTCAACGGCTTTTAAAATCGTCTCATCTTTTATTAATTTCACAACCGCATTTATATCCGTTGCCAGAACACGGTCTTTTTCAAGGCGCGGAACTGCCTTGCGTATAACTTCATACGCTATTTGCGTCCCTTTGCCGGGCTTTTGGTTGGTAAACAGATCCATTGCTTGCGCGCCGCATAAAAGCTCGATAGCGATTACATGCTCGCTGTTTTTGACTATCTCCCTGCACTTTCTTGCCGCAATCGTGCCCATGCTGACGTGGTCTTCCTTGTTTGCCGAAGTTGGTATGGAATCTACGCTTGCCGGATGCGAAAGCACCTTGTTTTCCGAAACCAGCGACGCGGCCGTGTATTGCGCAATCATAAACCCTGAATTAATCCCTCCGTCGGATACTAAAAATGCAGGAAGCCCGCTAAGTTGCGGGTTGACCAGTCTCTCTATCCTTCTTTCAGAGATATTTGCCTGTTCAGCCACACCCATGCACATAAAGTCCATAGCCTGCGCCACATGCTGGCCGTGAAAATTGCCGCCCAGCAGGTACTCCGCTGAATCGGCGAAGATAAGCGGGTTGTTTGTGGACGAGTTCATCTCCGTCTCAATAACCCCTTTTGCGTACCTGATTGAGTCCTTTGTCGCGCCGTGAACTTGCGGCGAACAGCGCAGAGTGTATGCGTCCTGCAAATGTGTGTTGTCTTTGTGAGATGATATTATTTCGCTGTTTTGAGTAATGCGGCGCATATTGCCGGCGGCCGCGATCTGCCCCGGGTGAGGTTTAGCGTCGTGAATGCGTTGATCAAACTCAACATTGGCCCCCAGCAGCACTTCCAGGCTTATAGCCGCCGCAATGTCGGCTGTTTTAGAGAGCCGCAGAGCGTCATAAACCGCAAGCGCGCCTATGGCCGTCATCACCTGTGTGCCGTTTACCAGCGCCAATCCTTCAGGCGGCTCAAGCCGCGCCGGTTTAATGCCGCATATTTTTAGAGCTTCCAAGCCTGATATTTTTCTGCCATTGTAAACCGCTTCTCCCAAACCCAGCAACACAAGCGAAAGATGCGCTAGCGGGGCAAGGTCTCCACTTGCCCCTACCGACCCCTTTTCAGGCACTACAGGGCATACGCCCTTATTTAAAAGCGCAAGCAAAGAGAGCGTAGTTTCAAGCCGTATACCAGAGTTTCCCCTTGCCAGGTCTTTTACGCGCAGCGCTATTACTGCCCGCACAACCTCTTCGTCCAGCGGGTTGCCTACCCCGGCTGAATGGCTCAATATAATATTCTCCTGAAGTTGCCGCGTGTCATCTCTGGAAATAATCACATTATTCAAAGCCCCAAAACCCGTGGTTATTCCATAGATAATCTTTCCCTCATCCACCCATTTCTCAACAAGTTTTCTAGCTTTCTCAATCTCTATCCTGGATTTTTCATCAAGGCCTGCATTTACTCCACGCCTGGCGATTGACTCAAGCTGCTCCAGCGTAAGCCCTTCAATTCCCAGTTTAATTTCGTTCATTTAATGCGCTCCATTATATAGATATATTTTTTGATAATTTTATCATTTGCGGGAAATAAATCCAGTTTAATTAAAACGGCGTCATTGCCGTTTTAATTAGAGTATTCTATTTATGGATTTATGGATCAATATGCTAAGAGTTGTCAACATACCGCTATTTCCTTATTTTAAGCAATTGCCTTTTATCTTAATTTTTATATAATTAATGTGTTAAATCCGAATAAGCCACAAATGTTCATTACCTAGAATATGTGGAATTTAAAATAGTTCGCCTGTAAATCTTAATCGCAAAGGTAAAGAGATGAAAATGGACAAAAGGAATTTTTTTCAAATGCCGTTTCCCAGCATGATTATAATAATTGTTTGTCTTAATTTAGCATTATGTCCAAATTTCCAGATAGACGCGAGCAATATTAGCGGACTAGTCTTTTTTAACGCAGCTAAAGCCGAAGACAGCCTGTTTGAAAGCGGAATAAAAGAGCCTGTCCTTAGCTCTCTATTGAAAAGAGATATAATAGCCCCTCACACAAAACAGATTGAAAAAGGCAATTTAGCCAATCTGGCCGCCGTTAATGAAGAGGCTGCTTTGGGAGCAAGAAGCATATTAAAAAATAAGATCGTTAAAGTAAGCAACCCGCATGAAGATTTACAAAACGCATTGGCAAATTTGTCGAATAAAGCTAAAAATGGCAAAGTCAGCGTGGATGACGCGAAAGAAATCAAAAACATATTGCTCGGAACCACTTCAGGCAGAATCTACGACGGCTTTTCAATGCTAAATTTTAATAGGTGGAATGAAGACTCTATTCCGGATTCCGCGTTTTCCGAAGACGTTGTTAAAGGTGAATATAAAACAAAAAGAGTTCGCTTTTCCGGCAAAACAGAAGCAAATTTCAAAAGCGCCTCTGAAGACGCAAATCCCGAGGTTTCAGATGGGGAAGATCTGGTAAACATCTGGGAAGTTGACATTAACATGTTGTGGTATGACCAGCAATTTGACTCAGACACATTTTTTGTTCATTTCCGTAATGCAGATTCAGCTGGAATAGCGCCGGCGCCGGACGACACGCTTCGTATAAACTATCACATTTATTCTCTGATTGATGAGGATTTCGCGCCCGCGCAGTTATTGCTTGACGCTAATCCGGCGGCTGAATTCCCCGGTGGGCCCAGCGTCAGATTGCCCCTTAAAGCGGAAGACACTGTTTGGGTCCCTGTTGAAAAAAACACCGTAACTCACATTACCGTAAAACACACGGCCTTGCGTTTCTTGCAGGGCATTTATACCTGGGGGTGGAGGTTGCACCCGCCAAGGATTCATTTCATCGATTTTCTGGCCGACCACAAAAATGCGCATACCGGCAAAACCGAGCTAAATCCGCTAAGTTTCTCAAGGACGGCTAGAAACAGGGAGCTGGATATTGACGGTATAGGGGACGCCGCGCCGGAAAAAAAGATGCGCAAGGTCGCCTTGGCTGCGATGGCCGGCAAAGTTACCGCTGAAGAGTTGGACTCTATGCTTAACGATCCCGCGACTGAGCCGAGCGGGGTGTATACCGACTGGATGGACCTGATGTCAAACCAGTTGCAACTTCCGCCGGAAGTAGTGGACACACTAAATGCGGAAGAGAAGGGCGTTGATGACTACGACTTTATAGTAGCGTTTTTGAATAATGAGATGTATGGATTAAGCCCATATCTTAACGCTATTCGAAACTGGAAACAGGGAGAGGTTATGCATAACAGGGTGTTTAACCTTGATAACCATTCACATTATTACAGAACGGTTGACTTTGGGCGCGCTTTAAACGAGGATATTACAAGAAATGTTTCGGGTGGTGTTTTCAGCTTTGAAGTCATGAATTTCAAGCCAATATACGGCATTCCAAAGGTTGCGGAGATGCAGTGGCGAACCAGCTGGGGTTTCAGGCCTAAATACTCCGTGCTTCAACAGGACGACGTTTTTAGCGGCCCGGATAAAAAGCTTTTAAAGCCTTTTGTGGCCCCGGTGTACTCGCAAGATAAAATGACGGGATATTACGGATACCAATTTTCCGAGGAAAACCGCAAGGGCGACTTTGTTTTCAATCCGCCACGCCATATTATTCAAACCAAGGATAACAAGGCTTTTGATAATCTATACGAATGCTTCACCGATTTAACGCCTCAGGTATTGGAAACCCTTGAAAATAGATGGAGAATTACAAAAAGGATTAATTCTAAATTATATAAAAAGGGCTTAATCATAGGTCAGGAAACAGAAGGATTCGGCATTGCCAAAATGTGCGACCACCCATTGCACATGGGAATGTTTTGCGACAATGATCTTAGCCGTTTTCATCCACAAAACATGAAAAACGTTGACAAAGATATGGACGGCGTAAAAGACTCTCTCCTTTTCCCCACATTTTTAATGAATCCAAATGAGAATGGAGGCGACATTATACCACCAACCGGCGCGTGGGATCCGTTTTTATACTATTCGCCGTTTAACGGCACGATTTATATTGATCCGGACGACCATTCAAAAGGGTATTGGGCCGACCGAACTTATGCGCACGGCAGGCCCGTGCCGGCTTTAGGCAATATTGAGATCAACGTTGAAATGCCTCGAAGCAAAGGGCAGGCTTTTTATCAGTTTGACGCCCTATATCATGATAACAGTATATTCTCCCCGCACCCTCTTACGCCGTAACGTCGGCAACTATTAGGCGGTTTTATTACAACCCGACTTCTATGCCGAAATTAACTCTATCATTCTTGTCAAACTGGCCGAAAAGGCCGTTGTTTGTTCCATAGAAAAGGTCAAATCCCAGTTTAAGCATAACATTATCACTAAGCTCGTAGCTTATCTTAGGCTGGAAGAAGCCGTCGCTATGGTTAAGGTTTTGAAGCCATATAAACTCCGTATGCACGGAACTGTTTAAGAATTCACGGCTAACATATAAGGAGACGTTTGATTCTACCTGATCGCGGATAAGCCCGGCGGGGCTATGAGTAATTAATCCCTGAAATAACTGTAAACTGATAAATGTGTCGCTAATGCCCATCCAGTCAAATCCCAACACATAACTAAACTCATCAGCTTCAACGACTCCATCGCGATTGTTAAAGTCGTCTACAACAAAGTATCTGTTAAAGAAATATCCATACTCGCCTCTTATTACGAGGTTGCCGAATGCGTTGCTAAATGTTCCGCCTATTAAATGCGACCGCTTATATTCCGGAGACACGGTGATTAATGGTTTGCCTTGTGATATTGAAACATCGCTAAACGCAACGGGAATATCGTCAAAATGGTATAAATAATTGAAAGTCAGATCCCATCCGTTTCGTAATCCCGAGAATCTGATTCCCGCGTCGGAATCTGAAAAGAATCTTTGAGGTCTTTGAATTGAGTTTATATTCAATGCCACATTTGGAGGCGGGTTTCCAATAATCATAGGCGATGTAAACTCAAATGTTGAATCCGGCTCAGGGATTTTATGGTATGTCCGGTCTGGAATCCAGATAAATTGCATTAACCAATCATTGATGGGTATTTCCACGTTTGCCGTCCAAAGTGGTATGCGTGAATCCGACCATTCATCATAAATAAATTCACGAAAGTCTTGCGGGTTAACAACATCCAGCACTTTTAAACCATCCGCATTGCCCCATACGATTTGTTGCTTTCCAAGTTTGAGGTATACATCATTAATGTATTTCTCAAAAAAGAGTTCCCTAAGCTCAAATTCTACACGGTCGCCAACGATTCCGCGCCTGGAAGCGGGCGAGATTTCCGGTTGCGATGAGTCTCCATGCTCAAGATTATCAACCGCATCATACCTGAAACGGCCAATTGCGCTGAAATCAATGTCAAACGGCAGTTTTGCCTCAATTTCAGGATGTATTAAAGTCTCAAGTTTCTGCGTGTGGCCTTCATCCGTCTCAATCATCAACTCTTCTTTAATTAAGGCGCTTACGTCAATATTGTTGATGATTCTGCTTAACAAACCGGAATTGTTATTTTGCTCGATAGCGGAATTATCTTGGCATGGAGCTAGTGAGGGGAAAAATGATATTATTGAAATTGCAAGCAGAGTGTAATAAATGAATGTTTTCATGCATTATTTTATCATGAATTTATAATTTTAAATCCGATTTGACATAAATTTTTTACTTAAGAGGTAAAAATATTACTTTATTCTTTAAATCGTCACTATTGCCGGCTTTTGCAATAATTTCCAGATAAGGGGAGCCGGCTTCGTTTCTCGTCTCATTTGATCAACTTCCTTCAATTGATTTTCAATTTCCTTGTCAATTTCATCCTGATGATCGGAATAATAAGCCAAAGCCGAATATATTTGACCTAAAGTAAGCTGAGAATGTTGGTATTGCATCTCTTCAGGGCTCCAACCATAAGCAATTTTATCAAGTATGAGTTCGATTACTTTCGTGTTTGTGCCTGAAATAATAGGAACATTTTTTTTATTAAGAACGATATGTTCGTATCTTGTTTCGATTGCCGGCATCTATACGTTCCTTAAAAACAGAAGAAAATAATCAAATTTGATCAAAAGCGCATCTTTAAAGATATAAAAGTCTATTTTAATAAAATACGTAATAATATCAATAAATAAACCATATCGCCTCTTGTAACATTAATATATGCGTTGGTTCAAGCCGGAGACATCGAATCAATTGCGAGTTTTGGCCGGTATCTAACTGAACCTATAGACCTCTTCTTAACGCCTGTTCAGTAAACAATCCATCCTTTACTTCACTTTGGTAATCAACATCTTTAAAAATAAAACGGGTGCTATGTTTGGTTTTATGGTTTTTAACCTCCATTTGGTGGATGGTCCATATGTCCTGAACTTTCCGAATATCGCTAAACTGAATTGTTTTTAAAAGGTTGCCCTTAACATCCCGCATTATTGCTTTGCGCGTTATCCAGATTTCTGCGTCAACCCATTGGCGTACTTTGCCGTATCCAAGCTCTTTTGCAATCTTATCGGTAACCGGTATCCCTTCAACAATATAACATTTGTGCCCGTCTATAACTTCCTCGCCGGTGGTTGTTCGATTGTAATCATCAATATCAACCTTTGTCTCTTTTTTTATATCTTCATAAGTAAAGTCTGTGCCGATAAAATAATCGCCTCGATTTGCGGCTGAAATTCTGCGCACTTTTCGAAGCGCGGATAGATAAAGCCACTGGTCGTCTTCCTTGCCTGTTTCAGCATAATCAAAGGTCAAAAATGCGGTGTCTTTTATGTTTTTTGGTTCTTTAAAGAAAATAACCGTGCGTTTTTCATCTCCGTAATATTTGCGAAACGTCAGAGATCTTCTTGCCCGTTTTTTGCCTCTTCGGTCGATTAATTCCATAATAAGAGTTTTTGAAACAGATATGCCCTCATCACGGGCGTTTATTCGTTTAGCAATCTCAGCTCCGCTAGGTAATTCATTGTTCTTTTCCTGCGCAAAAAGAACTGTAGAGCAGAGCAATATTGATGTAACTATAAACAAATTAAAGGATTTTATCATTATCATTTGAATTCCTTGTTAATTTTCAAAAACCGCGGCTGCGCAACCTTTACCAACGCGGGCAATACGGTAACGCTCGACATAAAGCTTACAACTACCGCCACTACGACAAGTATGCCGAATCTTGTGATCGGCAGTGTTTGGCTAAGCGCTAGAATCCCAAAACCAAAAAACACAGCTGAAAAACTAAAAAGCAATGCTCTGCCCGTTGATGGGAACAACATCTCAAAAGCGTTATCAAGCGTGTTGCCTTCCTCGCGCACGACAACAATTAACCTGTCAATCACATGCACGGCAAAATCAACGCCCAGTCCAATTGCGATTGCGGCGAACATTGATGTGCCTACTCCAAGGTGTATACCGGCAAAACCCATTACAGCGTATATTAGAAGGACAGCCATTGACACCGGCAACATTGCCATTAAACCCGCGACAACAGATCTGAAACTTATGGAAACCATAATCCATATTGACATAAATGCGATTATTACGCCCCTGAAGTGGCTTTTTCCTACCTGCTTGATCCAGTGATAATTAACATTTTGCCTGCCCGCAAGCGTGGCAATAATGCCGGGCGCATTGAATTGTTCATCAATATATTTTTGCGCGGTTTCTATAACAATCTTTGCGTCCGAATAGTATCCTGAGTCCATGGCAACACGCACATTTGCAAGCCTATGGTCATAATCAATTACATTCTCAAAGTCAGTGGAGTCGCTGTTCATTGAATAGAGCAAAAAGTATTGCGCTGCAATGTCGCTGTTATCCGGCAGCCTGTACGCTTCCGGCTTGTCTTCATTCACCGCCTTATTCATCTGTTTCAAATAATCGACAATGGATGTTGCGCCTTTTACATGCGGTAAAGTTTTCATAAACGTTTGCAATGCTTCGATTCGTTTTAGATGGCCTGTATCAAAAATCCCTTCAGGCTCCGTGGTTTCTATAACTATATCAAGATAGTTTGCGCCGTCAAACAACTTATTTATAGCCGTGTCCGCTTTATGGATTGCTTCAGAATCTCTAAAATTATCAATCCTGGCATCATTGATTTGAAGCTTAATTGCCCCTGCCACACCGGCGGCAATGACGCATCCTGTTACAGCAAGCGCCCAACCCGGTTTATTTGAAGCAACTTTGCCAAGCTTCCCCATAACAAGGCCAAACTTGTCAACGCTTTTAGATCTGTTTTTAGGCGCATTATGTTTAAACGCCTTGCTTGGTTTTAGTTTAAACAACATGAGCCCCGCCGGGATTGCAAACAATGATATTAATAGGGCCGCCAATACGCCTATTGAAGCATAAAGGCCAAATGCTTTCATAGGAGGCATAAAAGAGGCAAAACTAATGCCCATAAAACCTGCAATGTCTGAAAGCGACGCAATGGTTACAGGTCGCCACATCCTTGCCATGGTCGTTACAACAAGTTCGCGTTTATCGACATCCGGGCGTTTGGCGGCTTCCTCATAGAATTCACCCATGATATGAATGCCGTCGGTAACACTAATTGCTATTAAAAGCACGGGCAGGAACCCGGTTATTATATAAAACGGCACGCCCATGGCCGACATTGAGCCGAGCCCAATTGCCACTGCCCCCAGCAACACCAGATGCGGCAGCGCCAGGCCTGCTAATGTTTGGTAAGAGAAGAACAGGATGATTGCAACAATAATAGCAATTATTGGATTTAGCCTTTGAGTGTCGGTGTCAATATACTTGCCAAGGTATTCAACAACAGCTGCTTCTCCGGCAACATATATTTTCTCGCCTTTGACAGATGTATTTTTTGCCAATTCAAGAAGGGCGGCGTAAACTTTTGCCCCTGCGCTTTCATCAATCAGTTCAGCAATAATGAGTGTGGCATTGCCGCTTTCCGATACAAGGCTGCCGACATAAAGTGGAAAGTTCATAACGGCATCGCGAACTTTGCCGGCTTCATTCTGCGTAGTAATGGGTTCTTCATAGAATGGCTCAACCAACATGCCGTCCGTTGTGCCTACAATGTTATTCTCCGTGGCAAGACTTGTTATCCGTTCAGGGTCAACGCCGGCTATATCTACTATCTGGTTTGTGAGGCGGTTTACAAGATGCAGGCTATGAGGATTAAATATGCCGGCGGGGCCTTCATTAACAATTGCCACTACCACCGGATCGGCCAGCCCAAATATATCCTTAACTTTTTCACGATAAACCACTGCTGGATGGTCGTCGGGCATGAAAGATTCAGAACTGGTGTCTTTTGTAATCTTAGGAAGGAAGACCGCGGTTCCCAATATGGATAATAAACTAATTATCAGGATTGTCTTGGGATAAGCAGTGACTTTCCAGAAAAAACGATATGCTTTTGTTGTTAACATGTTGTCATTGTAGTGTTACGCCGTTATTATTTAGAATTAATATTTTCATATAGAGCTAAAAATGTTGACTATTTTTCACTTACGACATCTATTAATAGTTTTTTAATTTTACTGATTTCGCTATTGTCAATCATGCCGGATTTTGCATACCTTATCATCCCTTTCTTATCTATTAACATCACATTGCTGTCTTCGTCTTTCATTTTGTAATCAGACCCCATGCCGCCGTCCCAGTCTCCATATACAGTTAAGCCTTCTTTTATCGAATTTTCCCTGAGTTTTGATCTCCATATTCCTGTAATAGGCCAAACTGCCGAAGAACAATTTATAATAGCCAATCTCATTACAAATTCCTTTACCCATTCCTCCTGTTGATTATAGAATATGTTTAATTCGTCCTTTGCTTTTCGGTTCTTTTCCTTAGCGCCTTTTGTTTCGTAGAAAAGAATTATTACTTTTCCTGTTATATCGTCGCGTGTCAACTGCTCCCCGGAACCGGATTTGAGATCAAAGAAGGGGGCCTGTATGCCTGGTCTTAAATCGTTTGCAATAGAAATTTGCGGCATTAGCAACGCAAAAAACAACACGGGCATAACAAATATTTTTATCTTTTTAATATTTTTACCCATTATTTAATTCTCATGTTTAATTAGTTGCTAAAATATACTAGTTAATCTCCTCAATAGCTTTTTATCGCCCTTAGCTTTAAACTGCCTAAAAATATACGCAAGGATTGCGTTTTTCTCTTTTCTTGATATCTTTAACCAGATATGCGACGGGGCGTCAATTGTTAATGTTGGATTTTTAGCTACTCCATTTTTTACAATGCAAGTCTGGCCTTTTATGATTGCGTGCCAATTGCCTGTCTCTTTGCCTGTTATGTTGTACTGTATAACAGCGTCTATCCCTTTTGCGTTTTCGCGTTTAAAAAATAGAAAGGCAAATTCTATTGCCTGTTTGCATGTTAAAGGGAGGATTCGCTGTGGCAATTCTTTTTTATTGTTTTTGCCGATAATATATGTTTTTTCCTGATCATGTTTAATTGGAAGGTCAAACTCTTTTTCATACTCCAGCTTATTATAATTTTTTCCCAAATGGGCGGGGCAGACAGATATGCAGTATCCGCAATTGTAATAGCCCTCATAGGTTAAAGATTGCCACATTTGAAGGATTTCATCATCCGGCCATTTTTTTTCAAATTTCTTAACCGTTTTAGATTCCGCCATGTCCTTGACAAGATCAATAAAACCGGGCATGAAATACCGGTATGAATTGTTTAAACATCCTAAAAAATCTATACCTTCTTTTGATAAAGCGCGGGCAGGGCAATTTTTCACACAGAGATAGCAATGAATACAAACCTCCTTTTCTAACGGTTTATCATAATCTTTGAATTCTGTGTTTATCAGAATAGTTCCAAGTAAAATAAAAGTTCCGTATTTTGGGTGTAAAACACATCTGTTAATACCGATAGTTCCAAGCCCGGCGGCAACCGCAATAGGTTTATGGCTTATATCCCAAATCTTGCCGGCCCACTTAGTCATATCCATAGGAAATGCCGGCGCCGCGCTTAAAGCCGCGGCTCCGTTATCATTAAAATATCGCGATATTTTAAATGAAGCCTCGTGTAAACGGTCAAGACCATTTTTCGCTTCATAGTTCATTATTGGTTTATTCCTTGTTTGTATTGCGTGTATATTTAAAGCAATAACAAAAGATATTAGCGCTTTCGTTTGCGGATAAATCTTTAAAATGTCCTCGCGTTGATCTGCAATCAAAGGAGAATCAATTGACACAATTCCCGCGTCATCCGCTCCAAGCTCCTTCATTTTAATTTTAAGTTGCCCAATAGGCTCTGTCATAAAAGTATTCATCACAATCCCCATATATCATATATAATTTACTTATATATAAGATATATACTAAAAAAAATGGTATCAGTTTAGAACTTTGAAAATTTTAAAGTCTAAAGAATAAGAAAGCTCTCATAAATATACTGGATGCTGGTTTCTAGATGCCGGCTGCCGGTATGATTTTAAATTTGCTTCATGTCAAAGACATGAAACCAACAATCTAGTATCAAGTATCAAAAGACATTGCGCAACTATTAATGTCATAGCCACAAATTTTAGCCCGCATATTTTTCAAACAACTAAATTGTTACAAAAAATATTACTCCAGGCGTTTATTGATTATATCCAGGCCTTTCTTAAATATTGTAACCCCTAATTTAGGAACTCCTTTTCGAAGGCTTGTTTTTAAATCATTGCCTATTGGCGTTAAGACTGCTTCCATCTCTTTGCCCTTTTCAGTAAGATAAATTCTTATAGCCCTGCGATCATCCGGGTCATGTTCACGTTTAACAAGGCCGGCTTTTTCCATTCTATCGATATGGCCCGTCAACGATGCGCTTTCCAATGCCAGTAGCTCCTGAATGTCTTTTGATTTTACGCCGTCCTTTTCCCATAAATATACAAGAATAAAGAAATGTTGAGCAGTTAAACCATAAGGCGCAAGCCTTCGATTGTAATATTTCGCAATTTTGCGGCTTATTATCCCTATCCAAAAGCAAGAGTGGTCTTCTAATTTTGATAATATTTTATCTTTCATTTTGTTTACTAACATATAAGATAATTATTAGTTTGTCAATTAAAAAAGCAAGGCTATGAAACTATAAGCGGCCATAGGCGTGATATTCATGTTCTAAAGAGTAATTATAGATACACAAAACAAACATCGCAACCTGCAGAACCATAATTTCTGGTTGTAATATTTGGTTTTCGCAAGCAAACCGCGCAAGAAATTGCGCGATTTTACCTGAAAAATCAAACCATAGACATTAAACCTTTATTTTTATCAAAATATTTAAAGCTGTATATCATGATTTTAATGCATACTGTGAGTTGTATTACAAGCATGGCCTATTAGTTTTTTTAACGGTTGTATGTGGAATATGTGTAACTTGTTATGCCGCAAAAGATACGTGTCGAAATTGTTTTGTTTTTTTATTATTAATTCTCACGTCTATCCGCTAATCAAATGTTTGTATGTTGTAGAGCCGGGTCGCTTTCTGTAACTTTGAAATTGTCAGGCTTTGTATGTTATTAATAAACAGTGATTGTTTTGGTATGCAATTTGTATTTATATAAGCTAAACAGTTGCATTGAAATAATATTAAATTAGGATTGTTGCTCATAATTAACTGCCATTAAACAAGTTACTCTATTTGTTGCTAAAACACGGCGGTTCGCTTTGCGCGCAAATGTTTGCGTGATTGGGTGAATTGTTGCGTAAACATAGTTATATGATACGGTGACTTGTCGTAAATGTAATAACTCCAAAGCTTTAACATAAATTATGGAATGGCGTTTATGAATTAACGATAACAAATCTAACTCATAATAAAGTTCTAAAATTAGTTTTTGTATGTAATTGCGATCCTGATGTTTTAAATATTATTAATAAAATAAACAATATGAAAAGGAGGTGGTTGATCATTAAGGATTAGAATTTATTATATGTTTGTAATTATTATATTTTTTACGGCTTGGCTGTTTTTATGGCGCATTTGAGCGTTTTAAGTTGTCAGGCCATTTTTTATAAGAATAAAATATTTGATGTTTATATTTTCTGAAAGGATGGGGATAGTTAACATGAGAAAATTGTTTTTATCAATGATTGCTTTGTCTTTAGTTTATTTGCTTGCCGGTTGCGGGGCGACACAAAAGTCGACCAAAAAGGATGTAAGGCCAGATCCAGCTCCGGTTGCGCAAGCGCCTGTGAAGCCTAAGGCTCCGGAAGTTTTAAGATTTGGTTTTCCAAACGACTACAAGAACTGGACACATGGCGTTTCAAAAATCATTTTAGACAAATCAAGCCCTTTATACGGCTTTCAACAGGTTTTTGTTAACGATATTGCCCTTGACGCATATAAAAAAGGCAGCGGATATAAGGACGGGAGCATATTGGTCATTGGATTTTATGAAGCGATTGATAATGGCGATAATATAGAGCAGGGCGATATTATATGGTATGCTGCGATGAAAAAGGATTCAAAAGCCGTTAAGTCTAACGGTTGGATCTTTGACGGCTTTGACGGCAAGACATTAAAATCAAAGATAGATAATCCTATTACCGGTTGTTATATCTGCCATATGGGTAAGAGCGATAGGGAAAATGTTTTTACTCAATTTGCGGGCGAGATTACGCCTCCGGAAGCTCCTTTAGAAGCTGCGGAAGGTAGATATACGTTTCCAACTGATTTGCGGACATGGCGCCATTCCAACTCAAAAGTCATTCTGGATAAAAACAGTCCTTTATTCGGTTTTCAACAGATCTATGTCAATAACGTCGGCGTTGAAGCCAATAGAGCAAACGGGACATATCCTGACGGTAGCCATATAACCATTGGATTTTATGAGCCGGTTAAAGAAAACGAGTCCATCTCTCAAGGCGATATCATCTGGTACGCTTCTATGAAAAAAGATTCCCAAAACGGGACAAAAACAGGCGGATGGGTAATGGACGGTTTTAACGGGAAGTCTCTCAATTCTACTGTAGACAACCCTATGGTAGGCTGTTTTATTTGTCATTCCGCACAAAAATCAAATGATTATGTTTTTTCAAAATATGTTCCTTAACCTGCCATTTATATTCTTTAAAGAATAATATGTCTGAGTGCAGCTTGTTTTTGTTAAGCTAGGTCAAAAGCATTGCTTTGATAAGCGGTTTTCGATAATTAATATTGCCTATTTAACGCAAATTTGGTACTATTTACGGCTTCATTAATATGTCGCAATGCGATTGAGGCAAAGAGGTTGCGATGATTTTGCAGCCTCTATTTTGTCTTATTTGAATGCGCGATGAAAAGCGGTATTTTGGCAACTTGATTTTTAAATTATTTTATTTTAAATTCTATTTTTTAATTTAAACGAGGGGGACTATTTAAATGGCAGAACAGATAGTTACCACATGCGCGAGAGATTGTCCTGATGCTTGTCAGGTGATCTGCGATGTGGAGGGGGGCAAGGTTACAAAACATGCGGGCGACAAGAGTCATCCGGTGACAAACGGTGTTCTTTGTTACCGTGGAAGCAGCACTATTAAGAGAGTTTACCATGCTGAAAGGGTGACAAAACCGCAAATTAAGAAGAACGGCAAATGGGAAGAGGCTACATGGGACGCCGCGCTTGATTTGGTTGCCGGCAAATTAAAAGAGTATAAGGATAAAGACGGCAGCCTTTCAACACTGTTTTGCACGTATCACGCCGGCACCGGCATTTTAAAAGGCGTTATGAGCAAGATGTTCTGGAGCCTTTTTGGCGGCGTTACAACCATGAGCGGCGGAATGAGCATGGAAGCCGCTATTACGGCTCAGTGCGCCGATTTTGGAAATGTGCTGCCGAATCTTGATATTCCTGAATCAAAGAATATCATTATCTGGGGCAAGGACGCTATTGTAACCAACCCGCATCTTGTGCCGTTGTTAAAAGATTGCCAGAAAAAGGGAACAAAACTTTATGTTATCGACCCATTGCCTAATGACACCGCCAAACTTGGCGACAAACACTTTAAGATCAGGCCGGGCAGCGACGGATTGCTGGCAATAGGCATTGCCAAAATAATCGCCGAACAGGGCAAGGTTGACACTGATTTTACTTCAAACAGCGCGAACGGTTATGATCAATACAAAGCCATTCTCGACAAGCACTCTCTTGATGATATTGTTAAAGAGACTGATCTTTCAAAAGAGGATATTGAAGAGCTTGCCGCTATTTACAGCGACAGGAAGCCTACGGGAACATGGTTCTGTCTTGGTCCTCAGTACTCAGACAAAGGCGAATCCAACATCCGTTTAATGGACGCTTTGGCCGCTATGTCCGGCAATGTTGGAGTTAAAGGCGGCGGTTGCCAGTTTGGCATTAACGGCGCCATCGCGTTTGACCTTTCAGTGGCCGATCAGTTTGAGGCCAAGGAATCAAGGTCTGTAACTTTGCCTCTTATCGGCAGCCAGTTAGCCGCCACTAATAATCCGCCGATTAAGTTTGCGTGGATTGCGGCGCACAATCCGCATGTGTTGACATGCAATTCAGGCAAGGTTAGAAGCTCGTTTGACTCAATTGAGTTTAAGGTGCTGGTTGACACATTTATGACTAAAGCCGGCGAGTCTGCCGATGTCTTCCTGCCTACAACCACATATCTTGAGGAGAATGATGTGCGGTTTAGCTATGGAACTCCATTTGTTTGCGCTATTAATAAGGTTATTGATCCTGTCGGCGAAAGCAAATCAGACTTTGAGATTTATCAGCTTCTTGCGGATAAACTTGGTTTTGGCGACAAATTAAAAGGCGCTCCTGATGAATGGATTGAAAAGATGATGGGCCCGCTTACAAAACAGGGCATAACTCTTGAACAGATCAGGAAAGAGGGGCAGGTTGTCAATAAAGATATCCCAACCATTCCTTATGAAGACAAGGTTTTCCATACCGAATCAAAGAAGTTTGAGTTTATTACGGATTACGAGTTTAAAGGAACCGGCGACAACTCAATGCCTTACTTCCTTATTGCTCCAAAGACGCATAAGACTCAAAACTGCCAGGTGTTGCCGGAAGATTTGTATGACATACCGGAGGCCAGGGTTAGCGGATCAACGGCAAGCAGCCTAAGCGCTTCGGCGGGCGATAAAGTTTGCCTGAAAAACGCAAACGGCCAGGTTGAAGCCACTTTGGTTATTGATGATAATATGAGGCAGGATTGCGTGTGGGTTCATCCGTCGGTTTTCAAAAACCACCCAGGCACAATCAATGAGCTAAGGGTTGAGACTTTGACCGATGGCGGCGACGAAGCCGCGTTTACCAACACAAAGGTTGAAATCGCAAAAGCGTAGTTTCCAATAATTGCGTTTAAATTTCTATAATTAAAAAACGGGCGAAAGGGAGAAAATTTTTATCCCCTTTCGCCCGTTTTGTTTATAGGCTGTAATGAATCATTAAAAAGGGATGTTAAAGCCCGTAGGTGTTAGGTTAACGTAGAGCGTACGCGTGATATTTTGAGAACAAATGATAATAATTAGCAGAAGAACAGGCTGAAAGCCTGTTCTTCTTGCTGCTTTTAGTACAACAGGCATCCTGCCTGTTATCAATATGGCAGGATGAAAGCCTACGTAGTATCTGTTGCGGAAAGGGTAATTTTGTTTGAAAATTTTGGCCGAAAAACCTCCTGTGCCCTAACTCTGGTTAGAATAGAAAATATTTTCCGTTTTTGATTAATTTCTAATCACTTTTCATGTATTTAATTGTT
>JAIQZQ010000007.1 GCA_021777105.1 Candidatus Anammoxibacter sp.
AACAATTAAATACATGAAAAGTGATTAGAAATTAATCAAAAACGGAAAATATTTTCTATTCTAACCAGAGTTAGGGCACAGGAGGTTTTTCGGCCAAAATTTTCAAACAAAATTACCCTTTCCGCAACAGATACTACTTAATAATCCTCCCAGGAACGTTGCAATCGGCAATCCGGTTGTGGCGCAATCCATGCCTATGGAAGAGAGTGTTTTTAGAATGTCCGGAGCTATCTTAACTGCTGAATTTAGAAGTTCTTTAAAAGATATAAACTTTTTTGCCAAAACCGCAAGCAGAGGCACTAGTAAACTCTTTTCGTTCCGATATACCCACGGCGAGAACTCCACAACCTCCCACTGTTTATCGCCTTCAATTCGGTTTTTCAGCATCTTTATCAAAGTGGATTTGCCGGAGCCCCATGGCCCGTACAGCCCAACCACAAACGGGGCCTTAATATCGTTGGAGTTCAGAGCGTTATTATATATGGCATTGACATACCTATCAAAAGCAAGTTTGTCAACCTTGGCCGGTTGGTCGTCAAACAACTTTTCGCTGCTCATTCATTGCCCTCCGTAAGAATAGCGTCCAGTGAATTTGCGGCTCTCCGGCGAACAGAGTCAGACTTGCCCACTTTCAAAGCGTTAATCAAGGAAGCTACGCCATCTTTATCTTTTAGCGTGCCAAGTGCATCGGCTGCGCTCCCGCGAACATAGTCCTCCTTATCCACTTTCAAAGCGTTAATCAAAGTGGGTAAGGCTTCTTTATCTTTTATAGCGCCAAGTGCATATGCTGCCCTCCCGCGAACATAGCAATCCTTATCCACTTTCAAAGCGTTAATCAAAGTGGGTAAGGCCTCTTTATCTTTTATAGCGCCAAGTGCATCGGCTGCGCTCCGGCGAACATAGTCAGACTTATCCACTTTCAAAGCGTTAATCAAAGTGAGTAAGGCCTCTTTATCTTTTATAGCGCCAAGTGCATCGGCTGCGCTCTGGCGAACATAGTCAGACTTATCCTCTTTCAATGCGGTTATTAAATAAGGCGTGGTAAAAGATATTTTTAGGCAGCTCATTCCGGAAACTGCGGAGCTTCGTTTTACGGGATTTTCATCTTCAAGTGCTTCAACCAGTGGGGATATTGCATCGTCTCCAACCTGGTAAATTGAGTTTGCGTGGGCCGTTGCTTTTTGATGCAGATTTTCCAACTCCGGTTTGTCAAGGTAGAGCCTGCACCATTTTTGAAACAGAGAGGTTAAGGTTGCCCGCTCTATCCTCGCTCCTTCTCTTACGCATTGAAACGCTATGCGGAATGCGCGTTGCAGCTCTTCATCATATTCGCATTTTTGAGCAAGGATTGTGTTTATAAATACGGTTCCCGCTTCCTGATCTTTCATGCCCTGGTGCGACGCGGCAAGCAGTATAACCTCGCGCCATCTTGGATTAAAAAGATATTTTTCCAAGTATTTCTCTATAAGGCTTCGCTTGTTTGTGACGGCACGGGCCGCAAGATATTCTTGGAATGTGAGGTGGAAAAAGCCGTATTCATTGTTGCCACGGTCTACAAACAGTCCGGCAACGTCTCGTATAAGCTTAAGCAGCCGCTTGCTTTTCTCTTCGGCTTCGTTGTCAGGATATCCCATCTCGCCGGCCAGTTTGTCTTTAATTACATTGATTATTTGCCCGGCCGCCGCGCGGTTTTCCTGCGTGTTTTCATGTAAATAAAGGGCTATGGCCTCAAGCGCGGACTGTGTCTCGTCCTTGTCAAGGCTCTCCCGTTCAATGCGCTGTTTGCGTTTGTGCATCTCCCAGTTAAATATGAATGTGTCGATGCAGAGTTTGTAAAGCTCGGCTCGCTGTTGCGGCAGGGTCGCGCCTTGGCGGTGTATAAGTCCTATTATTGTGCACAACAATGGATTTGAAGTCAGCGCCCGGACGCTGGGATTTGCCTCTATATGCTCCAGCAATTCATCCGCGTTGCGTTTTGCCCTGGCCTTTGTAGTGTCGTCAACCTCCACGTCCTCCCGCTTCTCCATTGCGTATTCCCAGTTGTAAAAGAAATCGCGCATCTGCTCATCGGTAAACGGCTCAAGGGTTGATTCGTCAAAACCACCGCCCAAGGTTGCGGAAGAATAGCCAATAATGCGCGACGTGGCAAGGCTGCGGTTGCCCGGATATGAATTAACAAGTTTCTCTATGGCCTTGTTGGTCTTCTCTTTTATATTAACATCGCGCTGCTCGTCAAGCCCGTCAAACAGTAAGATGCATTTGCCTTCAGCAAGTTTTTGTTGCAATATGTATGTCAACTCATAGCGTTCGTTTTCGTTTGTAATGCCAAGCTCTTCCAGCCCGTGATTAGCTATATATTTAAGCGCTGCGTCTTTAGATTTCCATTCTTTATTTAATGCCCACTCATGGCTGAAAAAGCGCACAATTACAGGGATAGGTATTAGGCCTTCTTCTCCTCCGTTTTTAACTCTCCTTGCATGGGTCAAGGCAATATGTTTGATAACGGTTGTTTTGCCCGATCCCGGATCGCCCAGAAGAGTCCAATTGTTGTTGCGTGCCCAAAGGTCGTCTAGGGAAAGCCCTGACTCTTCTCTTTGTTCCGTGCTTCTATTAATACGTCCAGGCTTTTGAATAGTTATCTCATCAAAAGTTAATCCCTGAGAATAATCGAGACCGTCATCAAAAGTAAAATTGCTTTTAATATCGTCATTATCGTTTAAAGGATTCTGTTCTGACATAGTTCCGTCAGCATTAATTATTGTCCTTCCGCGTCCTGAAATTTTTGTAAGGGGAAATGTTATTTTCCCGCTTCCAATATTTTCCCTTGCCCCAATCCTGGCCGTAAGGTTGACATAAATTTCGTCAAGCTCAAGCTCGACTATACGCGACACCTGCATTACTCCACGCGCGTCAATAATGCGGTTTTGCTCTATAATTTTGTCCAGATATTTTTCAAGAACCTTTTCCATTTTTTTTGCTCCATAAATTGCGATTGTTTATTGTGTGGTCTTTTTAATGTTTTGGATTTAGTTTTCACTTAAAATTGAGCGAACCCTTAGCTCGCAAACTGTGGCTACATATCAGATGGGGCTTAGTTATATCGTCTTTGTTTTTAAAATGAACCATAAAAAGTGAGACTAAAGTCTCCCATACCCGCTTCTGCGTGTTTTGCGGCTATTTGTTTATTATGACTAACGGCAATCTCAAAAGTTCGCTTTATGAAACAATTTAAAGCCATTGATTGGTTTTGGATCATTAAGGATATGCTCTTTTGTCTTAATTTTCCAATAAAAAGTTTAAAGAGCATATAGAGCTGAGGACGGATGAATATTATTAGAAATCTGGAATGGGGCATGAAGGTGTGTAAATGGGCTGGAAATGGTAATATTATCCTATGTTGACTTTTTTCATTTATTTTGAATATTTGAGGTTATAGAATGTTGTTATGACAAATCAATACAATTGAAAAGACTAAAAAACGCCGCTAAAAGCGAGGTTGCATTGTCAAAATATATGAGGCAGTTTGAGATAATTGCTCAACTGCGAGGATTGCAGGATTTGGTTTTTAAAGAGGAGGAGAAGATGGCGATAACATATGATATAAATAAAGATTTAAGATTTAAACAGGGTTTAAAGGTTGGGGAGACAAAAGGGAAGTTAAGCGGGAAGAAAGTAGGGGAGAAAAGAGGCGAGAAAATAGGGGAGAAGAGAGGTCTTTTGAAAAGCATTGATCTTATGTTGGATTTTAAGTTTGGTAAAAAGGGATTAAAAATATTAAATAAGATTAAAAAGATTGATGATATTGAGAAGCTCGAATATATAATGAGTAACTTAAATACTGCAGGCTCGGTTTCGGAAATTGAGGATCTTTTATAATTGTTTTGTTGTTGAATGTTGCGCGGAAATTAATGAATACCGTTAACGCGTCGATTGACTGGAAACGGGAGTTTTCCGCTCAATAGCGCTGCCAAATAAGAGTGTGGGAACAATTCTGGGAGGTTTGCGCGAGCCGGAACACGCAGGTTGATATTCATGGAATCTTGAATTAGTAAGTTTGAAGGATCGTTTTTTTTTTTGCGTTATTAGGTATGTCTATTACGCTGAACCACTCTGACGGGAAGAGGTAATCTTCGCCGCTTTCATCAATTATGCGCAAATCTCCGTCCAGAGCGGCGTCTTTATCCGGCAGGAATCTGTATATTTTATGCAGCTCCAGCGACGCCGGATACTCGTTGTTATTTATACAAACCGCAAATTTAGTAGACAAATCACATTTTTTTTTCATAAATTCAGTCCAGATAAAGTTTACGCGTTATTTCTTTCCTGTCTACGGTATCGCGCCTAGTTCGTGATTATGAAAAAACACTTTCTAATTCCATTTTTGCTTCCAATTTGGAAAAACCGATTCCAATTTTGCTTCGTTTTTGGAATAACTGGTTTCTGTTTACCTCTTTGCCAAAGAGGGAAATCTGGAAGGGTTTTTGAAAGTTTTTAATGGGCTTTCGCTGGATAGATGCCGAAACCGGGAGTTGAAAATGGGGATTAAATTAATTCAGTGTATAGTTGCGCGGCGAGACGTCGCGCAACTGTTAGGAGGCTGCGGCTTAGCCGCACTTTAAAACGTCGTCGGCTTTGTTCTCTCCGCCGTTTTTGAGCTCTTTTTTGTTGCAGCAATCTTTGAAATCAACCACTTCGCATCCGTTTTTGTTGGAATTTTCTATTCCTAAAGGCGCGCATAGGTTGTTTATATTCATTTCGAATTTGACCGGTTCGCACCACGCTAATATCTCAAACCTTTGCAAATTCACAAGTTTAGAAAAAAACCTTATAACCTTATCATTCAATAGCTTCATTTTAGTTCTCTACGTCAAAATTTTTAAAAATGTTACTTTTAATGTTCGTATTTTAGGATATTATAGCTTTTAAGTCAAGTAAATTATCTGGGTAAAATAATATTTTTATTATAATATATATTATTTGCATAAGTATAAATATATCATTGTGTTGTATGGTGAATTATGTATTATTGCTATGTTTTAGATATTGATATTGCAATTTTAACATGATAAAACTGTGATTGTGTTTGGTAAAAATAGTATATGTGTGGTAAATGTTGGAAATGGTCACTGAAAAGTTTGTAAAATGGCATGAAAAACTGATATGTTTTCCGGTTGCGCAACGAACGCCGTGGCGCGCGCGCTCTTGCGAATTGATGTCTTGATCTTGATTCGGCTGCGAAATTAGGAATTTTTAAATGAATCTGCAATCTGTAAACAAAAAACATCGTTTAAAACGGAATGTAATTTCTTTATAATTACGCAAATTATCCCATCTGCGGATAATTCTCCCCTCAGGGGATAATTATCACTAGAGCAGGCAGGTTGCTCAGTGTTCATTAATATATTTTTTAAAAATCAGACAAATTTATTCAAATAATGAACTCTGAAAATAAACAGGAAAACAGTAGACCTTCAATATTTCACCCGGCGCGGTTCAATCTTATGCTTTTTTATCCCATTACGAGCTTTTTTGTAATAGCTATAGTGAGTTTTTCAGTTGGAAAGATACTTGCTTCGGTTGAAAAGCGGGAGCTTATTGAGAGGAGCGAGACTTATGCGGGGTTTATAATAAGGAACCTTAATTACAGGATGTATGAGGAGTTCTTTTTCCCTTTAATGGAGGAAGAGGGGCAAATAGACCTTGAGAACAACCCCGTCCATTTTAAAAAACTGGACGATGTGATAAGGAGGGGCATTTATGGCTACAATATTGAGAAGGTTTATCTCTATGATTACAACAGGCGGATAATTTACAGCACGGTTCCTGAGCACATTGGGGTAGTTTTGGACGAATCCGGCAATATGGAGCTGGCTTCGGCCCTTAACGGTGTTGCGGCGTCTATTTTAAGGCCGCCGGGGGAGCAGGACTACAGGAGCGAAGTTGTAAAGGTGATGTTGCTTGAGAGTTATCTTCCTATCTATGAATTCTCGATTGACACCAGGCTGAAAGGGAAACAGGTAGGGGCTATGGAGATCTATCAGGGTATGACTGATCTAAATAACCAGATATCCGCGGCGCAAGGCAAGACAACTATTATTACCGCGGCAAGCATGGGGATACTTTTTATATCCCTGCTTCTGATTGTGAAAAAGGGCGGGTCAATTATACGATTGAGGACGAAACAGCTCGGCGAGGCGCGGGACCATCTTGAGGAGAGGGTAAAGGAGAGGACGCTTGAGATAGAGACTGCTTATGAGAAACTGAAGCATACGCAAAACCAGCTTGTGCAGTCGGAAAAAATGGCGGGCATCGGCAAGCTTGCGGCCGGCATTGCGCACGAGATAAACAATCCTTTGGCGTCGGTCGCCGGGTGCGCTGAAGGGTTGCTTGGCAGGTTTAAAGACATCGCGGTTAATGAAAAGGCCGGGCCGGCCGGCAATCCGTTGGTGGATGATCAGGATGTGTTTCTGGATTATTTAAAGATAATTTGCAATGAGACGTTTCGGTGCAAAACAATTATCTCTAAACTGCTTGATTTTTCAAGGCAGGCGGAGCCGTTGATTACCGAGCTTAACGTTAATGATGTGGTTAATGAATCGTTGGCGATCTTCAGGTTTCAGATCGACGCTAAGAGAAAGAAATTGAGTTTTGAGCTTGGCCCTGATCCGATTGTGGTCAGAGGCGACGAGCATCAACTCAAGCAGGTCTTCCTAAATGTGTTGATAAACGCGGGCGACGCAGTTGGCGATGAGGGCGAAATTATTGTAAAGACGTTTAAAAGGAATTCCGAGGCGGTGATTGTGGTTGAGGACACGGGATGCGGAATTAAAGGCGATGATTTAAAGAAAATTTTTGATCCCTTTTTTACCAATAAACCGGTTGGAAAGGGGACGGGGCTTGGCCTTTCGATCTGTTACGGTATAATTTTGTCGCACGGTGGTTGCATTATCCCGTTTAGCCGTGGCGAGGGAAAGGGGTGTGTGATGGAGATATGCCTGCCGCTTGGGTAGTGTGAAAGGGTAGAAAATGATTGTATTTCCGCTTAATGTTATGCTATTGTATCAAAAAATTTTAAAGCTATATTTTGATTTTCAACCCGTTTTCAGGATACGTTTAGTAAAATGCATAATTTTTTTATTGATTATAAAGACACCCCGTTTTTGGAGACGAGCATTACCGCGACGTTTATAAACAGGCTTAATTGGCGCGCGGAAATATTGCTTACCAGAAACAGGGAGGCGATAGAAGGCAAGAGAATACTGGATCTGGCAAGCCATGACGGCAGGTTTTCCTACGCGTGCCTTAAACTGGGGGCCGCTCATGTCACCGGGGTTGAGATGCGCGAGCACCTTATCGGCAGCGCGTCCGATAACCTGAAAAAATACGGGTACGGGCCGGACAAGTTTGAGTTCCTGCAAGGCGACATGTTTGACTACCTCTCAAAATTCGACGTTTCCAAATTTGACACCATTCTCTGTTTCGGCTTCTTCTACCACACAATTAAGCAGGTAGAGTTGCTGGAGTTAATAAAGGCTCTTAAACCGCAATATTTCATACTCGACACTGTTGTGGCAAAGATGTTGTTGGAGGAGAGGGCTTCGGTGCAACTGCTGAAATCGTTGGCCAAATTTATCCTGTTCTGGTTTCGCAGGAGAAAATTGCAAAAGATGGGCAAGGAGGACGGTTTAATGTCGGCCCCGCTTACAAAACAGTCTATTAAAAACGACCTTAAAACGTCATACCTGGAGTTCAGCTACGAAGACCCTGAAATAGAGGGGTGCACTAAAGAGGAAACGGGTTTGATCGCTATGCCGTCAAAAGGCCTTATTGAGATGCTGTTTAAAAACCTTGGCTATGATTTCAAAGAGCTGAAATGGGAGAGGGGCGAAATAGACGACTGGTTTATGATGGAGGATTATAAGTTTGACCGCCGTGTCTCATATTTTACTAAATTAAAATAGCAATAAAACAAAACAATGGCAAAAGATAAAATAATAGGGGTTATTCTGGCCGGTGGCAAAGGGAGCAGGATGTACCCTTTTAATGAGCATTTCCCTAAATGCATCCTTCCCATATGCAACAAGCCTTTGATTGAATATCAGATCGGCATGATGAAGAACATCGGCATTGATGAGATAGTTATCGTAATAGGTCATTACGGATTTGACATTGTGAGGGTATTGGGAGATGGGGAAGCGTATGGGGTCAGGATTAAATATGTGGATCAGGGCGAGACGCTTGGCATTGCGCATGCTTTGGGGAGGTTGGAGCGTTACATTGAGCATCCGTTTCTACTGTTTCTCGGCGACATATTTTTTGTGTCCGAAAGCTTAAGCATACTTATAGACGAGTTTGAGAAAGATGACACACACGCTGTGCTTGCGACAAAAATAGAGCCAAACCCGGACGCGATTAGAAGGAATTTTGCAGTGATAAAGAATGAGGACGGGTTTGTCAAACGCGTAATTGAGAAGCCGAGACATCCGGTTAATAATGTTAAAGGCTGCGGACTTTATCTTTTTGATCTTCACATCTTTGACGCGGTTAGAAGGACGCCTCGCACCGCAATGCGCGACGAGTACGAAATTACAGACTCTATCCAGATCCTGATAGATGATGAATTCAGGGTTAAGGGGGTTGACATAATACAGGACGATCTGAACCTCACTTTTCCAGACGACCTGTTGCAGCTCAATTTAATTGAGCTGGCGCGAAGGGGCCTGCCGAAGCTTATAGGCTCAAACGCAAATATCGCGAACCCGGATCTGCTGGAGTCCATGGTTGTAGGCGATAATGTCACAATTGAAAACGATGTTAATATAAAGAACTCGCTTATATTTTCAAACAGCGTTGTAAAATCAACCGAGGATATTGAAAGCTCCATTATTACGCCGGACAATTTTATATATTGCCATAATTCCGCGCCAAAAGAGGGCGAGCAGGAATAAAGCCGGCAACTTCTAACTTTTGCCTTTTAATCTTTTCCTTTTTCCGTAACCGGCTTGCCCGGTATAGGGATATCCGCAAATGGTTTTTAATTTTGAAGATCTTTTTAACAAATCCGCGCAATTTATCAACTACAGCCTACAGCCGTTTCCCCCTTATTTTTTATCGTATAGTTGGGGAGACGCTGAAAAAGAGGCTGATGAGAATATCAGAATGGAGAAATTCGGCGAGTCCGAATCTATTACGAAACTGATTGACGGCGCAAAAACAGACTCAATAAGGTTTAAAAATACACGAACCGCCCGTTTTGAACGCGATTTCCGCAATATACCGGACGACGTCCGGGAGAAGCTTATAAAAAGCGTGTTGCCCCTGTTTTTAACAGACCCTGAAAGCTCTGATATTAGCGCAAAGAAAGTCGCAAAAGTGGATAATAGATGGTTCGTTAATATAGATTTTTACTACAAGTTTACGTTTGAAATCAATAACAAACGCATAATATTACGCTGCCTGGGGCCGAGAAGCAGCGGTTAGAATTTATCGATGTCTTAATAAAAATGAGAATCAGAGCTTGTTTAATATTGATTGTCCTGCTTCTGCTTGTTTTTAGTTGTTCCGCAAAATGGTGTTTTGCCGGAAGCAGGGCTCCTGAACTGTTTGTCTCAGAGTGGATAAACGGAGACCCGGGTATGTTGATTGATATGCGGGGAAAAGTGGTGGTCCTTGACTTTTTTCAGATGATAGAGCCTGAATGCTCGGAATTTTCAATTCCGTTAATAGCCAAATGGGAGAGGAAATATAAAGGCTCCAAGAACATAAAGTTTATATCAATCCACACCGTGTACGAGGAGCAGGGGCTGCAAACGCCCCAAGCGTTAAAAGCGTTTGTTAAAAAGAAAGGGATCAACCATCCGGTGGGCATTGATATGAATGGGGGCGGATCGTTTGTGCCTATTACAATGCGAAAGTACCGCGCGTTGGGAACTCCTTTTATAGCCGTTATTGACAAAAAGGGGAGCATTCGATTCAGGCAACTGGGCGTGTTTGAAACCGACACGGCGGAAAAGATTATTGATATGTTGGTAAATGAGTAGCGGCGGCAACAGTTTTTTTGAAACGAAGCCGGGACTTGTGAGCCGGAAGACGAAAAGAGGTTTAATATGAAAATATTAGGTGTGTCGGGCAGCCCGCGCAAGAGTCAAACCACTGAGAAACTGGTAAGGCTTGTTTTGGAATCTACCGGGCTTGAACATGAATTTGTCTCCTTAAGCGGCAAGGATATAAAGGCTTGTATCTGCTGCCTTGGGTGCGTTAAAGACAACTGGTGCAAGGTCGAGGATGATTACCTGCCGATAATGAAAAAAATTTATGAATGCGATGGGCTTGTTATCGGCGCGCCCAACTATTTTGGCGGGTTTAACGCGTTGACTCACGCATTGCTTGAGAGGTTGTACTGTTTCAGACACGACGCAGACGGCGCCGGCGGCATGAAATTGACCGGCAAATACGGGGCTATTGTTTCTGTAGGGGGCGGTAAGCCTGAACTTCCGGTTGAAAACATTAAAGGCTTTTTTGATTACAACAACATTGAAACAGTAGGCTCGGTTGTCGCGTCCGGCGCGGTTGCCTGTTTTACATGCGGTTACGGCGAGACGTGCGAAATTAGCGGTTTTAGAATGTTTTACGGCGCCGACGCTAAAATGTCGCCTGATTTGATACCTTCTATTGAGAAACAACCTGAAGTTTTAGAAAATGCAAAACAGCTTGGAGTGAAATTGAGGGACGCTGTTTTAAAGAAATAACCCGGGTAAAATTCCCTTTGCTCCCAGACCACGGTTTGGGAGCATAACAATTCATGAATATCTTGTCAAAACTTGTATCAATTCAAGGCCCTAACAATGCCGCTTTTATTTAGTGTTGGCGCGTCCTCGCGCCGTGGCAGGCACGCAGAATCATACATTAAAGTTGCGGGTATTCATGCGTGGAAATATAACGTTGCGCGCATGACAATATTGATAAACCGCATATCCAACCATCTCGATGGTTCAAGTCTTTAGTTTTGTTTAGCGAAATTTCCAATGTAAATACCCTCTTCAAACGCCACGGCGTGAGGACGCGCCTACAAATTAACAATTCCATGTCATCCGTTTTCTGTTTTCAAGATCTGGCCTTGACGCTTTTCCTTGTTGTTCGCTATATTTTAGTAATTACATTTTTACGCGCATAAATATTGACAAAACATACATTATTTGGCATATAAATATCAGTGTATATTACGTTTTTGTGTAGATAATATTTGATAGTATTTACATTTTTTGGTATATATATTTAGGGGGGGGGTATATTTAATATAATTTCAACAAAAACAGATATAAGGGAATCAAATTGAAACGACTTGCTTATCAAAAATTGTTAGAGTGGAAAGAACAAAGCGGCAGAAAACCTTTATTGTTGCAAGGCTCTCGTCAGGTGGGCAAGACATACTTGCTTCTGGAATTTGGAAAGAATGAATATAAAGATTGCGCGTATTTTAATTTTGAGCAAGTTCCGGAATTATCATCCCTTTTTGAGTCAACGCTCAATCCTGAAACTATTCTTGAATCATTAGGCGCTTACAGGGGCAAAAAAATAAATCCCGAATCCACGCTTATTTTTTTTGATGAGATACAAGTATGTCCAAAAGCTTTGACTAGTCTTAAATATTTTTATGAACAGGCCGGCAGTTGCCATGTTGTAGCGGCAGGTTCGCTACTTGGAGTGAGCGTGGGCAAAACTTCAAGTTTTCCAGTGGGTAAAGTTAATTTCATGACTTTGCATGCAATGAGTTTTTTTGAATATCTGTATGCGGCCAATGAAAAATTATTGCTTAAACAGCTTACTGAAAAAAGCTCTTTTACGCCTTTGCCTGAATTGATTCATGAGAAACTGTTGCGTTTGTTTAAATACTATCTCTTTATTGGAGGCATGCCTGAAGTAGTTGATCATTACATTCAAAATAAAGATGTAGAAGTTGCCCGTTCAATGCAAAAAGAGATATTGCTTGCATATGAAAAAGACTTTTCAAAATATACAACTTTAAGCGAGGCTGTGCGGATATCTGAAATTTGGCAAACAATACCTTCTCAACTTTCACATGAGAATAAAAAATTTAAATACAGTGAAGTAAGAAAAGGAGGCAGAGCTTCACATTTTGAATCAGCTATTAAATGGTTGCATAATGCGGGTTTAGTACACACTTGTTTCAATATAAAGTCTCCTAAACTACCTCTGAACGCATATATTAACCAGAGCAAATTCAAAATATATTTACATGACACAGGTTTACTTGGCGCAATGCTTGATCTTCACCCTCAAATAATTATTTCAGACAATTCCCTTTTTTCTGAGTTTAATGGAGCATTTGTTGAGAATTACACCGCAAATGAAATTGTGCCGGGTGATGCCGATAGGCTTTATTATTGGACGAGTAATAATGTTGCGGAAGTGGACTTTATAATATCTCATAAAAATGCAATTATACCCCTGGAAGTTAAAGGTGGCATGAATCGGAATATTAAAAGCCTTAGAATTTATGCCGATAAGTTTAAACCGGAAAGAATTTACAGGACCTCACCTCGTAATTTCACACTGGATAATGATTTCGCCAACATTCCTCTTTACGCTATTTCTAAAATAAAAGAGTATAGTTTTTTGTAAGAAATTTTAGAAGCGACCCTAGGCTTGCCCCAAATCTTTGTTGACATTTGTCAACAAAGATTTGACCTAAAAAGCGACTTTGGTTTCTTTAACTGTTTCTTTTCTTTTTGAGGCGGAAGAAAATTTTCTCCTGTTACGACACTCTTGCCCGTTTTACTTTGCAGGTCTAACCGTGCTTTTTTGGCAATAGCTCCGCCCTTTATACCAGCATTTTTATTTTCATTTAAACCTGTTGATTGAGAGCTTTCGGCAATTTGACGGGTAGAGAGTTCCGCTAATGCAGTAAAAATCAGTTCTGCCTCACTCATATGGTCACGCAGATTTTCTGTTTTTAATGACTTGATGTTTTTATGTTGTTTTACCGATACCCCTGCCCACTCCCTATGAATAATATTGGTAAGAATGGCATATTCTTCTTCATTTTTGATATCATGCTCTTTCCAGTAATCAGTCAACTTGTTGCGGGTTTCCTGCCCCATCATACGCTGCTGAATCCACTTTTCGCTGCGTCCATGCTGCTGCCAGTATTCCCTTGCCCGGTCAAGAGACTTTGCGGGGTCAGCCATATCCTGCATGCGCTCATAACCCACCCTTGCAAGCCATAGTTTAATAGGTTCAGCTTTAGGACTGGGAACGGACTGTATCAGGCGAAGCAGTGTCTGTGGATCTGCTGCATCGGTCTTATATTTTTTGCCGTCAGCAGCAGGAAATTTCAGTTGGTGACAATTTGTCACCGACTGGCTACCTTCTTTTTTTAATCGTTCTTTCAGTTTATTCCAGTATTTACGGGATACTTGATAATCGCTGTTTTGAAGAAGCACATGGAGTATATCTATAACCGAAAAAAACCAGATTTCCATTTCTTCGTCATAATGCCTGCGTATTTTATATCCTTCAAATATGGCAATGGCCTTATCTTCTGATTTGCTCATGATGTTTTCCTATAGGTTTATAACTCGCAAATTTTTAATACCCAGATCATCAATGATTTTTACCACGAGAGTAGAACCGGGTTTAAATTCCAGTGAAATGGTTCCACCAAAGGCTTTAATCTTTTCTTCATCAATTTCAGCTTTATGGTTTTTGGCAAGTTTTGATCAGCCATCTTTTGTTCCTGCCATAGGGAAAAATACCTACTGTTGTATATAACCTTCCTGTTTTCGCGTTTATCTCTTTTCATATCGCTTCATATTAACGCAGAGATCCAAAGGGCGCAGAGGAACGCAATGAATGTGGCAATTCTCTGCAAATTAACAATTCAATGTCTTCCGTTTTCTGTTTTTAAGATCTGGCCCTGAAGCTTTTCCCCTGGTATCAAGAAGAAACAAGTTCTCTGGCATGGGTGACGTCCCTTTTACTAACTGCTCGTATTTAAGATGGTAGTAAAGTTGCTATTGCAACTGTTCCACCATTAAGTGTCATAAACTCGACTTCAAACGCTTCTCCTTGACGATGAATATGGACAACCGTACCGACATCATTAGCCTGTAATCCTTCGTCCGAGAAGTCTTTCAACAAAACAACCCGATCATGTTCTTTTATTATGGTTTCATCCTATTTTGGAAGTGCAGTAATCAATCTTGGTGTTGTAAAATCGTTATCTATTATCCAGACAGTCATTACATATGGATTGCGTCCGTCCAGCGTTTCTAACTATCGATCTACACTATAACGAGTTCCATAATCAGATTCAACTACTTTTGTCACATTAAAGGTTGTCGCGTGTTTATGCAAAGAATCTGCTAAAATTTTCCAGTTTTCTAATCTAAAACCAAATCGAGAAAAAAAGATCGCTTTATCATGGCCATCTTGGTGTGTCATACACAACAAGTATTTGGTGATCTTCTTGCGATCCACTTGTGCCTAAGCTGCATTGGGTAACTTCATGTGATTATTTTGTTTCAATTTCAATTGATTCTATGATAAATAAACAGGTTCGTTTTATCACTTTGTTACAGGAAAAGCAGTCTTTTCAATTTCTTAATCTTTTCTGTTTTTTTGCCACTTTCTATGTGTGATTTTTCGTGTATTTTTTTGTAAATTCTCTATTTGTCAACAACCTGTTTAGATGTGACCCTAGGCTTGCCCATCATCTTAAAAAACCTTAAGAGTGTCTTCGCTTTTCTATCTTTACCAATCCAGAGAAGCCTTTTGCCATATCCATCTATTTGGTAAACCAGCGTCAAATATTTGTGACCTTTACGGTACTGGACTTCATCGACGCCAATACTTTGTATATTGTCTAAACATCTATTTTTAAGCCCATATGAGACAACATATTCAACTGCTTGTCTTACAGTGTCCTAAGATACGCTAAATATCACGCCTGTCTCTTTCCATGAAAGCCTACGTGCCCAGCGGGACAGAAATATCTTAAATGCGTTTGTTAAATGTTGGTTGCCTTTTGTCCATGGCATAAATTCCACTTTGATTCCGCATCTCTTACAATTTATTCTGCGAGGCGGACAAACAAATTTCACAGGTATTCCCCATATGGGAATAAACAAAAATTCTCGTTGTTCTAGATGGTCATACGTTGAGCCTTTACGCAAACACTTAGAGCCTTGACCTCGGCTGTTTTTACGAGGTTGTATATTGACCAACATTTGCCATCTATCTTGCCGTTTCTCTAAACGGGAACTTTTATATACAAAACTCTTGAATTTGTAGCATTTATTCAGTATTGTTTCTATTACGAGCAATATTAGACTTGCAAAAACTCTTATGGGTATCTTTAAAAAAAGCTCTGGATAAACTTATAATTGCTGATTCAACAAAAGTATTGGCATTTAATATGCCGGTAGCGGAAGTCACAAACAAATACAAAGATTTTATTAACAAAGGGAGATATGCCCGAAAATATGAAATGAAGCATATCGGGAATAATCCGTTATTATCCGTTGAACATTATAAGGAAACCAATAATATAGCGCTAGATTTATTAGAAAACATTGATATAACAAAAATTAAGATACTGGAAGACTTTGAACTAAAACAGAATATTTTACCAATAGTGTCGAATCTGAAAGAGCTGGCTGAAGAGCTTACAAGCACGAAAGAAATTGAAAATATTCATGATATACAGAAAAGCCTGGAAGGTATTGAAGATATTGCTTTACCAGAGGATGTTAGAAAGACATCTGGAATTAACAAAATACGAAGATTTCTTGAGTTATTAAACGATCCATCAAGCACAATAGCCACCACAATTAAAACTGTCAACAATGGGGCTGTTATAATTCAGGATATTACAAAATATTATAACAGGATTGCTGATTGGTGTGGGTTCCCCCAAATCCCTTTATGATCAACAAGACTATGCAACATTTTGTTGAACGAAGTCGATTGCTTCTATGGGTACTAAATGCCGGGCTTCTTACAAATTTAATAATATTTTCGTTAAATTGTATACCTTTTTCTTCTCTTGTTCTACCTTCAAATTCTTCCACGTTTCTTAGTTTCGCGCATTATGTTTGCAATTGAACAGGAAGCTGGGGGTTTCGTGAATTGTTTCGCGCCCAAACCGAGGTTTGGGAGCGGGGTGGAGATGAATGCCAAAATTCTGGATTTTTATCTAAACTTTAGTTAACTTTTAACTTTAGTCACTTTTCCGGTTTATCCGGGTTCGGTTGTAAGATACGGAGAGCAATAAAATGAAAATATTTGACATATCGTTAACAATATCGGAATCAATGGTTGTGTGGCCGGGCGATCCAAAAGTTGCTATAAATAGAAAAAGGCGGATTAGCGCCGGCGATTCGTGCAATGTTACGCAACTGGAAATGGGATCGCATACGGGCACGCATATCGACGCTCCATACCATTTTGAGGAAGATGGGGCAAAGATCGACAGGCTTGACCTTAATACGCTTGTCGGCAAGGCGTATGTGTTTGACCTGGGAGACGCAAACGAGATAGGTATGGATCAGATAAAAAATCTGGATATAGGCGGCAGGGAACGGGTTATTTTTAAAACCTCCAATTCGGAGAGATGGAAGTCCGGCGAGCAAACATTTACAAAGGAATATGCGGCCGTGTCAAGCGAAGCGGCGCGATTTATTGCCGGGCGCGGCGTAAAACTTGTGGGGGTTGATTACCTGTCGGTTGAAAAATACGGCAGCAAGCCGCACGACACGCATCACGCATTGCTTGGGAACGGCATTATTGCGCTTGAAGGTTTAAACCTTGCGGATGTGGCGCAGGGGGAGTACGAGCTTATTGCCTTGCCGTTGAAGATTAAGGACGGGGACGGCAGTCCCGCCAGGGCTGTGTTGCGAGAGTTAACGTAACGCGCGGATATTGCGCGTCTAAACCGGGGTTTTATAAATCGAATCGCGACAAATTTTGACAAGATATTTAAAAGTTTCGCCAAACCGCAAAGCAAAAACGTTTAGAAGCAGTCTACAAGACTCTACCAGCCTTTAATTTATTCAAAAATTGAAAATTGTTACCTAAACTTTAGTTCACTTTTAACTTTAGACACTTTAGTCACTTGTCAGGGTTAGGGTTTTATATCAACGGTTATTATTTTGATCCTTCCCAAATTTCCAGAACCGATTCGGCAAACGTCTTGATATTGAACGGTTTGTTGATTACTCCGGCGGCTCCGGCCTCTTTAAGGCTTTTAATTTCAGACTCGCTGTCTTTGGCTGTAAGGAAAATAACAGGCGTTGATTTTGACGCCGGGTGTTTTCTTAGCCTTTCTAAAACCTCCAGCCCGTCCAGGTCAGGCATCATGACGTCCGAGAGGATGAGGTCGGGCTTAAATCTCGGCACAATGTTTAAAGCTTCTTTTCCCGACGTGTGAAACTCGGTCTCCTCAAGGGTGGCAATCTTTTTTAAACCTAGTTTAACCAGGGGTTGTATCTCTTTATCATCGTCAATGTAAAGTATTTTCCGCAACGTTTTCTCTTCGTTGCCTGCGTCCGGTTCTACTTTGTCCACGTTGCCGGACGTGCCTTCGTTCTCTTTTTGGGAAATCTCTTCGTAAATATTTTCCAGTTCTTTCATAAGCTCCGGCCTTTTTATCAAGACATAATCAGGCCTGTGAAGTTTCGGCAAGTCGATTGTTGTGTTTGACGTTATAAGCAACGTGGGAATGTTCTGGTTGTTGGATTTTATAACTCGCAACGCGGCTATTAACGACACGCCGTCAAGCAGCTCTGTCTGCGCCACGGTAATCAGACTGTCAAAATCCTCTTTAAGCAGCCTCCCAAGGGCTTCGTAGCCGTGTTTGGCGAATGATATATCAAAATGCAGTTTTTTTAGTATTTTAGTGTATTGGTGCGCAATGCTTTTTGTGGTTTCAATGATCAATATTCTATGCTGTTTTTTATGCGATACTTTAGGCAGGAGGTCGGCAAGTCGGGACTTGAACCTCTCGATTTCCTCGCCCTCTTCCGACACGTATGAATCAGCGTAATCGCGCAGCAATCCGGTGAACTTCATAAACACATCGATATGGCTTTCAATGCCGTCTTCTGAAATGTGGACGGTTGCCAGATAATCTTCGAAATTGTGGCATATAGTGCTCGCAAAACTAAGCCCATATGAGCCTGCTGTGCCTTTTACGGTATGGATGTGGCCTGAGATTACGCGCATCTGCATTTCGGTGTCGTCGGTGCGCTCAAGCTCTAATATGAGATTGTCAATTTCATCTATTTTATCCGGCAGTTCATCCAGATACTGCCTCTGAAGCGCCTCTAATTGTTTGTCCAGATCTACTTGTTTGAGATTAGTTGAGTTTGCCAAAACAATGTCCTCTTTTAAATAATTACGATGAATGTTTTATTAATTTAATAACGTATCGCGGAAAAGAACAGGCGCAAAGATGAACTATTGATTTTCCTGAGAGCTGTGTATTATAGCAAACACATTGCTTTTTAGAATATAAAATTTATTTTCATTGTAGATGGGTTGATATTGCCCCTATTCTGCGTTTAAGACGGAACAATAGTATGTGAAACCGGATTTTGCGTGGGATGTCTTAAGGCTTTGAGATGTTTACAACCAAAATAGCTACGCGGTGAACAATATTTTTAGAAAGCGATTCCGATTTGTTTTACGCAAACGCGCGGGGGGCTTGCGCCCCGCGCTGTCTGCGAGTTTTATAAGCATTTAAATGCGTGATAATTGATCGACGGCCATTGCTTGTCTCGACTGCTAATCAAATTTAGAGAAATCAACAGGGAATTCGATTTCTCCAAAATCTTCGTACAGCACGATTGTCGCTTTTCCGTTAGGGTCAAGGTCTGCGTAATTAAAATACGCTTTTAGCGATTGAGGATGCCCCCCTCCGCCCGCGCCTCCCATTGGCGGCATTGTCATGGCGTCTTCAATTCGTGAAGCTTCAATGGTCTTGCCGTTCTGTTTAATAATCACTTTAAAGACCTTCAATGACGATGATATCCTGACCGGCATCTCTGTGGTGTTTAAAACTTTTTGAATCTTCTCATCCGAGACGTCAGGCATTCTTGAGCGCACTCTCATTGAAGATATAATTGAAAGGTATATCAATTTGCTCTCAAATATGCCGCCGTCGCCCTTTGGCCAATCTCCAAAAATGGCGAACTTGACCGGCTCTTTTGCAAATACGTCCATAAAATGTTTGCTGCCCAGGGCAATAGCCTTGTGGGCCTTTTCGTCCGAAGGGTTAACCTCAAACGAAAATGACGCGCTCGAAATCGAGCAAATTAAAACAACAATAATGATCGGAATAAATTTTTTGGCAATCATACGGCACCCTCCATTAAAAATTAAAATGTTGAAAAACTATTGCAATTATCAGCTTCTACTCAAATTTATAATTAAATATGTTGCATAAAAGTTGTTTTTTTCTAAAAATATGATGCGGTTTTCAAAATGTGGATCGTTCTATTTGCATATAATAATTTAATTTCCCGCTAACCCTAAATATGGATTTAATTATAACGCCTTGAGTAAAAAGATCAACAAGTTTCTTCACGGCCAAAAAATCAGCCAAACGCCTCTGATCCTCTCTTTTCTGACGATTTTGTTTTTGACATTGTCGTTTCCAGTTCAGGATCAGGGTTATGCTGTGTGGTTTGCGTTGGTTCCGTGGCTTATTCTTATAAAAACAAACAACAGGGTTATATTAAGCTCTGCTTTGATAGGGGCGGCTTTTTTTCTGATAAATCTGGCGTGGCTCAGGTTTGTCACGTTTTCCGCATGGTTTTTACTAAGCGCCTATTTAACGGGACTCTTTGTTGTGTTTGGATTTGTGACCGGTTTTATTATAAAGAGGTTTAAACTTCCGTTAACCGTTATTGCGCCGTTTCTCTGGGTGGGGCTGGAGTATTTGAGGTCGTTTCTCTTTACCGGCTTCCCGTGGCTTTATTTAGGGCATAGCCAATACAAATATTTGCCGGTTATACAAATGGCCGACATTGCCGGTGTATGCGGAATATCTTTTTTAATAGCCGTTGTAAACGCGGGAGCCGCTGAATTTGCTCTGAGCATAGGCAACGGCGCGCGGCGTTCTGGGGCGTTTTATCTTATAAACGCTGTTTTTCCCATAATATTAGCGGTTGCCGCCGTTGTTTACGGTTACAGTTGGTTGAGCCGGCCCTGCTCTGAGGATGGGCCGGTTGTCTCTGTGATCCAGGGCAACATACCTCAATCCGTAAAGCATGATCCTGATGAAAGTCAACAAATCTTAAACCTTCAAAAATATGTTAATTTGTCATTGCAGACTAAAAATGCGGGAACCGACCTTGTTGTGTGGCCTGAAACAATGTCACCCGGAATTTTAAACCCAATAATCGGTTATATGGAGCGTTCGGTAGACCGGCTTTCAAGGGATTTTATAAAAAACCTGGCGTACGTTCTTGACACAAAAATGTTGATAGGCGCAACCGCATTTGAAGCGAAAGGCGGCGAGCCATATTTTTATAATTCGGCGTTTTATATTGACAACAGGGGGGCAATTATTGACCGTTACGACAAGATAAACCTGGTCCCGTTTGGAGAATACACGCCCTTTAAGAGATATTTCCCGTTTCTGGCTCATCTTGTGCCTTATGAAATAAGTCTTTCGCCAGGCAATAAAAGGGTTGTATTTGACCTGGCTAATGAAGGCGGTCAAAACAAACCGAATTATAAGTTTGGGGTATTGATCTGTTATGAAGACACATTGTCTTCGCTTGCCGGAGAATTTTGCAATGATGGGGCTGATTTCCTTATTAACATTACAAATGACGGCTGGTTCAGGGACAGCGCTGAACTTGATCAACATCTGGCTATAATGGCGTTTCGGGCCGTTGAAAACAGGACATGTATAATTAGGGCGGCAAACACCGGGATATCTGCGTTTGTGGCGCCTAACGGCCTGATATATAACATATTAAAAGATGAAAACAACGGCTATAAAGAGGTTGAAGGCGTTTTAACGGACAGGGTCAGGCTGATGAGCGTAAAGAGGGCTCCGTGGCGGGCGAAAACCGGGGATTATTTCGCGCTTTTTTGCGCCGTTATTTCGGTGTGTGTGTTCATAGCCGCTCTTGTAAAAAAGCGGTTGTTTCCAGATCGATTTTCTAAATGGAAATAGCTAACAATATGGTTGACGGTAGAAAGATTATCCATGTGGATATGGACGCGTTTTATGTCGCGGTCGAGGTTCTTGACCAACCTTCACTTGCCGGGGCTCCGGTGATTGTGGGAGGCCGGCCCGACAGCCGGTCGGTTGTGTGCTCGGCTAGTTATGAGGCCCGGAAATTCGGCATTAGATCGGGCATGGCGTGCTCGGTTGCTAAACGGCTCTGTCCTAAAGCGGTATTCCTTTCGCCGCATTTTGATAAATACAAGGAGTATTCCCTCCGTATTCATCAGATTTTTAGAAGGTATACGGATATTATTGAGTCCGTTGCCCTTGATGAAGCGTGGCTCGACGTTACCGTTAATCCAAAGAATATACCTTCAGCCACATGGATTGCCGAACTGATAAAGAAACAAATCAGGGACGAGCTGCGTCTGACATGCTCCGCCGGGGTATCTTACAACAAGTTTCTGGCAAAGATCGCTTCGGATGAAAAGAAACCTGACGGACTGTTTGTAATAACTCCGGAAGATGCCCCCCGGTTTTTGCTGAACATGGATGTGCGCAAGATTCCCGGAGTGGGCAAGGTAACTCAAAAACGTCTGGAGAGCCTGGATGTTAAGGTTGGCTCGCAATTGCTCGCTAAAAGCGAGAGTTTTCTCGTTTCGCATTTCGGCAAGATGGGGAAACATCTATATTGCATCATCAGGGGCGAGGACGCAAGGCCGGTTCATCCATGCAGGGAGAGAAAATCCGTGAGCGTTGAGAATACTTTTCAATCGGATCTGGTATACGGAAAGCCTCTTGTTAAAGAACTGGAGACTTTGGTGGAGGACTTGATTGTCAGGCTTGAAAAGCATTCGGCAAAAGGCAAAACTCTTACATTGAAGGTTAAATTCAGCGACTTTCAGCTGGTTGCAAGAAGCGTCACCAAAGCCGGCGGCTTCTCCTCCGCAGGTGGAATATTGCCCATTGCTATGGAAAAGCTTAAATCCGTTTGTTGCGCGGAATTTTCCGGCAAAGGCGTAAGGCTCATTGGCGTTGGAATATCCAACCTTTTTAACGGCGAGGCAAAACAGAACAAACCCGTCCAGCTGGACTTTCTGCATCTTCTTAAAGCTAAACCTGTTGTTTAAGTAACCCCTTTATCTTTTAAAAAAGTCTCATATTTTTTGTCAATTTCAAGAATATGAGTAACCAGCCAATCTTTCAGGAAGTTCATCACCTGCATTGTGATAAGAAAGTTGCCGCCCTCAAACTGTTCTTGCAGGTCCATAGCCTCCTTAGTGAGCTCCTTATGTTTTTTCTCGTGCGCCATTATATCGGGGTAGTCATTAGACCTTAACAGGTCTTCCTCAAAAGAGAAATGTGTTATAGTGTAGTCTATTACTTCTTTAAAAACCGTTTCTAACTTTTGGCACCCCTGCCCTGTATATATTGCCTCATTTAGATCATTAATCAATTCAACTAATTTCTTGTGTTGCTCGTCGATCTCTTTAATGCCTACGGCATATTTATCATCCCAAACAAAATTCTCCATAATTTCCCTCTTTCTAAATAATTTATATTAATTTCTCCCCTTTGGGGATAACAATGTTTAAAACCCGAAAAGAACCTTCTGCTTAAATCAATTCAGGCATTATTTTAAAATATCTTTGTCAGATTTCCGGTGACTAGGAAATTCTTTATCTTTTCATCAGTGCCTGTCTCAAACTCATTTATTGTTCCAAAGGCTATCACCTCGCCTTTATTTAAGATAATAATTTTATCCGCCTCGCGTTTAGCAAATTGAAGATTGCTTGTCACTATTATCGTCGTAATTTTCAGTCTATCATGCAACCATATTATATGCTCCTCCAGCTTTCTTCTGGGCAGTCCGGACAAATTCAGGGAAGGGTCGTCATACAAAACAAGTTTAGGGCTTAACGCCAGAGCTCTTGCTATCCCGACTTTCTTCTTCATCCCAAGATTTAAATCTATAGGGAAATGGTCTTTGTAATCCTGCATACCCACCATAGCCAAAAGTTCCAGCGCCATATTGGGGACTAATTTACCGTCGCATACGGCATGATACCGCAACGGCAACATTAAATTCTCCAATGCGGTTAAACTTGCCGCCAGCGCCCCTTCCTGAAAGACAAACCCAAGTTTCTTTCTAACTTCCAACATCTCTTTTCGGGGCAACATTTTCATGTTTTTCTCAAAAACATTCACGTCGCCTTCCTGATAACTTATTAAACCTGCTAATACTTTCAGTATTGTTGACTTGCCTGATCCGTCGCCTCCCATTATGAAGACTTTTTCGCCTTCCTCCACATGAAAAGTGACATTTGCAAGAATATTTTTCTCGCCGGCAAATACTGAAACATTTTTCATTGATACAATTGGTTCCATAACTTTTATTTTATAAACATTTAATGATAAATGAACACTGAGCAGCTTGTCTGCTCTAGTGATAAATGAACACTTGGCAGCTTGGCTGCCTTAGTGAGAATTATCCCCTGAGGGGAGAATTATGCCCTGGGGGCTAAAAGAGTAATTTAATAAATTTTACGCGTATTTCTGTTTGAAACAGGCGAAAAGCGTCTATTTTACGTTTATATTAAAATAGTGTAAAGGCCTAAAACAAGCGCGTTATCTTTGGGGCGTTACGGTTCAGGCTCACATAGCTGTTATACAGGGGATTTTGTTTTAAATCGTGGACTTGCAACTTTGCGTAATTCTATTATCACAGTTGTTAAATCTATCTCAGCGAGTGTAGATGAAAACAAATCTCCACATGATGATATTATAACAAATAGATGGGCATCCGGTATCGCTAAAATAAATATGCATATTGTTATTTATTTCAAGTATAGTCAAAAAAATCAGCTTTTCGAAAAATACTATTTACGTATTATTATATTCAAGCGTAATGAAATAAAACCCTAAAGGGTAAATTCCAACAACCTCTGCCTGCCGGAGTTAAGGCTTTAGTCTTTTATTCCTTGACTAATTTCGAAAACCTAATGCTTTTAAGTGTATAACAATGAGTATAAGCGGAGAAGGCCAGCCTGTTGAGCCATGCCCTTCCACTTAACTCATGTGTTTGATTATCGTAGCTGGGGGAGCGACAATAATCAAATATCTTGTATCTCTTTTTCTTTTACGTTTCCAACATGCTGTGTTCCCGACTCAATATGGATTGCGTCGTCTAACGGTATCGTGTATATTCTGCCGTCTCCTCCTTCGCCGGTTGTCCCGGTATTTTTAATAGCGTTTATTACATCCGCCAGGTTGTCATCAGAGACAACCAGATCTAATTCAGTCCTGCTAACCGCATCGTCTCTTTGTTCAAAAACCGCCGACCTGTATTGCAGTTTTATAGCCTGTTTGGCTTCTCCATAACCCTTTATCTCTTTTGACGAAATTCCGTGGTAGCCGGCCTCTTGTAATTGATCTTTTAAAATAATAGCTTTTTCAGGTTTTACAATAGCTCTAATTAACTTCATTTGTGTCTCCTTTCTAAAAACTAACAAAATAATCAAAACAAAAAATATTCCCTTTTTTAAATATACATAAGGTTCTGTCTAAAACAAAGAATATTTATTACAGCGCTATTTGTATTTATTATATTAATAAAAATTGATATAATAAAAAACATATATTATAAACTATACATTAATATAATATAACATATTGTATTTATGAAGCTTATGTTATATATTTAACCGTATTTAAATCATACTTTATTAAATAAAATGAATAAAAAATAACATTAACAAATTTTATTAAATAGCAGCTATAATATTATGCAAATAACTTGCTGTCAGTTTTAAAATTAATAAAAACGGAGCGCTTCTTTTATGAAAAAGAATAAATCAAAACTACAACTTAACAATGAAATGGCAGAGCTTATTATTCAGAATTGGCCGGAGTTTAAATCGCAACAATATTTTGCTGATAAATTAAAGGTAAGCCAAGCTCAGATTTCCAGATCGTTTAAGAAATGGGATAGACACTATCCTATAAGAATTGAAGCGGCGGACGAGAGGGACAATGTTTTAGAAGAAAATTTAAAAAAAACATATAATTTAAAACAAGCAATTGTATTAAAAAGCAAAGATACCCATCTTAACTCATACTCTGAGCAAATAGGAATGCACTCTTCAGAGCTTTTATCTAATGCAATACCTGAAATAATAGAAAAAAGAGAACGCAATCAAGGCTCAGGCCTCAAAAGGATCAATAATGGACCTGCTAATGCAACATTACGAATTGCCGGGTCCGACGGCAATAATGTAATATCATGCATATCATGTTTGATTAACGACCTTGCGCATACAAATCTGCAAATAGAAGTTATGCCCACAATTGCTCTAAGGTGCAGAAATTTGGTTGAGCTTTCGCCCGCCCACTCAATGGCGCCGCTTTTAAATTTACTGCCCAATGTTACAGTGACAAATATGTATCATTTGCCTGAAATAGAGATAAATGATTACGAACAAATGGAACATTTGGTTAAGCAGCGTATTGTGACTGTGCACAGGCTTAAATTTAATTACCACATCTGTAAATCAGACATAGTTGTGCTTGGTGTCGAAAATGTCATAAGAAACTTTTTTGGCAAAGGTTTCCCCGCTTTTGTCGGCGACATGGGGCTTAGTGATATAATTAGAAAATTAAATATCCTTGGCGAGGTTTCGTTTTCACCGTTTAACACAAAATACGGATTTCTATTTCATTACCTGAGAAATACAGTTTTTGCCCCAAAAGATCAGAGTGATGATATGGAGGGCTCTATTGAGAATTGGGAGTTTAAACATAGCAAGGATGAGCAGGTAGATTTAGTAAAAGAGATAGCGGAAAATGCAAAATCAATAGGTTTAAAGGATCTTTTCGACGTGGCAAGGTTATATTGTTCAATTTTCACACAAAATATTTGCTCGTTTGAGCAATTTATGCAAAAAGACGCAGACCTTGATAACAAGCCTTTTATTTTGATTACGGCATGCGGCTCAAGCCATAAAGCCGAGCCTTTGCAGTATGTACTAAAAAGGCTTAAACAAAGCAATGGCAATGTCATAGATGGATTGGTAACCAGCCGTATTATTGCAGAGAAGGTTTTAAGTATGGAAAACAAAAAAAGCAAAACGAAAAAATAGAGCGTATGATTAAAACTTTCTGTGGCGCAGACGCGACGCTTCTTGTTGTCGGCGTTTATTTATGTGCCGGCAATGCAAACTTCAGGGTAGAGTTCTTTGATACATTCAGGACAAACACTATGAGTAAAGTCTACATCCGCGCGCTCTTTAATATAAGATTCTACCTGACCCCAAAAACCATTATCATCGCGTATTTTTTTACAAGAAGCGCATATTGGTATCAAACCTTCTAAAGTTTTAATGTCATATAGCCTTTTTGCCAGGCGCCTGTTGTTTCTCCACATCCACTTAATTACATCCGCGGTGAGCTCAAACTCAGGATTCGATATGCCGAACATATTAATAAAAAGAACAAATTTATTTATATGCTCTTTATAACTATCTCCCGGCAATTTATTTTTTAAGTCTTTTTCCACAAAGTAAAACAAAGTTTCAAATGCCGGGTGGAGCAAATAAAACTCCAGGCGATAAGCCAGAATAAAGAACGTGCTGATATCCGAGACATTATTGCTTTGTTTAACGATATCATTGCTTCGTTCATTTATTTTTGTCAATTCCGCTATAACTTCATTAGGTTTTTCAAAGACATTATAAAGCCCCTCATCTTTTACTAGATTAATAGTGTCTTCCCAATACAGAATGTGGTTTTCTTCAGCGTTAATCATATCCTGCCAAAACAATTTTAAATTTTCTTCTTTAGACTGTTTGCAAAAATTTTGATAAACATCTGATGTTTTTTGGTCTATAGACAAACACAATTCAAGGATTTCGGTTATCGCATTATTTGCCATATTGTTTGTTGCTCCTGTTAGTTGAAGTTACGTTAAAGAAATCGCCGTTATTCCAATTCAACTGTTTAACTTGATATTCCAATTTTTGTAAATATACTCTAACAATTCAGGTTTTCGAAAAATAATATCTACGTATGCTTATATTCAAACGCAATGAAATAAAACCCTAAAGGGTAAATTCCAACAACGTCTGACTGGCGGAGTTTAGGCTTTAGCCTTTTATTCATTGACTAATTTTCAAAACCTAATGCTTTTGAGTATATCATCCACAACATTTGTGTTGCGTTTATGACGCGCGTGGAAATAAGAAAACAGATAAAAATATTAAAAACAACTTAACTCTTTTAAAAGCTTTTCAACTCTTTGCATATCTCCAATAATAGTTAATTCATTTCCGCCGCAATTAGCAATTAAAGTGGGAGTTGCAATAATATGGTATTTCTCTGATAAGCCGTTTTCTTTAATAACATCAACTACTTCTAATTTGTAATCGCTTAATTGTTGGCTCTCGAAAATTTCTAATAAGTCCTGATAAGCTTTTTTTGAGCTAATAGCGTCTGATGCCACAAATAATTGAAAATGTGGTTGCCTTTTTTCCATAAAGTTACTATCTATAACTTTACGGATTTGTTTCGGTGTTATAGGTTTTTTGCACACATTGAAATCAATGCCGTCTTTTGCCGCAAGTTGTATCTTTTCATTAAATTCGTTATAAAAAGCCGTTATAAGATAATATTTCACATCCGGGTGGCTGTTGTATAACTTGCGTAATATCGTTATACCGTCAAGATCCGGAAGATGAAGGTCTAAAAAAACTATGCCGGGTAAGGTTTTTTTTACATTTTCAATTCCTTCTTTGCCTGTCAATGCAAATTCAATGTTATGTGATTTGCCTATTGAAGAATGGAATAAGCCATGTATATCTTTGTCGTCATCAATTACTAATATATCTTTAGTCATAAGTCTTTATAAATCGAGGATATTCAACTAAGGGCGATTGGATAAATCGCAAGCCTAAATTGCCGGCTGAATTAGCGCTTGGCTTCTTGCCTGCTCTAGCGTGAATTATCCTCGAAGGGAATAATGTTTGGGTTATCCCTTCGAGGATAACGATGAGTAGAAGCTGGAAGAGCCCGGCTTTTAGCCGGTATCTTCCGCTTAACTCAGGCTTGGCATAGCCCTCTGGGATTAAAAATGTTATAGAACTGAAAAATATTTAACCTTCAACTCTAATCCTGCCCTTTATTCAAAAACAGCTGATCTGTATTGCAATTTAACAGTCCTGTGTGGCTTCTCCATAACCGCTGATCTCGTGTGACGAAATTCCGTGGTAACCGGCATCTTGTAATTGGTTTTTTAAGTCTTCTTTCTGAAAAATAAGAAAAAGAAAAACATAAAGCATTTTTTAATATACACAATATATCGGATAAAACAAGGAATATTTATTATAAAATTATTTAAATTTGTTAGATTAATAATAATTAATATATACAAATAAATATCTAATAAATTATACTAATATTAATATAAGTCATTATATTAAAAGAGAATATGGCATATAATATTAGTATATAAATAATACATAATTATCTATTATGAATAATAAATAAGATAAATAAATATTAGTAAATAATTACGATAATATTATCCCGTATGCGCATAATTCTCGCTAGAGCAGGCAAGCTGCTCAGTGTTCATTTATACATATAATTTGTGTTTAGTTTTGTGATTAGAAAATTAAATAGCCTTGGTGAAGTCGCTATTTCACTGCTTAACACAGAATACGGATTTCTATTTTATTACCTAAGAAATAAAGTTTCTGCCGCAAAAGATTAGAATTATGGCATGGGGGGGGGCATAGAGAATTGGGAGTGTAAAAATAGCAAGGATGAGCAATGAGATTTAATAAAAGAAATATCGGAAAATGCAAAATCAATAGATTTAAATGAGCTTTGTGACGTGTGAAGGTTATATAATCAAGGCCGCCAAGTTTAAAAGCCTGAACAAAATATGCCCATGTTCGTTTTTGGCAGTTACAAAGACGATGGGGATATCTTTGGCCGTTTTCTGCTGCTTCAGGAATTTGCTGGCTTATAAACCTTTCAGTACATTTAAAATGCCTTCCATATCATAACTTTCAAGACATTCGCGGATTTTTGATATGAATTTCGCATTGCCTGATCCCTTTTTTTCAATAGTGTTTATGTGTGTTTCAATCTCTGTTATTCTATTAAATTTGGCGTCCTCAATCATTTGAGAAATAAGGTTATTATCAAACTCTGTCGCGTTCCCGCTTTTCAGAGTTTCTTCTTTTTCGTCGTTGTCCAAAAGTTCGCTGAGACTTTCGTAGATCATTTCAGCTTCAAGGGGCTTACCGTCGTCGCCGGCAGAGTCTGTTACAATTTTTGTCTCAGGTTCCGTGTCTGAATCCGCGCTTTTCAGGATCCCCTCTTCTTCGTTTTTGTCATCGTCTTCGCCGTCAAAAAGATCGCTAAGGCAGTCGTAAATGTTTTCAGATATGAGAGGTTTGCTGACGATGCCGTCGCAATCAGAATTTATTGCATTCTCGGTTTCAGGCTCCGCGGCTGAATCTGTAACGATCACTGTTTTTGTATTGCCTTCAAACTCATCTTTAATGCTTTTAACCGGCTCAATACCGTCCGGCGCAAGCATTTTATAATCAATAAAAGCCACTGACGGTTTTGTTTTTCGTATTTTCTTTATAATATCCTTTTTGTTGCCTGTTTTTTCTGATTTTATACCTGCTTTCGACAGGATATTGGAAAGCGTCTCGCGGTCTGCTTTGTCTTTATCCGCGACTACAGCGCTTAAACACGGTTGTTTTAGCAACGGGCCGTCAAAACCATCCTTTTTGCCGGGAGCCGTGTTTTGTTTATAAAAACCCGCGATGTTTCCCTCTTTTCCCTGCTTAAGAGTTATGGTAAAGAAAAAGCACGCCCCCTTTCCTATGTCGGAATGGACTTGTAAATCGCCGCCCATAATTTCGACTTGTTTAGTTGATATTGAGAGGCCAAGACCGGTTCCTCCGTGATGTTTGCCCTGATCAGCCTGCCTGAACGGCTCAAAAATGAACCCTTGAGCCCCTAATTCAATGCCGGCTCCGGTGTCAAATACGGAAAAAAGATAATCGTCGTCGCCTTTCTTCTCAACCGATAATTTAACATAGCCTTTTGTGGTAAATTTAACCGCGTTTGCCAGAAGATTAATTAAAACCTGCCTTAACATCTTGGCGTCTCCATAAACTAAGACCTTGTCATCATTGGTAAATAGAGATACCTTAAGCTTCAGTCCTTTTTGATTGCATTTTAATCCAAATAAATTGGCTAGATGCTCGATCAATGCTATTAAATTGAAATTAACCGGGTTTAATTCTATGCGGTTGGCTTCAATTTTTGAGATGTCGAGTATGTCGTTAATCATATCAAGCAAATCATTGCCGCATTTCTCAATAGTTCCCAATGTCTTCTGGTTGCTTTTATCTATTTTCTCGTCAAGTTTCATCAGGTTAGAGTAGCCGATAATAGCGTTTAACGGCGTGCGCAATTCGTGGCTCATGTTGGCCAGAAAGATTGTCTTAGCCTGGTCTGCGGCCTCTGCTTCGTTCTTGGCTTTAATTATCTCCTTTTCAGCCCTTTTTTTCTCCTCTATCTCTCTCTTCAACTCCTCATTTGCTTTTCCCAGGTCGGCGGTTCGCTCTTTAACTATCTCTTCCAGGTATTCCATATGTTTAGTCAGCTCTTCATTATACCTGGCGTTTTCAATCGCCATAGCAGCCTGGTTGGCGAATATTTTAAGGAACATTGCGTCCTCATCGGTAAAAGCGGTACCGTCCGCTTTGTTTATGACTTCAAGAACCCCAATCATCTTTGATTTTGCCTTAAGCGGGACGCAGAGTATGGATTTCGTTTCAAAACCGCTCTGGTTGTCAACAGAGTTGTAAAATCGAGGATCGTTTTTAACATCGTGGATCAGGACGTGTTTATCATTCTCAACAACCCAGCCGGCCACGCCTTTGCCGGGAGGTATACGCACATCCATTAACTCTTCGCTTTTTTCTCCTGTGGGAACGCTAAACACCAGCTCGCCGGTCGCGTCGTTTAGAAGCATTAGCGTGCTCGCTTCGGACCCCGTCACTTTGTTTGCGTAATTCATTATCCTGTTTAACACTTCAGCAATGTTAAGGGTTGAATTAATTATATAACACTCCTCTAACACCGATCCCAGCTTTTTGCTTTCAAGCGTTTTGTACGATTCAAGCATCTTGTCCTGCTCTTTAAGAGCGTTTTCAAGCTCCTCCTTCCTGAGGCAACCCATTTGAACCATTATTTTTCCCAACACCGGCGCCTCGTCAACCTCTGACCGCGCCTTTGAAACCAGGCTGGTTCGTGGCACCCGGCCGGGAAGATTTTTCTCTTCTATTAACTTTTTCTGCTTTTTTACCGCTTTTTTCAGGTCTTTTTTAGTGACATAACCCAAATCGCATAAAAGTTCGCCTAGTAATTTTGTAAGTATCATATATAAAGTTCCTTAACCCGGATAAACCGGTCAAGAATGTAGGATGGGTTAAACGAAGCTAATCCATCAATAAAAAAACGCAACCACGGATTTCACAGATAAAAGTTGAAAACAGTTGGCAATTGGCTAAAATAAAAATAATATAGTTTTCAGGCATTGCGCCATGCTCTTCGCTCTTAATAAAGCTTCCCGTGCTGGAAGTTTGCGTTGTCTTGAAGCAGGTTGTCTTTGTCTTCCAGAACTCTTACTACCCTTACGAACTCTACGGCTTCGGTTGATTTGGCAAGCTCGAAATCTCTTGTGAAGAGTCTTACGCTTTTTACTTCGTCATTTTCAACTTCAGCGTTCTGGTATGTCAGTTTTGCGTATTCGACCGCTTTTTTAAGGGCAAGGGCGTAAACTTCCGTTTCGGATATATCCACTACTTCGACTTTTATGCCTTTGCCGGCAAAAGAAGGGATCAGGAGTCTGTCTATATAGTCCTGCACGGAGTCGCAGCCAAGCTGGTTTTTTAACTTTATTGGTATGTTAAGGCAGTATGTGTTTGGATCATTCATTATTTTTTCAGCGTTGTCCATCTGTTTTGCTCCTAAAAAAATGTTAATTGTTTAGCCCTTTCAGGGCATAATTTATATATGAGGCGGAGCCTCTTTGGACATTGCGTTACAAGGCAGGAGCCTTGTAACGAGTCGCGCGCTTTGCGTTTCTATCCAACATCAAGTAACCAGCATCGCTTTTGCTTTTATCAAGTACCCAGCATCTAGTATCCAGTAACCGGCTTACATGAGCATTAATCTCACCACCATTATGACTACGCCTACGGCAAAGGCTATGCCGTAAATGATGAGCGGGCGTTTTGACAGCAAGACTTTGCGCCACGATAAATTCTCGGGCGCGGGCAATTTTTGTTTGGTGTAACGTGAGTAAGGCGCGGGTTTTTTGTCTATGTAAGGTTTCTTTAAAATTTTGTGCGCTATTCGGTCATAATACTCGTCCTTGGCGTCGTTCTTTCTTTCGGCTTCCGACTTAATGTTCAGTAATTTGCTTGCCATGGTGTCGTATTGTTTGCGGACCGACAGGAACAAGGCGTATTTTTTACGCTCTTTAAACTTAAAGTTTTGAAAATAACCGGTAAACTCCTTAAATTGTTTATTGTCCAGCTTGTTTAAAGCGGCCAGATATTCATCGTACGAGGCCATTTGCGCTCCATGAATCTTTTTTACAAGTTAACGTCAATTAATCAATTTAACAAATCGTAAATTATACGGCCCGATTGCCCGGTATTTCAATATAAATTCCATATAGATATTTGATAACGGCCGGTTGTTCCTATATACTAACTATACTCAAAAGCATAAGATTTTTGTAATTTGTTAATGGATAAAAGGTTAGGCAAAGATATTTGAAATATTTTTGGTTTAAACTGTGTTTAGATGTTTACTCGTTTTTTAAGTGACTAAAGTGATCTAAAGTAAAAAGTGACTAAAGTTTCGGTATTTTGTTTATTTTAAAACCATCGCCGCAGGCGGTGGTGAAGACGTAAGCATTAAAACTCAGTTAATCTTACTAATAAAGCGCAATGGCTGCTTCCAGAGCCAAACGTTTAACTCGCCACCAAAGGTGGCGAGTCTGGTATATAGAGCTGACGCATAAACTACATAAGTTGTTATAAAATAAGACGTTAATTCTAAAAATAAGAATAGTATTTTGTAAAATGGCGGATTGTTTTTACAAAAATAAGGATTTCCCTGTGCCAAAGCGATCAAACATGCACATTGCATCTTCATTTTACAAATTTCAAAATTTTTAAATAATCACAAAGTTTTTGCTTTTCTTCGTGCCTTTGGGTCTTTGTGGCTAAAATTGCTTTTGATTCTATAAATTAAAGTTTATGCGGAAGCTCTATATATAAAAATATTCCGAAACTTTAGATCACTTTAGTCACTCTAATCTCGTAACCGTAACCCATTGATATATAAGGCTTTCTACTCATTCTGAGAGATAAATCCTCAGAATTACGTAGTAAGAATCTAAATTTTTTCTAAGACAAGTTTATCAAAAAAGCCGCTTTCAACGGGTTGTAAGCTGTTGAAATACAACAACTTATGGAATTGGCGGCAACATGTTAGTCGTTTTGCCGCTGTAAGAGCCTAAAGCATTAACTCCAACAAGCTGGGTTTATTGGAATTTACCCTTTAGGGTTTTATTTTTTTAGCATTTAAAGAAAACATAGGCGAATTTAATCTCTTGAAAACCTTGTATATTCACAGATAGGCAAAGAATATGAAAAAAAAGTCACAATTTAACAATATAGACGCGTTGCGCGTTATTTCGCTGTTTTTTGTTATTCCCGCGGGTATTTATTGCAAGTTTTACGCTGGGCCGTGGATGGGCTGGGTTAGCGATTCGTTATGCGGGGTATTTTACGAGATATTCTGGTGTCTGCTGCTTTCATTGTTTTTAAGCAAAACCAGGCCTGTTGTTATTGCGGCGGTTGTTTTATCGGCAACTTGCGCTTTGGAGGTGTTGCAGCTTTCGCATAATCCGGTTTTGGAATTTGTGCGCGGTTTTTATATAGGGCATATATTAATAGGCTCGTCTTTTCACTGGACAGACTTTATTTATTACGCGGCGGGATCGGTTGCCGGAATGTTTTGGTTAAAAGGGTTAGGGAAAATAACAAAAACACCGTTTTGACGGAAGCTCTATTTATTATATAATAGAAAACATCCTTTTTTATATTTTGTTATTTCTTTCCGAACCCTTTATATGGAGGGGGGCAAATGTGGTCAAAAATTATTTGTTGTTTAGCGGTTTTATTATGTGCGGTTGACAATGCCTTTGCGACCAACAAGGCTATAAATTCCGCCAGCAAGCATTTCAGCAAAGAGGGGAACATGAAGCTGGTTATTATTTGCGGCGGGGCGGCTGTCGGCTTGTTTATCATCTGGCTGGCGCTTTCAAAAAGCAAATCCAGGAAGAAAAAATAATTGCTTTATGGGCAAAACTATTGCAATTATAGTCAAATAAATCAGGTTTTTGGAAAATAATATTTGCGTATTATTATATTCAAACGCAATGAAATAAAACCCTAAAGGGTAAATTCCAACAACCTCTGCCTGCCGGAGTTTAGGCTTTAGCCTTTTATTTATTGGCTAATTTCGAAAACCTGATGCTTTTGAGTATATTTTTGCGTTTTTTTTATCAATTCCATCCATATACAAATCAGTTGTAAATAAAAAGGTATTTTGATATCATATCCGGTCAAATTTTTAACTTTGCTTGCTATGGCGTTTAAATATCTGAAAGATTTGCCGTTAAACGAGTTACGTCAGGCTTGAACATTATTTGCGCTATTAAATAGGGAACAATTTTGTGAAAAACAAATATCTTCTTGTGCTGCCGGCTTTTAATCAGGAAGATGATCTTCAATCTGTTGTGTCCGGGGCCAAAGATTATTCAGTGGATATCCTTGTTGTTGACGACGGATCCACGGACAATACTAAACATATACTATCATCAATTAAGGATGTGTATAAAATACATCATGAAAGTAATCAGGGTTACGGCCAAACGTTGATAAATTCGTTTAAATACGGAATTGCCAAAGGGTATGATTTTATCATAACAATGGACACCGACGGGCAACATTTAAGTGATCAGATACCTTCTTTTATGGATGAGATACCCAAATGGGATATTGTGTCTGGGTCGCGTTACCTTAATTATTCAGGCGGCATTGAGCATGTGCCGCCGGACAGATTTTCCATTAATCAAAAAATAACCTCAAAGATAAACGATATAACAAATTTTGGCTTAACGGACACTTTCTGCGGTTATAAGGCCTATTCAACAAACGCGTTAAAGAAAACAAATTTAACGACGCCTGGTTATGGAATGCCGCTCCAGGTGTGGATTCAGGCGTGGAAGATGGAATTCAGGATAAAAGAGATACCGGTTAAACTTATATACAACGATTTCACAAAAGAGTTTGGCAATGGATTGAGCAACCCTGATGTTCGCCTGGACTACTACTTGTCAATTATTGAGAATGAGGTTAAGGCGGGGAGTGTTTGACTTGGATAAACCGGGCAAGTAAAAGGCAAAATCAAAAAACGGGCAGAGGGAGGCTTTCGCCTTCTTTCAAATACCGGGATAAAAAATGACGAGAGACGGGATTGATGATATTGACGCGTTGTACGTCCATACGCCGTTTTGCGTAAAAAAGTGCGCTTATTGCGATTTTAATTCAATTTCGTATAAAGAGGGCCTGGCGGATGATTATCTGAAAGCTCTTGAAAAAGAGATGGACCGGGCGGTTTTAAAGTCGCGGCGGTTTAAGACGATATACATTGGCGGGGGCACGCCGACAGCCCTTAATGAAAAGCAGTTAACCAAACTGCTGGGGTTGATTAAATGCCGCGTTGATAACAGGGATTTGGTTGAATACACAATTGAGGCAAACCCGGGAACAGTTAACAGTGAAAAGGCGGCGATTTTAAAGGAGAACCTTGTAAACCGCATAAGTTTCGGCGCTCAATCATTTAACAACAGGCATCTAAAACAGCTTGGCAGGATTCACGACGCAAACGCTATATTTGAAACATTTTCTTTGTTTAGAAACAATGGTTTTGAGAACATAAATCTGGACTTGATATTTGGGCTGCCTTACCAAAGCGTTGAAGAGTGGGAAAATGATTTAAAAGCCGCCATAGAGTTAAACCCTGATCATATATCAACTTATGCGTTAACTTACGAAGATGGGACTGCTCTGAAAAATAGGCTGCAATGCGACGAAATTAAGCCTGTTGATGAAATAGCGGAACTGGAAATGTACAAATTAACAATAAATTTATTAAGAAAAGCCGGCTTTGATCATTATGAAATATCCAATTTTGCAAAAAACGGGAAAAAATCAGCGCACAACATGGCATACTGGAAAAATATGGGGTATATAGGTGTAGGCGTCGGGGCTTTTTCATTTATTAAAGGCAGCCGCAAATCAAATGAAAAAAGCGTTGAGAAATATATACAAAACGCTGATTCGTTAAACAGGATTACTGCGTTTCAGGAGCATTTGCCGCCAAAAGAGCATGCTGCCGAAACTATTATAATGGGGTTAAGGATGATTGCGGGCATTTCCGCCGGCAGGTTCCTTAAACAGACGGGATATAGCTTTGAGGAGCTGTACTCAGACGGTATTTCGAATCTTGAAAAGCAGGGATTTGTAAAACATAAAAACAACAGGCTGGCTCTTACGGAAAAGGGGCTCTACGTAGCTGATTCCGTGATGATGGAATTTCTAAATTAAGGGGTGAATTCATGGAATATATTAGGGTGTCCCGCTGTTTTCCCAATTTTCACAACAAATTTCTTTTAAATTTAACAGGAGGGATAAATTGATAAGCGCGACGGAAGTGCGAAAAGGATTAATTATAAAGGTTGACGGCGAGCTTTATTCGGTGTCTGACTTTCAACACGTTACGCCGGGCAAGGGGCGGGCATGCATGCAGGTGGCCATGAAAAGCCTGAAACAGGGGAACGTGGTGAATAAACGGTTCAGGTCAATGGACAAAATAGAGGATGTGTTCCTTGAAACCAAGGAGATGGAGTATCTTTATCAGGACGGTGAACACTACTGTTTTATGGACAATGAGAGTTTTGAGCAGATATTGCTGTCAAATGAAGTGGTAGGCGACGCAATCCAGTTTATACCTTTGAATATGGCGATTGACGTCTCTTTTCTGGAGGGTAACCCTGTAAGCATCAGTTTGCCGGCATCCGTGATTTTAAAGATAACCGAAACCGACCCAGGCGTTAAAGGCAATTCTGTGACAAATGTGTTTAAACCGGCCACGCTGGAAACCGGCCTTGTGGTTAAAGTGCCGCTTTTTATAAATAATGAAGAGACTATAAAGGTCGACACCAGAACAGGCGAATTCCTGGGAAGGGCGTAAAGCAGAATGGTTTGCGGAAAGTTGCCTCATGCGGCTTGCCGCAAACCATATCAAGCTTTTTTTAAAATATCCGCTCGTATTTTTTTGTATTAGGAACCATGCGCTTTAAACCCCCCCCCGCTTTTTTAACAATCTGTTTTGTAAAATCCCACATTTAGACCATATTCTTTCCGGGTATCTTCATTTTGACATTCCATTGCAGACTTTTTCGCTTTTGATAAGAATAGGAGCCTTATGTGCGCTTGTTTTTCTATGTCAAGCTCTAATTGTAACATACAGTATGTTGTACTTCGTCGGGCTTTAATTGGTAGTGGCTGTTTTTTGTTCGCATTTGTATACTGCTCGTGTTTCGTGTTTGCAACATGTATTAACGTGCCGTTGGTACTGTTAAAAGTAGGGCGATCGTGTTTTTAACTTGTATATTGATTCTTTTTTGATATAATTCAACCTTCCTAGTTTCTGTCAAAAAACGTTATGGAGCAATAGTTTATGTTGTTTTAAGTTTTGCGGATTTGGCTGTAAAACGTTTAACCCTGCAAAATTAATGATATAAATTCAAAATCCATTAGAACGGTTCAGATAAATTCTTAATATGGTAAAAAAATATCAATACAGTTTTTTCACGATTTTAATTGCCTTAACGGCTTTAATGTTTGTTAACGCCAAGGCCGTTAACGCCGCCGCCGGTATATCAGTGGCTTCAGGTTCGACAGTCGGCATTGTCAACAGTAAACTGGCTTTAACAGGCGGAAGCGTAGACAATTCCGGGACACTCTCCATCTCTACCGGAACAATTACCGTGGGTAATAACTGGACAAATTCCGGAACATTTTCAGGCGGTAGCGGTTCGGTCGTGTTTAGTGGCGCCACAACTCTAACCGGCAATACAACTTTTTACGATCTTATCAATACCACTTCAAGCGCGGCGACAATGACGTTCGCCGCTGGTTCAGCCCAAACAATCTCCAACAGTCTGACATTGACCGGGGCGTCAGGTAATCTATTATCCCTAAGAAGCGGAACGTCCGGAACTCAATACAGCATTACTTTGCAAACAGGCGCGTCAAAATCGTTGTCGTATCTGGATCTGAAAGATTCCGACGCTTCAGGCGGGCAGCAGATGCTTCCTGACAACTCAACAGACTCAGGCAACAATACCAATTGGTTTGCGGAAACAACTTCGTCTTCCGGCGGAAGCGATGGCGGATCATCTTCTTCCGATGGCGGAAGCGGCGGTGGCGGTGGAGGAAGCAGCGGCGGAACATCATCAACTCCGGCTCCGTCAACACCTACGCCTACGCCCGCGGCGACTCCGACTCCGGCTCCGCAACCCGTGCCTGACTTTACAGGATCTCCGCGTAGCGGTTTTGCGCCGTTTACGGTCGTTTTTACAGACAGCTCAACCGGTTCTATATCATCAAGAAAATGGACGTTTGGGGATGGCGGCACAAATCAGGGCAACAACACTGCCGTTTCGCATACTTATACGACCCCGGGCAATTACGATGTGACGCTTGAATTGAATAATTCAGGGGTAAAGGCTATAAAACCCGCTTACATAATTGTTGCCGAAGCATTGGCAACACCGAGCCCGAGCCCGAGTCCGACGCCAAGTCCAAGTCCGACACCAACGCCATCGCCTAGTCCGAGCCCGACTTTAAGTCCGACTCCGTCCCCGACTCCAACTGAAACTGAAACGGAGACTCCGACTGAAACTCCGACTCCAACTGAATTGCAAAATGGAACAATCTCAGGCAGCGTGTTTGACGAGGGCAATAACCCTGTTGCTGGAATGTTTATAGACGTATTGGACGCTGTAACAGGGGATTTAATTGCAAGCGATACAACTGACGACGCAGGCGTTTTCAGCATTGAAGTTCCGCCGGGAAGTTACAAAGTCGCCGTAAACACGGCCGGCACCAATTTCCAGCCGGAATTCTTTAACAACGTAACATCGTTTGATGATGCAAGTATAGTTGAAGTAACTACTTCTCTGTCAGCAAGCGGCGTTAATTTTATTATCTCCGACGGTGTTTCCATTTCAGGAAGGGTTACGGAGGATAATGGGGCGCCGGTTGCAAGCGCTATTATACAGATATCAGACTCTGGAACTGGCGACGAGATTGCTTCGGCTGTAACTGATAATAACGGCGGTTACCAAACCAAAGTTCCTCCGGGAACATTTGATTTTTCCATCACTGTATTCGGCGCAAACTTCACGCTTGCCTCAGGTGTGACAATTGCCGGCAGCGAAGTGACCAATCTGGATTTTGTAATTACGGTTAGAAAGATTGAAGGTCTTGTGGTCGACAATAACAATCGTAATTTGCCTGATATGTTTGTTGACGCGTTTGATCCTGAAACCGGCAAACTTGTTAATTTTGACGTAACGGATGAAGGCGGCAACTACGTTATTCCTGTGTTGCCGGGAACTTACGATGTGACTGTCAACGTGGACGGCACGAATTTTAAAGAGAATTCGCAAAGCGTGACTGTTAGCGATATTGACCTTAGTATTAGGATAGTTCTTTCGTTAAAAAACTTTATAAACGGCAATGTTGTTGACGGCTCAGACAAGCCTTTGGATGCTATTGAGATTGAAGCCTTTAATTTTGATACGGGAAATTGGGCGGGCTCAGGCGTGACAAACGCAGAAGGCAATTATGTAATACCATTAGTTTCTGGAACATACAAAATAGGCGTTAATGTTGACGATACAGACTTTGCGCAAATTTATTTTGACGATCAGGATTGGAATAACGCGACACCGGTGGTGGTTGCCGATGGCGATGATCCTCCAACCGCCAACTTTAAACTTGTCGAGCCAAGCTTTATAACAGGATTTGTAACTGACGGGACTAATCCTTTGAGCGAGGCGCTTGTGGATGTATTTGATTTTGAATCGGACGTTTGGGCCAGGTTTGCGGAGACTGATGATAACGGATTTTACTCAATTCCGGTTGCTAAGGGGGATTACAAAGTGGGCGCGGACGGCTCTGAACAGGGTTTTGCCGGAAAATTCTTTGACAATAAGGATTTTAACTCCGCTGATAAAGTTGAAGTTAATGATGGTGTTACAAAGGATGGGATAAATTTTGAGCTGGACAGCGGAGGTTCTATAGAAGGAAAGATAACAGTTGACGGACAGAGCGCAATCGATATTGAAGTTCATGCGTTTGAATTTGAAAGCAACTTGCGCATAAACGGCACGGTCACGGTGGCTAATGGAGATTACAAAATAACCGGTTTGCCTGCGGGGTTGTATCGCGTGTGGGCCTTTGACCCGGAAGATAATCTTCCCAGTCTGTTTTATGACAATGCCGCCACATTTAGCCAGGCAATTGCGGTGGAAACGAAAAACGGGGAGATTACTTCAAATATTGATATAAACATATCTTCCGGCGGGTCAATATCCGGTAATATTAAAGCTAAAGGCGCGGGACAGAGTCAGAGCGTGGCAGTTGCTAATATTTCAGTTATAGCTTACGACGAAACAAATGAATGGATTAACAAGGCAAAGACCGGCCCTAACGGTAAATACTTAATTAATTTGGCTCCTGGAAGTTACAAAATCAGGGCTGTGGATGATGGAGGACTTCTTACTCCGAAATATTACAATAACGCGTCAGGCTGGAACAGCGCTACATCAGTGGTGGTTGAGAGTGGAATAGATACCGCAAGCATTGATTTTGAGCTCTCTCTGGGACTGTTTATTTCAGGGCAGGTAAAGGACGATTCAAATAAACCGCTTAGAGGCGTTGATATTTTTGTTTTTGATTTTGACACTGAAGACCTTATAAATATCGGATCAACGGACCAAAACGGCAAATACAAATTGGCGGCTCAGCCCGGTAGATATCGTGTGTCCGCGTTGCCTATAGACCCAAGGTTTACAACATCTTTTTACGACAACGCCGTAAGTTGGGACAAGGCTACGCCTGTTGCCGTTAATGTGGACAACGAAGCTAATAACATAAATTTCAGGCTTTCAACCAATGGTTCCACAATAGGCGGCAAGGTAATTGACGGCGACGGCACACCTCTGCCTCGCATAGAAATTAAAGTGTACGATTACGATAGCGGCCAGTTTGTAAACGACGGCGTCACAAATTCCGCCGGAGAATTTAGCGTGACCGTTCCGGAAGGCAGATACCGCGTGTGGGCATTGCCTCTTGACGGCACAACCGGCATTAGCCCTGAGTTTTATAATAACAAGGAGAACTGGGACCTTGCATCTGTTGTGGCGACTGAAGCCGGCAAGACAACAACTCTTGAAGATATTGAGTTGGCAACCGGCCGGTCATTGAGCGGCGAAGTAAAAGATAGAAATGGGCAACCTCTGACAGGCGTTTCAATAAATGTTTACGAGTTTGAAAGAGAAGCGTTTGTGAATTTTGTCAAAACGGATAATTTGGGACAGTACTCGGTTTCCGGCCTTAAAAATGGAAATTACAGAGTTAAAGCGTCGCCGCCGCTTGGGCTTGATATGGCCGCCAAATATTTTGACGATTCTACAACCTGGGACGGCGCTAAACGGGTAAGAATTGCGAATGCGGATCAAACCGGCATTGATTTCACGCTCTCATCAGGCGGTGTTATTGCCGGCAGGGTAATTGACGCGGATACGAACACTCCTGTGTCGGGAATAAAAGTGGATGCCTACGATTTTAACAACCGCGACAACTGGGTCGGCAACGGCGTAACCGATGGGTTTGGCAACTACTTTATTCAGGCTCCGGTTGGCGTTTACCTTGCGCGTGTTAATGCTGCCGGCACCGAATTTTTAGATCAGTATTTTGACAACGTCGTAGATCAGAATCTGGCCTCTCCGGTGATAGTGACTGACGATGTTGACGGCGTTGCGAATTTCAAATTAACTAAAGAGGCTTCAATAGTTGGTTTTGTAAAAGACGATCAGGGCGTTCCTGTTTTGGGGGCAGAGGTCAACATTTTGGAGTTTGCCTCAAATAGATGGCAAAACAACAGCAACACGGACAGCAACGGCGCATTTAGCATTAATGTCAAATTCGGAAGTTATACCGTCCATGTTAAGGCCCCGGCGGGGACGGATTTTCTTGATGAGGCTACCGACGAGTTGATTGAGATTTCGAAGGCAGGCAAAACAAGCATTAACGATATCGTCCTTTCAAAAGGGCGGGGAGATATTACCGGAACAGTGCTGGACCGTAATAACAACGCGCTGGAAGGTATAAGGATAAACGTGTTCGATTTTGACTCCAGTCTGGCTGTTGGCTCGGCATTTACAGACAATAACGGCGAATACAACGTTAGCGTTTCACCCGGCAATTATAGGGTGTTTACCTCGTCAGAAGGCACAACAACGCCGTATATAGACAAATTCTTTGACGATGTGTTGACTTCCGGCTCCGCGACTGCCGTTAATGTAAACGCATCGGAAACAGAATCAGTAGACTTTGAGCTAAACACTGGATTTTGTATAGCAGGTAGGGTTAGTGAACTTTTTGGCTCGGTTGTAGGCATAGATGTTCACGCGTTCAAGTCCGAGGGCGATAAACAATGGGTGGCTGTTGATAAGACTGATTCACAGGGACTCTATGAACTTTGTCTTCCTCCGGGCGGTTATAATATATTGGTGTTCAGCCCAAATTCAGGTTTTAAAAGACAATTTTTTAGTGAAACACAAAATATAAGCAAGGCTAAAGAGGTAATTCTAAAAGATAAGGATCTGGACGGAAGCATTGACTTTAGAGTAAGCAGATAAAATAAGAAACAGGATAATAGTTTAATAATGGATAGAAAAAAACATTATATTACAGTAATAGCGGCGGCGCTTATGTTTTCGGTTTTAACCGGGTTTTCCGGTTTTGAAGTCATGGCGCAATCAGCCTTGCCAGGAACCATTAGGGGTATTGTGACCGACAAATCGACCAACAGGCCGATTAAGGACTCAGAGGTGCGTTTAACTCAGGCCGGCATTGTAATTGGAAAGCTATCCACCTCCCGTGACGGCGCGTTTTTTATTGAAGCTCCGGCGGGCGATTACAACTTGTCCGCTTCCAAAAATGGATTTAGAGATATATTTAGCGCTGTTACGATTAAGAGTCTTGAATTTTTAACAAACGACATCTCGCTTGTCCCGGTGACCACGAGCAATAACGGCAGGCAGACGGCAAAGTCGATTGGCGCGCAATCCGGCTCATCAAAAAACACCCTGGCTGTTTTTTGTTTTTTAAAAGGGGCTGTTATTGATGAAAAATTATCTCAAAATATAAGCGGAGCGGCGATAAGTTTAAAAAGAGGGGAAACAACGCTTGAAAACAGTGTAACCGAGGACGACGGCGAATTCTTTTTTCAGGTTGACCCGGGCGATTATAGTTTAAGCGCTGAAATTGAGGGGTTTATTAAAGGCTCTGAGACTGTTTCATTATCTGCGTTTGAAACCGTGACAAGAGATTTGCTGTTAAAGCCCGATGTTCTTGACATATGCGAGGCCGGGGGGAGCCCTATCATTATAAATACTTTGCCGGGCAGGTTGGTTATCAATAGCGGTGAGACTAAGTTTATTGAGATTCGGGCTCTTAAGGAAGACAGGATTGCCTGCAAGACGGATGTGGAAGTTAGTTGCGTATTTGGGTGTAATAAAATAAGATTGTCCGATGAAGTAATTACCACAAACGTTCTTGGCGTGGCACGGTTGCGCATAAGCGCAAAAATAGCGAGAAAGGGAGCGGCTATAATAAAGTTCACGGTAGCCGATGCTGATATTGAAACCACGCTTCCTATTGTAATCAAAGGAGCAACTAGGGATGTTCCTTCAATAAAACCAGAACCTGAAGAGCCTCCTATTGGTTTCTTCCCAGATAAATTTTTCCTGGAAAAAATTAAGGAAAAACACTAAAATTGCGCGTCCTTTTGTATAGGCGGCTATTTTTTATTGAACTCACATTTCGAAAATAATACATTTGTAAATGCAGTTTGCTTAATTTTATTAACTGTGTGTTTATAAATGATGTTTCGAATATAACTAATCTATTTGATTGGATTTAACGAAATTGATCAGGTTTAAAACCCCAAAATATAAACAAACCTCTAATTTAAAAAAGATGTTTGTTAAAAGCCTCTGTTTTCAGGCAATCATTATTGCTATGTTTGCCGCCCCTGCGCTGTTATATGGACGGGACGAAGGCGAATCAACAACAAACAGCGCCGGTTCCTCTCAATCTCAAACTGTAAATATTGCCTCAAAAAGGGCCGAGGATGTTAAATCGGCTCCATCCATGATTACTGTAATTACGGATAATGATATAGAGAACATGGGGGCTGAAAACTTAACCGATATTATGCGGATAGTTCCCGGTTTTGACATTATCAAAACCGGAAGTTTCGGCGCTGTGTTAATGGGCGCAAGAGGATATAGCGACGCAGACAACAAAATAAAGGTTATGCTCGACGGTCATTCTCTCAATATGCCGTACGATGGCGGCTCAGCCTTCTTTTTTGACGATATACCGTTATATAATGTTAAGAAGATTGAGATAATTCGCGGGCCTGGCGCGGCTCTTTACGGAGAGGACGCGTTTTTGGCGGTAATAAATATCATAACAAAAAGAGCCGCTGATATTGACGGCATAGAAGCCGGCGCGGGATTCGGCAGTCATGACTCGCAGGAATATAACGCCATGTTCGGCAAAACAGTGGCTGGCGTGGATGTAACCGGTTTTGCAAGGTTTTTCAACACAAACGGTTTGAGCGACACTATTAAAACAGACGCTCTTGCGGGCCAACCATCTTCAAACACACCTGGGGACACTGACGACGGCAGAAAAAATATCGACCTTAATCTTTCAATGGAGTATAAAGACATAAGGTTTGTTGCCAAGTATGTTAACAAGGACACCGAGCCTTTTGTAGGATCAAATTATGTGTTAACGGACGACGGTGAAAATCGTTTCAATTACGTGACCGGACAACTGAGTTACAAATGGGATGTAGACGACAAGTTAACTGTGGAACCAAAAGTCTATTACGATCAATATGATATGCAGTTTTTTGGCGAACCCCGCCCAGACGGTTTTACAATACAAAGCGATATTGATCAGGACGGCGATCTTGAAGCCTTTCCCGAAGGCATGTTGGCCGACACCTTTGCAACAAACAGAAGGGTGGGGGGCGACATTAAGGCCGATTATAAACTCTTTGACGGCAACTCTTTAACTGTTGGATTTGATTATAAGTGGGAACGGCAAACCAATGTTGATTTTCACGCTAATTTTGATCCTTTAACCAATGCGTCGCTTGATTCAATAGAGGATGTTTCAAACACAAACTGGGTTCGCGAAGCTTACAGGCAAGTGTGGTCCGTCTATTTTCAGGATCAATGGGATATATCTGAAACATTGGGTCTGACTGTAGGTTTAAGGCACGATCATTACAGTGATTTTGAAGGTGCAACCAATCCCAGAGTTGGAGTTGTTTGGAATTTTACCGAAGCCGCAACCTTAAAACTGCTTTATGGGCAGGCGTTTCGAGCCCCGGCGTTTAATGAGCTTTACATTGACAGTAATCCCGTTGTTCAGGGCAATACCAGCCTTGATCCTGAAACGATACGAACATACGAGGCCGGCGTAAGCTACGAATTCAGTGAAAAGATAAGCGCTAACATTAACTACTTTTTTAATGTTGTCAGGGATGAAATTGGCTTAACCCCGCTTACGGCAGACGGCCAAACATTTATTTTTGATAACATAGGCAAGTCAAACATTCAGGGCATTGAATTAGAAGCAAAGGCTAAACTTTGCTCAAAAGCTGATCTTTTTGCAAATTACACATATGTTGATATCGAGCCTGAAACTAAATCAACATCTTCAACGCCAAGACATAAAGGAAATGTGGGAATAAATATGAATCTAGTAAAATATCTTGACGCAAATATTCACACATTTATAAGCGGCGACAGAGAGAGGTTAAATACAGACGTTCGAGATGAATCCCCCGGTTACGCTTTAGTTAACCTAACTTTGACCGCAAAAGAGTTTTTTAACACGCTGAAAATCAGAGCATCCATATTTAACCTGTTTGACAAAGAGTACGATGACCCTGCTCCCCGCGCTCTTCCAAACGACGACCTGCCAAGACCCGGCAGAACATTTCACATAACGGCTGACTACAAATTTTAAATGATGTAAATTTGGAATGTTGGCGTAAAATCTATTCAACATGCAACCTCTCATAGCTCAATTCGTAACTCTAATGTTTCATGTTTATATAATTTGCCGGTCTTTTGTTTTTATAAGAATAGGTTTTAATAATATACCTGTCACCAATTTTACCATATACACTCCCGCCTGATGTTGCGTGCTCAAAGTGGATTAAATCGAAACATAAAATTAAATGTTCCGGCTAATAACTAAGTAACTGGCTTAAAATGTTATGTATTTCAACAAACCTGCTCTTTTTTAAAATGAAATTAACAATACGCGGGTTTTTATTTTACTGCGTAACGGGGAAAAGACCTGCAAGTATGGTCCGCAATGCGTAGGCGGTGGCTTCGGCTGCGTGTAAAGGGGTGCGTTCAACGAGGACTGTGAAGCAGTATTCCGGGGCGTCGTAAGGGGCGAAACCTGTAAACCATGCGTGGTTTACATTGTCTTTTCTTGTCTGGGCTGTGCCGGTCTTTCCGGCGGCTTTATATTTACCTATCCCTACCTTTCTTGCGGTGCCGTTGCTGACAACCTTTATGAGGCCATGTTTTACAACATTAATAACGTCTTGCGGTATATCCATGCCTGCGCTTATTTCAGGTTCGGCTTTCATTATAATATCGCCTGAGCAGTTTTTAATCTCTTTTAAAAGGCGCGGCCTTATATTTCTGCCTCCGTTTGCCACTATGCCGACCATGCGGGTGATTTGCAATGGGGAGGCAAGCAGGTCGCCTTGGCCTATTGCAATATTCATGGTCTCAAACACGGATTTTGGTTTTGGCAGGAGGCCCTTGCGTTCATAGGGGATGTCAATTCCGCTTCGTTGACCAAAGCCGAATTTCAGACTCCATTTGTGCAGTTTGCCGGCTCCCAGTTTCTTCGCGGCTTTAAAAAAGAAGACATTGCATGAGTGCCGCAACGCGTTTTCCACATTTATCATGCCGTGCCCGCGTCTGGACGAACAGCGGAACCTTTTTTTTAAGCCACCACCCCAACCGTAACATTCCAACATTGTGTCTGGGGTTATCGCTCCCTCCGACAACGCGGCAATGGCGGTGACAATCTTGAAAGTCGAGCCTGGTGGCAATGAGCTTTGCGCGGGGCGGTTTAGAAGCGGCTTTCTTTTATCTTTAATAATCTCGGCAAAGTCGGCGTTAAATGTGTTTGGGTCGAATCTGGGATTGCTTGCCATTGCTATTACATCGCCGTTCCATGGGTTCATAACCACTATTGAGCCGGTTTGAGTGCCTAACGCAGTTTCAGCAAGCAATTGGATGGAGCTGTCTATTGTTAAAAATACGTTTTCTCCAACACGGGATGGGCGTTCAATTATTATTCTGTCAATCTCCGAGCTTTCACATGTAATTTCCTCAAACCGTTCGCCCGGGTTGCCGAGAAGCGGCATATTATAATGCGCTTCAACCCCTGTCTTGCCGGCCCAGACATAACCTGAATACCCCATGGAAAACAGATTGCCTATGCCGGTTCGTTTGTTGTCAATAGCTTCGCACATGGATGAGATTGCCATGTTGGCGGCTTTTTGGGTATTGCTGAATGCGGCGGGGAGGTTGCAGTCAACCGGGGAATCTTTGAATCCATACCCTTTCCATGCTTGTCTGTCCAACTCGGATGTGTACCCGATTATGTGGGCTCCCATGCTTTTATTTGGATACCATCTGTACGGTTTTGCTTCGACAAATATATTCGGAAATTCATCCTTGAACATCTCGATTTTTGCGACATTTTTGAAATCAACGTCTCTTGCGATAGGATGAAGGCTGATCTCCTCCAGCACGCGTATATCTTTCTTGTTTCTTTCGCTTACGCCTTTTTTAATCTTTTCAACGCGTTTTACAATTTTTGAGCATTTTTGTAACAATGCCTGCCGGTCGATTTCAAGAGTGTAAAGCAATCTGTTAAAAAGCTCTTCTTGCTCTTCATGGCACTCTTTGCACTCTTTTAAACTGTTTTTTTTATGGATTTTCATTTTGGCGAGCCGCGGGAAAAGCGCATCGCCGCTTTTTTGATCAAAATAGAGCGCGTCGCCGTACTGAATGGAAACATCAAATTTGTGTTTGTTTGTGGCAAGGACAACGCCGTTGCTGTCCATAATTTTTCCGCGAAGAGCGCCGAGTGGGCGCCGTTTGATCCTGCGTTTATCAGAAATACCGCTGTACTTGCTCCCCTCTATAATCTGGATATATCCCAGCCGAAACGTTAATATGGAGAAAAACGCGATGATAATGCAGAGCAATATTTTTATTCTTCTTTGATGCATTCTTTTTGATTTAAATTATGAAATGGTATTACGCGCTGTTCTTTAAAGGTAGTTGTTGCCTTTAGGGTTCAATTAAACTTTCGAGCGACATAATATTTGAGTTTTCAGGTATTGTGGGTTTTACAAGTTGTTCGTAGACCCCGGCTCCGGTCTTAAAATCAGGGACATTGCTTGGGGCTTGTTTAAGGATTTTTAAAAAGTCGTCTTCCTGCGACGCGCCGGTTGCATCGGTGACAAGCTGCATAGCCCTGGCCGCGCACCGCATTATCTGCACTGTTTCTATGCGTGAGATGTCGTCAAAAAACCATCCGCAGCTGGTGTGCATAAACATGGCGTATTTTTGCGTTTCCAACAGTTTTAGGACGATTAATTTCTCTTCTTTTGACAATGATTTGGCAGCGTGTTTTGAAAAAAAATTGTTTATCTCAGCTTCTGTTTTGTTTAAAAGTATATCTATGTAATCGTTTCGGGCCTGCCATGGATCATTAATAAATCCGCCGGCGCCTTCTTCAAAAATTGCGGCAAGCTTGTCGCGCAACATATCCACTGCGTTACGCAACGGTTCCCTCCATTCCTGAGTCCATTCAGAAGATGGGCCTGACCCGCAAGGACAATTGCTCTGCCATCGTTCAATGCCGTGCGAACAGCTCCATGAAGAATTTTCAATAATTTCAACTTCATGTTTGGGCGGATGATTAGCCAGGTAGCTATTGTATGTGGAGACCTCGGCAAGATTGTTTTCTTCGATGCAGTGAATGCAATAGGCAAGGGCCATGTTTCCATAACGCTTGTGGTGTCCGAACGTCTCGCCGTCTACGGCTATGCTGACAAGTTGCGGTTGATTGCCGCTTTTGTCAAACGACCCTGCAAGCAAGTTTGCAAAGTCTTCTCCATTGCTTAGGGTGTTGCCGAACGCGATGCCCTGGGAAATGCCGGCGTTATAGAAAAACAGGGCGATTTCGCGCCCGGATGGAAGCTTGCAAAGATACGGCATTTTAGTGTCGATATTTTCGCGGCTGACATCTTTCCAATCAGTATCTCCTATTTTTCTGGCGCGTTTTGCCTGGCGCGGAGCCAAAATGGTGAACTTTATCCCGTGATCGGCAAGGGCTTCAAGCGTTGCCGTGTCAACAGCTGTTTCGGCAAGCCATATGCCTTCAGGCTTTCGATTAAAACGCGACTCAAAATCCCTCATACCCCAAATAATCTGGGTTTGTTTATCCCGTTTGTTTGCAAGCGGCATAATCATATGGTTGTACACCTGTGCTATGGCGGAACCGTATCCGTCAAAATGCGTTTGGCTCTCTTTATCGGCGTTAATAATTTTGTTATAAACTTCCGGTTTGCGCCTTTGAATCCATGAAAGTAGGGTTGGGCCGAAATTAAAACTTATTTTTTCGTAATTATTGCATGTTTTGGCCACTTTTTCATCCGGGCCAAGTATTGGGGTCTCGGTATTTGGGGTGTAGCATTCGGCGGCAATGCGGTCGTTCCAATCATGGTATGGAAACGCGGATTCCTGGCGTTCTACCTCTTCGAGCCAGGGATTTTCCCTTGGGGGCTGATAAAAATGGCTGTGTATGCATATGTGACGGTTCATTGGACTTGTGATTATACCAGAAGATGGGGATTTGATCGAGAATTAATATTTTGCATTAAAAAATGCCTGGGAAACGCGTGGAATCAATCAGTATTAAACGGCCTTCTTTATTCTTTCCATAAAACAAGCCGCCTTTTTGATGTAAGGCGCAAATGGATAGGCTCAATTCTTTATTAAACCGGCATTGAATTTGTTTTGAATGATTCCGCGCTTTTTTCTTTAAATTCCGCGTCTGTTTTTTGGGCTTCTATGATATACATACCTGTGCCGAGCCGTATGGCCTCCTGTTCTGTAACGTTTTTGATCACAATTTTTCCAACGTCCCAGTCTTTTGGCCAATCGCTTCCTGCGATATCAATATTAAGCTTTGGAATTGCGTTAAGTATCTTATAACCTGTGCCGTTAAACATATCTGCAATTTCATTTAGTGTAAAAAAACGTATATGTGTAGCGTCCAGCAATCCATATTTTTTATATGTCCAATTGCCGTTTAAAAGATGAAGGATTAGTTTTAGATTTTGAGTGTTTGGAATGCTGGCAATTATTTTGCCGCCCGGTTTGAGATAATCTCTTAATGTATAAAGAGTTTTCCAGGGATCATAAAGGTGTTCAAGGACGTCTGCGCAAATTATAAGGCCTATACGCCCTTTTGGTAAACCGTAAGAATCAAGCTCTATCTTCTCAATATCGCCGGAAATAACGCCGTTTAGCCTTTTTTTTGCAATTTCAGCCGCGCCTTCGTTATATTCAATCCCAAAGTACTTTAAGTTTGGGAATTTTTTTTTAAAAACCTCTCCGGTGGCCCCTGTTCCGCAGCCGATTTCTAAAATGATTTCAGGCGGTTCTGTAATAAATTCAATCAAATCGTCGCGGGGGTTATCTTCATATTTAGAGGCATAATCAACTTTTAATGGCGAAGTATAATTTTCCATTACGGCTCTGTCTTTCATTGTAAATTTTGCCATCGCTTCCCCCGTTTTTTTTCATTATGTTCGCAATCAACATTCTGTATTCTGTGATATGCGAGCAAGAAACACGAAGGCTCTGTTTTAGGGATAACGGTTCAAAAGATTGGATTCCGGAACAAGAAATCATTTTTGAGTGTATAACCTATGATCACGCATTATATACTGTCATGCGCGGTTCTACAACATCCTACTTATAACCATGCGCAAGTAATGAGGGCATGCCCTTGGCATGTCAACTTATATAATGGGAGTGTTGTGAAAACCGTGGCTACCGGCGGCGCGTCAAGGGTGTGGTTGGTAATTGATATTTGAGGCGTTTTACCATTCGGGGATAACAAATGAGTTAAAGCAGAAAGAACCAGGCTGTTAGCCCTTTGGAACCTTCTGCTTAACTCAAGTTTATTATTGGCAAATGCCGCAAACTAATGACGGCAACCAAAATAACAAATTACAACTTTGGTTGCCGCCATTTTAGTTGTTTTATGGAATATCCGCTTTAGCCGCGCATTTTTGAATAGCGCCTTTTGATGTTTTACTAATAATGCCGTCTTTTTTCAACTGATTGGCGAGTTTAGAAACGCAACTTGTAAATTGGCCGTGATTAAAGTCGCCGCTTCCGTCGTCGCTTTCATCGTCGCCACCGTCGTTGCTATTATCGTTGTTTTCTTTGTCTTTTCTTTTCTTTCCACTAATTATCGTATTTTGAGCGCATTCTGATATTAAATCTGAAATAGCGCATCCTTGCGCAATCATACTGTTTGGAGCCTGGGAATCACACCCGTCGATAACTATAGTTTCATTTAACTCTGAGTTATGGCAGGCGTCCGGTTGGTATGTTTCCGTAATCACTGCTCCCGCGTTGCCTGCATTGTCCTCGGCAAAGAAGCTGATGGTAAAGCCTGATCCGGGTAAATCTCCTATAACGGCAATTGAACCTGAGACTACGGTAAATGGGCCTCCGTCTATAGAGTATTGAATCTCTTTTACTCCAGAACCGTGCAGCCCGTCAGACGCTGTTAAAGCTATTGATTCAATAAAGCTATCACCGTCGGTGTCAACCGGTTCAAGTGAAACTGTAGGGCCTGTTGTGTCAATAATAATCTGGACAGGCGCGCTTGCCAGGCTTTGATTGTTGGCCTGGTCTATGGTGATTACTGTGATAATAAAATGGCAGTCCGGCAACGCCGGGATTGTTAAGCTCCAATTGCCCTGGTTGTCTATTACGGTTGTAAAATCAGGGGTAGTGCCTCGAAACGTGTCAAAAATGGAAACTTTAACCGTGCCGCCAATTTCAGCCCCGCCGGTAGAACCGCTAAATGAAATAACGTTTGTATTGAGAATGCTCCCGTCCGTTAACGGCGCGCCGTTGCTGTCTGTTAACGAAAAGACGGGCTGAACCGGGGATGTTGTATCTATTTCGACATCAAAAGGCCCTTCAGGATCGCTTTCAAGGTTAGATTGAGGATCAACCTGAACCAATTCCAGCGAATGCGGGCCATCTGATAAAACGTTTGTAAGAAGCGTCCATGATCCGTCCGGATTGACGGTGGTTTCTCCAACAAGAACACTGCCTTCGTAACAGCGGATGCGAAAGCCCGGATTTCCCGTGCCTGTAAATGCAACCTGATTAATGTTGATTAAGCTGGATACACTTCCAATAATGTCTGGAGTTTCCGGTTTGGTGGCGTCCGGAGGAAAAGGGGGGGGAAACATTGCCTATTTTAAGGATTGCCGGGTAAGTTGTAGTGCGGCCTCCATTTACACCGACATAAAAATTGCCGCTGCTGTCAAAAGCGATACCGTTTGGAGCGTCCGGCGCGGTCCAACCTCCATTATATACGGAATACGAGCCTGACGGCGTTACTTTAACCAGCCTAAGTCCGTTATAATATGAAACCCAGAGGTTTCCGTCCGCGTCAAATGCAAGGCTGTGTGGGTCGCTAATGCCGGTTTCAACAAAGATTGATATTTGGCCTGAGGGCAATATTTTGTAAACCCTTAACGACCAGCCAAACATTGCCACGTAGGCGTTGTCTTGCGCGTCAACGGCTACTCCATACGGGCGCATTCTGGAACCCGGATTAAAAGCTCCTAAGCTTATAGTATTCTGTAAAACACCGCTTGGCGAGTATTTGTATAAAGCATTTGACCCATAGGAAGTAACATACAGGTTCCCTGTGAATCAAATGCTAATCCGCAGGGATTGTTTACAAATGGTATAAAAGTCGATATTGTCCCATCCGGAGTTACCTTCCATACTTTGTTACGCGCCGCCGGTTGTCCGTTTCCATTGCCCCTTCCGTCGGCTACATACAAATTTCCTTCGGAATCAAAAGCCAGGTCGGTGACGTCGCCCAAGACATTTTGAGGCACAAAAAATGACTTGGCCCCGCTTGGGGTTACTTTTGACACGAATGGGCCTTGTGGTGAAATATTTCGATTGTTTTTGTTTTCTGCGATATACAGATTGTCGTCTTTGTCTATGGCAATTCCGGCTGCGGTGCCGCCAAATAACGATATCGGCATAACAAAAACGCTTCTTTGCGCAAACGCAACGGATGTTGAAAGTGTTAAAATTAGTGAAAATATGCCAAAAAAGAAAATGTTAACCCTGGTATTCCATAATTTATTAATATTTTTAGCCGCTAATTGAAAAAACATGATAATTCCCTCCTTTTATTTTTTGCGTGTAAAGATTTGGGCAGAGTTTCAGTGTGTTTTTAATTAACGATGACAATTATACTTAATACTCTATGCCTTAATTATTCAATTTGATTGAGTCTTGGAATGTTGCCGCAGGTTGTTAAAATCGTTTGCTCAGATATTAAAATAAGGGAATTCAAAATGTTAAATAAACGGTTGATGCTGTTTGGTGGGGGGGAGGGTTTGCTCTAAAATAACTTTACATATTATTGCTCATTTTTATCCTGTAATGGGACATGGCTAGTATTATCAACTAAACTATAAAATGACCGCGCAGTGTCTTTCCATGTAAATTTTGACATTGCTTTTGCGCCTTCTTCTCCCATTTTTTGTAACGCATCTCTATTATGGTATGCCCAATCTAACTTATCAATAATATAGTCCAGATCAGGGTCTCCCCATTTAGCAATAACGCGATTGTCCTTTTTTAGCTCTATATCACGCTTTTTAGGGGCCAAAATAGCGTATTTTTCATCGATCACATCGCAATGCCCTGTAAGATTAGACGCAATTACCGGGCGTCCGCATGCCATATACTCCATCATTACCAGGTTGGTGCCCCCCTCGCATCTGTTGGAAAACAGTCCGATATCGGTGTTTTTATAAACTTCCGGCATAATGTTGTTGCGCAATGGTGGATAGGTAATAGAACGATTAACATCAATTCCGTTAATCACTAAGAGGTGGTTAACGGCGTCCTGATACTCTCCTTCCGGCATTTCAAATTTTATATACGGTGAATATGACATGGTAGCCAGTGAAGCGGGCCAACTGTTATACCAGGATGAAACAAGAACGACGTCCTTATATCTCTCCTGCATCACCTTAACCGCTCTTATAACAAGGTCCTGGCCTTTTCGAAATTCCAGCTTGCCGCCTGAATAAATCACAAATGAGTCTTTGTAGCGGTCTTTTGGCTCTGCTGGATAAAATATAGAGTTATCTATACCCTGAATAACAGTTTTCGTCTTAAAAAAACCGTAAGTATGCAATACTTCTTCGCACCACGACGATCCTACTGCCACAACATCAAAATAATCGCTTGCATGTTGGAGAGCTTCGCGTGACAAGACGTTGTCTTCAAAAAAGATGTATCCAACAGTTTTTGAACCTTTAACCTTTGTTAAATATGGGAGAAAATCAATCCCTGTAATTGCCTGTATGACAGGCGACTCAAGGCAAATTCTTCCATTCGCATCTAAGGGGCCATTTAATTGTTCTACAGGCAAAAAACATTGAGAAAGAGCCTTAAATTGTTCTTCATTGCCGATGTTTTTAAATTCAAAAGGGTCGGTTACATATTTAAGATCTGATATGTTTGCTAATTCGCTTGCGACGTAACGTCCGCAAACCCCCCATCCATGGGCGGTTCCGCGCGGCATAATAAGAAAAATTCGGTTATTTTGTGCTTGCACGCTATTTATAAATGTATACAATAATAATAGTGTCTGATTCGCCCTTTTTCGTGGGTTTTTGGGCAGTTTTTTTGATTTAAATAACAATACAAAGTTTTTTAATAAAAGAAAAGCATAATTGTTATCCATCGCATGTTTTATCTTTCATCGACTTTAAATAAAAAAATTAATTTTTGTCGTAATACTGTTTATATCAAGTGGTTATGTAAGATTGTCGCCATACATATTTATTGTTTTAAAAAAAAAACTAAAATTTAATAACAAATACCGATAATAATGACATGAAATAAAATTTAAAAAGATTAAAAGCAAAAAAATTCCTTATTGAAAGGGGGTGAAAGTAATCGTTTTTAAATTATAAAATTCACATTATTTTTATTATTTGTTATTTTTTTTGTGATTTAGAGCAACGGAGGCTCTAAAAATTTAAACAAGGAGGTGTATCATGGGTATTGGCGATTTTTCAAGAATAGGAACAAACGTTGCGGCTTTAGAAGCCCAGAAATCTTTAAATGCTATTAGCAGCAAGATAGCGGTAAACCAGTTAAGATTGTCAACTGGTAAAAGAATTAACACGGCGGAAGATGACGCAGCCGGTTTCATCATTGGTAAAGGTTTGGAAACAAGGGTTAGAGGTTTAGGTCAGGCCCTTTCTAATATTGGCGACTCAAAGAACGTATTGGCTGTTGCTGAAGGTGGTTTGCAGAGTATCGTTGGCATTTTGCAGACTATGAAGGAAAAGGCCACTCAGGCGGCTAGCGACACATTGGGCGGAGCTGAAAGAAGCGCAATTGAGGCGCAGTTGGATGACCTTGCGGCTGAAATTGATTCAATTGTATCTAAAGACACTACATTTAACGGTGTTAATTTGATTGATGGAACGTTCACAGGCAAGTCAACCCAGGTTGGCGCAAATGCAGGTGATACATTATCAATTAATATAGTAGGCGATCACGACGCAGAAGCCTTGACTGTAACAGACGGCAGCCTTGATGTGGCTTCCGCAACTGCGGCCAGCACGGCAATTGCAAGGATAGATAACGCTATTGGGCAAGTTAATAATACTATAAGGTCAATTGGATCATTACAGGCCAGGTTAACTACTAAAGAGAGTACAATAGCTTCGGCGATAACAAATACCGAAGCATCTAAGAGCAGGATTATCGACGCAGATTTGGCTAAAGAACAACTTGAGGTTACTAAAAACCAGATATTGCAACAAACAGCTCTCGTTATGTTGGCACAAGCAAATGTTGCGCCACAAAACGTATTACAGCTCCTCGGATAAATTGAATAGTCGGCGGGTGGTTTTAATAACCGCCTGCCGGCTTTTTCTATTTAACTTAAAATTTCAATTTAGATTACTTTGGCAAGCAGAGGAAAATGTATTTTGTATTCTTAATTTTAGAAAGGAATTGACGCTATGACAACCGCTACTCTTAATTATGGAAACCAGGTTGCAAGCTATCAAAGGCAGGAAGTTATTACGTTATCTCCCGGCCAGCTAATTGAGAAGCTTTACAGCATTGGTATTAAAGGATGTTACGAAAAGGATAGTTCGAAAGTTTCAAGAGTGTTGACGGAGCTGATTTCGTCTCTTGATTTCACTTACAAAGAAATAGCTTTAGGGTTTTATAGAATTTATGAATATTGTTTGAGGATTGTTAAAGCCGGCAAATTTGAAGAGGTTATCGGCATACTAAAAGAACTTGAAGGGGCCTGGAAAGAAGCGACTAAGGATCTTTATTAAGATTTAGCGGGTATGTCCCCAAATCTAAAGTTTTTCAGCGCTAGGCGGATAGTGAGGGTAAGGCTATGGTAGAAGGCAATTCAAATATATTGAGCGTTGATAAACAGGTTCAGCAGTTACTGTCTTTAGAGAGAAAACCTTTAATTGACCTGCAAGTGTTGCGCGGGGACGTTGAAGTTAAAAAAGGCATTTTTTCTGATATTGGCAGTAAATTGTCAAAACTCAGATCCTCATCCCAAGGCCTTGCTGATCTAATAAATTCCGTTTTTAAGGCAAAAACAACCACCACCAGCGATAAAGATATATTGACCGCAACAGCCGGGTCAAGTTCTTCCTCCGCTAATCATACAGTAACAGTAAACCAACTCGCCAAATCGCACGCAGTAACAGCCAATGGAACCGGAGCTGCAACAGGCTTTGTCGGCGGCGCTAAAAGTTTTACAACCGGGGCGCAATCGTTTGACATAACAACCGCTGATGGAACAACAAAAACCATAAATGTCACAATAGACGCTTCCGAGGACAATAGCACAATACTTACTAATATAGCGTCCGCCATTAACTCTTCCGGTTTGGATGTTGGAGCCTCGATTATTACCACCGACGCAGGCAGCGACACAAAAGCTCTTGTGCTTTCAGCCGACAATACAGGCGTCGGCAACATGATTACCAGCATAACAAGCACTACTCTTTCCGGCGAACTGGGTATTGATAAAACACTTGGCGTTGTTTCTAAAGATTTTACAACTGCCAGTTCTCAGCTTACATTTACAGCCGGCGCTCATACATTTACATTAGATAATGGAACAACAAATATAGATATTACAGTTGACGCTTCAGACACTGACAGCAGTGTTCTAGGCAAAATTGTGTCCGCTGTTAACAGCGCGTCGAATTTCAGCGCGGCGGTTGTCAGCGACTCGACTACCAGCACGACACAGAGGCTGGTTATTATGAGGGATGATGGCGCAACAACCTCTATCGGCGCTGCCGACATAAGCGATACAGCTGGGTCGCTTGCGTCCGAGCTTCAGGTTGCGGCAAAAACAGCCGATTCTTTTGCAAACCAGATAACGGCGCAGGACGCAAACGTTGATATTGACGGCAACAGCGTTGTCAGTAGTTCAAATACCAACACCACTGCGCTAAACGGTGTAACTCTAAATCTGGTCAGCACAAGCGCGACAGCTGTTGAGCTTAAGGTTTCTGCTGATGTGGATGAGATAAAAGAGAAACTGGAATCCTTCTTTAAGGATTTTAATGATGTAGTAAGTTTCCTTAAAGATAAAACAAGGATAGATCCGGTTACGCATGAACGCCCGATTCTTGCCGGAGATAGTTTGTTTAGCGAATTGGGATTTAAGCTTAGGAATATCATTTCCTCTAATATTACCGGACATACAAGCTCCGGCAACCCTAATTATTTGTCTGAAGTGGGCATAACGGTTGACAGCAATGGCAAATTAAGCATATCGGATTCAAGCAAACTTACCGATGCGCTGAATTCAGACCCTACTAAAGTATCAGACCTGTTTTCTGACCCTGGTTTTGATGATGACACTGCTACTTTTGTTGGCGGTGTTCCAACAAACGGGGGAATCGCCGATAAGCTGGCGGAGTTGATAGAAGGTTTTACAAAAGCCGGTGGAATTTTATCCAGCAATAAAAGAGTTTTAGACGATAGGGTCTCTAATTTTAACAGGCAGATTAGCTCGCTTGAAGATAGGCTGGCGAACAGGGAAACGTTCTTGCGCACACAATTTTCAGCCCTGTTTTCAGCTCTTTTAGAATTGTCGGCGCAACAAAAAGCTTTAAGTAGTTTTAATAGTTAGTGTTAGGAAACTTTTAACCTTGATTACGATTGATAGACTCTGTACAATAAAAATTGGTTTTTTGTTTATTAGTGGCTAAATATTATTTGGTAAAAGCATAATGGCGGGCAATAGTTCTGCAATAAAGGATATGTTTCAGGAAAAACTGGGGCTTATTAGAGATATTTATGAGTTGTCGTCAGAATTGCAAAAGCTATGCGATGAAGAAGGGTTTGATGAAATAAATAATTTATTAAAAAAACGTCAAGGTTTAATTGATAAAGTAATTTTGTTTAATAAAAAAATGGACGTTAATAGCGTTGAAGGGAATATTAACGAAGGTGTTAAACTTAAAATAGATGATTTAATAAAAAAAATACAGTTTGAAGATGAGAAATTAAGACAAAAGATGACGACAAAAAAAGAGAGCATATCAGATGAAGTTTCAAAGATAACCATGGGGCAAAAAACTATGGGGGGTTATAGGCAAAAAGAAGAAAGTAAGTATGCTGTGGATGTGTTAAGATAAAAATAAAAAAATTTTTAATTTATTGTTAATTTTTAAAACAAAAAGCCGATATATATATACATGCAAGTTAATGGCTCCCAAATATTAAAACAATCATGGGTGAAATTAATATAACGCAGATAAGCGGCATTATTGATGAAAAGTTAAAGGCCGTAAAAAGGAAAGTGGCAAACGGTGATTATAATAAACCAAATATTATTGAGAATTCGGTTAATGAATTAAAAATGTTTAACGTTTTGGGACTACCTTAAAATAAGGAGGATAATAAAATGGACGTTAATGGTGTTCAAGGATCAATTGGGGCAAGTAGCTTTCTGCCCAAGAAAAGCGACAAGGTTGGCGATAGCAAGTCAAGCGAGAGCGCTAAAACAAATAGAGCTGCAAATATAGGGCCGGATGAGGTTTTAATATCGGAAGAAGCTCTAGAGATTCAAAAGCTGGCCGGTGGCGGAAAGAGCGAGTTTCTCAGCTTTTTACAAGAGAATGTTTCCGATGTTAGGTCTGATAAAATAAGCGCGGCAAAAGCCAAATTGGAAAGCGGCGAGTTTGATAGTCCTGAGACTATAGAGAATTTAGCTGATAAATTATTAGGCGTGCTGTAGTTTTCAATTTGAACATGTTCTTTATTCTCCTCTTTAATAATAACGTATGAAAATTGAGAAGATAGGAAAATTAAAAGCTTTACTATCTTCCCAATTTTCAATTGTTCCACACTATTTCAAATGAAGTTATGTAAAACCATCCTTTCGTTGTCAAGTCTTCTTGTTTTTTTCTTCAGCATAAATCTTGCGTCTCTATTCCCATATATACATTTCCATAATGTTTCTTATTCATCATCTGTGAATAAGAAGAAAATCGTTATATTCCCCTTTAAAAACAACACAAACTTTCCAAATCTTCAAGGCTCTATCCCTGATGTATTACGAGGCGAACTGTTTCGAGACGGCGTTTTCGAAATTGTTGATAAAAAACGAACCTTTAAGGAAATTTGGCGCCTGGGAATTTCAAATTCTATTAAAATAGACAACGTGCCTGCAATAAATAAAGAAAATTTTACAAATCAGGACGTTGATCTCTTTTCACAACTGGACAAGACGACCGTTGAAAGAATCTCTTCCGTGCTTGAAGGCGACTATGCCATTAAGGGTGTAGTCAACCAGTTTGGAAGCCTGTTGAGGGTAGAGCTTTACCTTGAAGATGTTCACGCGGATGAAACAATCGACTCGCTGTCAACTGAAGTAACTAATGTTGAAGATATTCCAAATGCAATTAAACATTTTGTGCCTACAATAATTGCTGATTGCGTGCAGGAAAATATTGAAGAGATATCAGATGAGGCTGTTTCCGGGTATAGGGAAGGGATAATTACATTTGAAAAAGCTGAAACAAGTTTAAAGGAAGTTGCGTTGTTTGCCCCTGGTTCTATTTATGCAAAAGCTGTTTTGTTGGCGCTTTATATTGAGCAAGGTTATATGGATGAAGCTGTGGGCAGGTGTAAAGCAATAATTGAGATAATTAATGAAAACCCTCCAGAGTCAATGGATGTTTTTATGCGCGTCGGAGTTGACCCCTTTGCTGTTTTAGGGGATTTTTATGAGGAAAACGGTAAGTTCCGCAAAGCTGCTGATGTTTATAATAACGCTATTAGGATTACTCCTTTTAATAAACCGGTATATTATAAGAAGTTGGGCGCATCTTTGTTGAAACTTGGCGATAATGTCGGGGCTATTGACGCGTTACAGAAATCTGTTGAATTAAACAAAATGGATTTTGACGCCCATTATATGTTAGCAACAGCTTTTGATTTGGAAAACATGGCTCCCAAAGCATTGTATGAGTATAAACAGAGTCTTAAACACACAGGGGGGATAACAAAAGGGCTTCCAATTAAGGAGATAAAGGAAAGAATACGCGAGCTTGAATAGTTAAAAAATAGAAAATAAATTTTATTAAAAAGCGTTTAGCCTTGTTTTAAAAAAATATGGCCAAACGCTTTTTTTTTGCTCTAAATGCTGTAAATTAGGGGTGTTTGGTATTGAAATTGCATACTTAAAGCGTATTTTAAATCTAATAATAGTTTTTGCTAAAAAGATATCGGCTATTTAGGTTTGGTTTTCTCTAGACGGCGTGGTATTTGATTAATTTTCCTATACCCTGCTTTTGTATATGCATGCAGCCATTACCTCACAGCAAAGCCGATTTGTCCCGTTATGATTAATAGGTCGCGGTTTAAATTAAACTCCGGCAAGCTAGATTATTTTTAGATTAGTATAAGTTGAAAAATTTACCTGGAAATATGTGGTTAAAATGGACATGTATAAATAATATACATTTTTACTGTTGATATTATAAACTGGTTGTGGTACAAATGACATGTAGATTCTTGTGGAATAAGGGGTTACAGCTGTTGTGTATAATTTTTGCCTAGCCTTTATAACGTTTGCTAAAAGATTATTAGCTCCGTTAAAAATTTATGCAGAATGAGAAGTAGAAAATTAATAATATCAAACGATTTGTTTTGCAATGCAAAATAGACAATAAAGAATACATAAAGCGGGGATATTTATGAAAAATAAAAATGTGATATTGTTGGTTGATGACGAGGAAATATTTCGAAGAAATATTGGGGAAGTGTTGACAGGACAGGGTTACGAAGTTTTAGAAGCGGATGAATGCGAAAAGGCTTTAACCATAATAAGAGAGAAAAGTCCTGACATAATGCTTCTGGATCAGTGTTTGCCTGGGACTGAAGGACTGGAAATATTAAAAAAAGCTAAAAAGATTAGCCCGGAGCTTATTGTTGTAATGATCAGCGGCTATGGCACTATTGACCTTGCCGTCAAAGCTGTGAAATTCGGTGCCTATGACTTTCTAAAAAAACCTGTGCGCATTGACCCCTTAAAATTGATGATTAACAGGGCTCTGGAAGTTAAGTCGATGCGCGACGAAATATTTAATTTAAGGGCTTCGTCCGACGGCAAAACCGGTCGGATAGAAGATACGCTTATCGGCAAATCAACGTTGATAAAGGATGTTTATGATATGGTTTACCGCGTGGCCGAATCTCAAAGCTGCACCGTGTTGATACTTGGGGAGAGCGGAACCGGCAAGGAGCTGGTTGCCAGGGCTATTCACGGCATATCAACAAAAGGAAAAGGCGGCAAATTTGTCGATATTAATTGCGCGGCTTTGACTGAGAGTTTATTGGAGGCCGAACTTTTTGGATATGAAAGCGGGTCGTTTACAGGGGCCTCAAAAAAGGGAAAGGTCGGTCTTTTCGAGGCCGCGAATGACGGTTGCATATTTTTGGATGAAATAGGCGAAATGGCCCTCACGTTGCAAGCAAAACTTTTGCGTGTGCTTCAGGAAAGAAAAGTCAGGCATATAGGCGGGCTAAATGATATCGCTATAAACACCAGAGTTGTAGCTTCAACTAATCGCGATTTAGAGGATGAGGTTAAGAATAAAACTTTTAGAGAAGACTTGTTTTACAGGCTTAATGTGTTTCCTATAACATTGCCTCCGCTTAGGGAGCGGAAGGAAGATATTGTATTATTAGCTAAACATTTTGTAAAAAAATTCAATGCAGAATGCGGAAAAAACGTCAGGATAATTGCTGACGACGCGCAGGAATTGCTGGTTCAATATGATTGGCCCGGCAATGTTCGAGAATTAGAGAATGTGATTGAACGCGCAATGATACTGTCGTCAGGAGATGTCATTAAATCCGACGCTCTTGCAATTAACCAGAAAAAAACGGGAAACGAGAGGGTTGAGGTTGCCGCAAATATGGACAATTGTTCACTTGCCGAGGTGGAAAAGATGCATATTCTTAATGTTTTAAAGAATGTAAACGGGCAACGCGCTTCAGCTGCGCGTATACTTGGCATAAATCGAACCACCCTGTATAACAAAATGCGGGCTTACGATTTGAGCGCTTCCCCAGGAATTGAAGATAAAGATAAGGCCGTAGAAGCCGCGTTATAATATAAAAGCAACCACAAATTAAACTGTTGCACGATCTAAAAATTAAGTAGAAAGGGAAACGTAATGCCGGAAAACAAATCAGGGAAAGACCTTTTTAATCAAAGCGTTTCAGGTAGCGAAGCTATAAACGACATTTTGAATTTTGATTATGAAGGCAATGTGGGCAAAATTCTGAAGAAATTTGGCAATATAGACGCTTCTCAACTCCTGCAATCCCTATGCCTGCGAAATGACAACGCCGGCGAAGTGTTGGCTGAGATTGACAAAATCAGCGAAAGGCAATTAAACAAAGCTCTCTCAATACAGAACAAAATTATAGATCAGATAGTGGATTATAAAACAGATATTGATGTAGAAAAAATATCTGATGATACTGATGAGCTGGAAAGCGATGAAGAGTGCGAACTCGAAGGTATGATTGCCGGCCATCAGGATAAAGACTCCCTTGATTTTCAAAAACTGTTAAATTTGGTTGTGTTTTTTTTGAGGGACAAACATATTGGAAATATAAAGAAACTGATTTCAAATGTGGAAAAAGACCAATACGATTTAAAGGCATTGGCAAGAATTGGCGAGTTTACAGGATTGATTGCCCATGTTGTCAGAAATCCATTGGCAAATATCCTGATAACCGCAGATCTATTAAAATCAAAGTTTGACGAAGACGACGCAAGGTTGCCTTATGTAAAAACCATAATTGGCGAGATTGAAAAACTTGAGACAAAGATTGAGGACATGGTTAATTACAAGGATATTAAGGACACAAGGGAAGCCCCTTTGGAAGTTGTTGATGTTCATGATATTATCAGCATAGTGATAGCTGATCTCCAAAAGAAATTTGACGACAAGCAGATTGCGGTTTCTACATCTTTCTCAACTAAAATACAAAAAATCCCCTTGTTGGCGACAAAAATTGAGGAGACTATTCTTAATATTTTGCAAAATATGATAGACGCGTTAACAACAGGAGGAGAAGTAAATATAATAACCGATGTGGAAAACACAACGGTAAACGGCAAAAGTTCTATTATAATTATTATAGAGGATAATGGCGAAGGGGTTGCCCCTGAAAATATTGATCATATTTTTGATCCTTGTTTTACAACAAAGAAAACCGGCATGGGCTTGGGCTTGTACATGTCAAAAAAGTTCATTGCGGATCATGGCGGCAATTTGAGCGTTGAAAACAAATCTGACGGCGGCGCAAAATTTACAATTGTTTTGCCTGTAAAGTCCATTGAAGATGTCTAAACTTGTTGTCAAAAACATAAATTAAGAGGTTTTAATAAAAATGAAATTGAATATTTTAGGCATGATTGGGCCGATTTTTAGCAAGATAAAGCCTATCTTCGGTAAAATTGTTCCCATGTTATTCGGCATTTTAGGGACTTTAAAAACACGCATTGGCGGAATAGTCGGCGGATTGTTTCAGAAAATACTGGCTAAATCCGACAAGCTAAATAAAGTGTATATGATTGTCTTAAAGATTAAAGACACACTTTCGCTTGTCACCGACAAAAACTTCAAAAAGGTTTTTAAGAATCCATGGGTTATTGCAAACTGTGTAATATTGGCAGTAGCGCTTTCAATGACTGGGGTAATTGTAATGTGGTTTAAAGAAAAGACAACAAGACTTGACACCGCATTAGAAACTCTGGATGAACTGCAGGAAGAAGCAAGGAAAGAGGTAGATAGAAAGAAATTCACGATACAACCATTTGTTGTTAGGGAAGAAGTCGAAAAATCTAAAAAGAAGATTGATACTGCTATAACGGATGTTAAAGACGTTGAATTAGAGGAGGCCGAGGATATAAAAGCTTTGTTGGAATCTGCCAATGATTTGTTTGTTAAAGAGGAATTTGAGAAATCGGTGGCTTTCTATGGCGCGTTGGCAGGCATAAATAGCAGATTAATAGATAAAGGTTTGGTAAACTTAAGAGCCGGCGAGTGTTATTACAATTTGGGACTATACGAAAATGCGATTGAATCGTTTAGAGCCGCTTCCATGGCCGGTGGTAAACATAAATGGAAAAGCATGTATTTGGCTGGAGATAGTTTTATAAAATTGAGGGATTATGAGAATGGGAGAAAGACTTTTTTTGCTTTAGTCGCGTTGGCGGGCAAGTGTCCGCCGGATGATATTGATTTTATAAAAAAATCGTATTTTAATATAGGTGATTCGTATTTGCAGGAAACATACATGGTTTTAGAGGAAAAAAGCAGCCCGGTGGATAAGAATGAAGTCGCCGTCGCAACAGAAACAGAGATTAAATAATAGTTTATACTTTATTATGTTTTTAACAAACAAGTTGTTATGAAGATTAAAAATTTTAACATAAAAACAGTTGCAATTTTGTTGTTCACTGCTTTGTGCCTGGCAAACTCCGGTTATGGGGAAGATCTCTTAGATGAGGAGTATAGAAAGCAGCTAAACATTGAAATTCAATTGTTGAAAAAGATGGAGTCGCGATTTAATGAACTGGGCGGCTCGGTAGAATTGGAAGAAGGGCTTAGCCAACAAACTCTTAAATCAGGAAAAAAAGGCGGGGTTGGTGGAGGACAAAAAAAGAAAAAATCGGATGATATTGCAATTTTTAGCGAAATTGAGGGGCTAAGGATAATTAGAAAACGATATGAATTCGGCATTTATCTTTTTTCCGTTACCGCGGATGAGGTATCCGTTAAAGATGTTTTTAAACAATTGGCTCATTCAAATAATTTAAAAATCTCATTTGAGAGGATAGAGCCCGTTATTTTACGCAAAGCAGTTGAAATTTCATTGAACGGTTTACCTTTTCAGGATGTTTTAGAAATAGTGTCCGGCATTTTTGGTCTTGAATTTATGATAAACGAGAAGAATAAGGGCTTAACAGTTACAATCCCTTCAAACATAGGCATTGAAACTCCTGAAAAATATTTTCGTAATAAAATAGTCAAAACGTTTCGGAAAGCGCAAATTAAGTACCCTGGAGATGAGAATATCCCGGAATCGCACTATAAACTTGGAGATTATTTCTATTCTGTAGGGCTCAAAATAATTGCAAGCCAGGAATATAAGATGGTTGCGGAAAGATATCCAAGGCATGAATTAGCTAAAAAATCGTTAATAAAGATAGCCCAATGTTTTATGGATATTGGCGATTATAAAAGAGCGCGCGATATGTTTGACAAATATATTGAGCAATATCCTAATGACGCCGCGTTGGACAATGTTTATTTTGCAATAACCGACACATGGTTTAAAGAAGGGAAATATAATATTGCAATATCAATATACAAAAAAATTCTGGAATTGTACCCTGGGACAGAATTGGCAAAAGAGATTCGGGAACGCGTCGCTATGGCGCGTTATAAGAACAAAGAGTACGCAAAAGCGTTTAATATATTAATTGCATTGAAAAAGTCTCGAAAAAAAAGCGACTGGAATGTTGAAAAAGACTTTATAATAGGCGAATGCCTGTTTAATATGGGTAAATATGATGACGCGTTTGTAGTGTTCGCCAATGTAGGTGAGGACAAAGAGCTTGATAAGGGAAATGTTAAAACAGCGCGGTTGAGGAAGGCTGAATGCCTTCAGAAAACTGACCATTGCGTTGAGGCTATACAAGGTTTTAACAACTGGATGCATATTTACGGCAACGATGTTAAAGCAATGCTTTTGACCGGTAAATGCCTGAGAAAAGTAGAGCTTTATAGTCTTGCAATTGATATCCTGGATAAAGCGCTGCCCATTGATCAGGCCGGAGAATACAAATGGAAGATCAAATATGAGATTGCGTTAACTCTTTTTAGCAGCGAACTATATGATGGGGCTATTACGGCATTTAGCGAAATTGCTGAAAATAATGACGGCGGTATGTATTTAAATAGTATTTTTTATGAAGCCGAATCTTATTTCAACAGAAAAGAGTATAAAGACGCTGTTACTCTATATAAAAAGGTCTCCGAATTGATGGACAAAGAAACAGAGCGATACGATCTGGTTGTGGAGCGTATTGCTGAGTGCTATCAAAATATGGGGTTATTTTCTAAAGCTTTAGACGTTTATCAATAAATAAAGAGAGGATAATATCATAAAATCCTGCTCGTTTTATCCAGATTGTTCACATATCCTACAAAGTATACTGAAAAAAATAGATGGTTTTTCTGTATAAAAAATGCAAAGATGCGTTCAGAAGGCGATAATAGATGGCAAGTGTTTAAAAATGCGTCATTTGTTTAACAATTATACCGTTAATTAATTTTTTGACGTTGCGTTTTTGATCAGAAACTCATCTATATAAATCAAATCCGTAAATTAGCAATATCAAGCGCAAATTGGCGTTTTTCTTATGCTAATGCCATTTTATGGCCTGTTTCGCTCCCACATTGTGCCTTCAAAATTCAAAAAAATTTACTTTTTTGCAATTTATCAGTCCATTTCACGCTTTTGTAATTTCTTTTCAGATATAAAAACATATACTATATAAGTCAATCGATAAATCCGCGCATACTATATATCTATATTTCCGCGCTTTTGCATAAACAATTCACCTGTTTCATATCTAAGTTTTAAATTCTCAAGTATTTTGCGTAAAAAAGTTTGGCGCCTGATTTGCGTATTTGTTGCGTGGCTTTAAATACACCGTTTTAGAAGGTTTGGGTAATTTATTCTCTATTTTTAAAAGGATTGGATTCATGATGAAAAAAATAATTGGATTTATAAAAACTTGTTTTCTTATTTGTAGCGTGTTTTACATTGCAAATATGGTCGTCGTAGCGGAAGGAAAAGAAAATGGCGCGGTAAGCGACGAAGTCATAATACATTCTCCAATAACTAATTCAGACCTTTACCAAAATGACAAAAAAGAGGACGAAAAAAAAGATGATATCAAAGAGGAACAACCTGCGTTAACTATTGACGATGACATTGATAAATTATTAGAAAAACTTGAAAAAGAGCAAAATTACCTTAAACAATTAGACTCAAAGTTTGACTCTTTGACCGGCGAGCCTTTGCCGGAAAGCCCTGTTGAACCAAAAGTTGAGCCAAAAGTTGAACCAAAAACAGATAACGCTTTACCTACTGAAAAGAAAGAAAAGAGAGCTGAAAAAGCAATTGAAAAAGAGACGAAAAAAAAGGAATTGGATAAAGTTGACAAAGATGTTGAAAAGGCGGAAACAGACGCAGAGGCTGAAGAAGAAGTCAATTATAGCAGCCCGTTTGAAACTGCGGAAGTTTTTTACGAAATGGGCAAATACAATGAGGCTTTAAACGCGTATAAATCAATTGGGGAAGATTTTCCAAACCGGGATAATTATATTTGGGCGCAGTTTCAAATAGGGAATTGTTATAGAAACCTGAAAAAATTAAATAAAGCCATTAAAGAGTACCAGTCCTTTATTAATAGGTATCCAGAGAACTTCTGGTCTGAACAGGCGGCGTGGTATATTGAAGACGCTAAATGGTGGAAAGAATGGAACACCCGAGTGCGTAAAGGTGGCGATGATAAGTAGGGTTTTACACTAAATGATTTTTAAGTTTGTGCGCATTTTTTGCGCAACATAATGACATAGGGGAAAAATGATGAAAGAAAATAACGAAAAAGGAAAAATTGAAGATTTAAATAGCGCTAATTGTTCTGATGGGAATGAGTTAAATATTGCGTTTGAAAAGTTTAATTATTCATCTCAAAGATTGGCGTCATTATATTCGCAATTGAAAACAAAGGTAGAGACGGTTGACAAAGAGATGGAAGAGAAGAATGAGGAACTTAACAAAAGAATAAACGAATCGCATCGGGTTTCGCAATATTTAAACAGCATATTGGAGAGCATGCATAGCGGAGTTATTGCTGTGGACTTAGAGGGCAACATTACAACACTAAACAGAGCCGCCAAAAATATTTTATGCTATCAAGCTGATGACGCGGTAGGCAAATCATGCGACACGATTTTGAATTCTCTGGAAAAAGGCAAATCTCTATTAAGGAAAGCCATTGATAGGAAAAAGGACCTTTTAAATTTTAAAAGAAAAGTTTTAAGGTCGGATAACCGCGAAATATGGATTGAAAGCAGCGTTACGCTTTTGCGTGAAAACGACGGCTCTGTGGTTGGAGCCGTGGAAGTCTTTAAAGACCTCACTGAAATAATATCATTAGAAAACAAATTAGAACAGGTCGGCGATCTTGCTTCAATAGGGGAAATGACGGCAAGCATCGCGCATGAGATTCGCAACCCTCTAAACGGTATTAAAGGGTTTGCGTCATTGCTGGAGGACGGTTTTAAGAAAGAAGACCCTCGCAAAAGATTTGTTAATCATATTGTCAAGGGAGTTGACAATCTAAACAACATGGTTACCGACCTGCTTGTTTTGGCAAAGCCAATCACTCCGTCGTTAGAGAAAAACGATATTGGAGAAATAATGTCGGAAGTTATCACATTCGCCCGAGAGGATTTAAAGGTTAATGGAAGCAAAATAGACATAAAGACAGACTATGACAACAAGCCTATACTGCTTAACTGCGACCGATATATGCTTTATCAGGTCTTTTTTAATATTATAAAAAACTCATTTCAATCAATGCCTTCCGACGGAACTGTTATGGTAGGCATAAATTCAAGGGAGATTAACGGGAAAAACAACGGTAAAAGAAAAGTAGAGGTGTCTATTTCCGATAATGGCGTTGGAATTAATAAGGATGCCCAATCAAGAATATTTGAGCCGTTTTTTACTACTAAATCCAAGGGAACAGGCCTTGGATTGAGCCTTGTGCAAAAAATTGTGAAACTACACAACGGTCAAATACAGCTTGAAAGCGCGCCGGGCAGGGGCACAACTTTTCGCGTTTATTTACCGAAATTGAATGGGAATTCAAATTAAACACATTGAGATATAAATTTATCACTTAAATCAAAAATAAATGGAGACCAATATTATGAGTGTTGACAAAATCTTAGTTGTAGACGACGATCCAATGAGCCGCGAATATGTTTATGAGGCGCTAACCCAAAAAGGTTATGAAGCATCCATGGCTAATAGCGGCGAAAAAGCCCTGGAAGCAATTAAGAGCAAGGATTTTGACCTTGTTTTTTCAGATATGAAGATGCCCGGAATGGACGGCCTTCAGCTTATGGAAGCGGTTAATGAAGTTTCTCCTCAGACAATTTTTGCGATAATGACAGCGTACGGCACTATTGAGTCGGCTGTTGACGCAATTAGAAACGGGGCTTGCGACTATATTATAAAACCGTTTTCGCCGGATCACTTAAATCTTCTGATTCAACGAATTGAAGAGAAACAAAAACTGGTCAACGAAAATAAATATTGGAGAGCTAAATCTACCAAGAATGGCGGAGACAACCTTGTTTTTGAGAAAAATTCCATAATGAACACTTTGTATAACCAGACCGTTAAAATAGCGCAGAGCAAGGCCGGCGTCCTGATTCAGGGCGAAAGCGGCACCGGCAAAGAGTTGATAGCGCGCGCCATTCACCTAAACAGTCCAAGGGCGAACAAACCGTTTATCAGGGTTAATTGCGCCGCTCTTACCGAGACTTTGCTTGAAAGTGAACTGTTTGGACATGAAAAAGGGGCGTTTACCGGGGCTGTGTTAAAAAGAGAAGGTAGGTTTGAATTAGCTAATGAAGGCACTCTTTTGCTGGATGAAATTACCGAGATTTCAATGGTAGTGCAGGCCAAATTGTTAAGGGTTTTGGAGGAAGAGGAGTTTGAAAGGGTGGGCGGGTCAAAAACAATCAAGGTTGATGTAAGGATAATAGCCACAACCAACAGAGATATTGTTGAAGAGGTTAAAAAAGGCAACTTCAGGCAGGATCTTTATTATAGATTAAATGTTATCCCACAATATGTTGCTCCGCTTCGCGAAAGAAAAGGCGATATTCGATTGTTGAGCAACTATTTCCTCGACAAATTTAAGGCCGAAGCAAATGGCTCCGCAAAATCAATTAGCCCTGAAGCAATGAAGGCGTTATGCGAGTATGATTGGCCGGGCAATGTCCGTGAGCTTAGGAATATGGTGCATAGGGCCGTGCTAATGGCAAATGGAGACGAAATAGGGCCGGAGCACTTCTTTGATGGATATAAGATGATTGAGTTGCAAAATGACAATAACGCGTTGCATGCCGGCAGATCCATAGAGGATATGGAGAAAGAATTAATTTTGAAAACGTTGAAATATACAACAGGCAACAAAGAGGATGCGGCAAAGATGTTAAAAATCACGACACGCACTTTAAGGAACAAGTTGCATAAATACGATGAGTTTGATGATAAAAAAATTAATGAACGGTTTTAATTTTTTTTCTTAATAATTTTGCAAGGAGACTACAAATGTTTGATATCGCATCAGGAAACACAACGACTCTTTTAAATAAAATGATTGACTATTCCGCAATGAAACAAAAGGTTGTATCCAACAACCTTGCAAACGTTAACACTCCGGGATATAAGAGGTTAGATATAAGTTTCGACAGAGAATTAAAAGATATTTCGAACAATAGAGACGCTATTAAAGATGTTCAATTCAAAGTTGCCGACGATGCCAACGCCGCCAAAGAGGCAAATTCCAGAAACGACGGAAACACGGTTAACGTTGATAAAGAGGTTTCGGAATTGATGCAAAACTCGTTGTCATATAATGTATATGTTCAACTTATGGCAAAAAAGTTTACATTAATAAAATCAGCTATGAGCCCGCGTTAAAAGAGTTTTGTTTTTGGCATTGAATTTGCTCATATAAAACATCATTAATTTAAATTTCTAATAAAAAAACAAAGGAGGGAGAAAATCATGGGAAACAAAGGGCTTTTCTCCATAATGGATATTGGATCAACAGGGCTTATGGCCGAACGCACAAGGATGAACGTGATCGCAAACAACATTGCAAATTCAAATACGCATAAAACAGCTGACGGCAAGCCTTTTAGAAGGCAGGTTGTTGTATTTACGCCAAAGTTTGATGAAGAGCTTAACAATTCAAGCAAGGGCGACATGCAGCTCGGAGGCGTTGAAATTAAAGAGATCAAAGTAACGAAAGAACCGTTTCCAAAGATGTATATGCCTGATCATCCAGACGCTGATAAGGACGGCAATGTTCTTAGATCAAATGTTAACGGCGCTGTTGAAATGGTCGATATGATGACTGCTTCGCGCGCTTATGAGGCAAATCTGGCCATTTTAAGGTCTGCGCAAAAGATGATTAATAAGACTATGAGCGCTTTCCAGCGTTAAATGTTGTTGAAAAATTAGACGTGGCGTGATAAAATTAACGTGTTACGCCGGAACAAGTAGTAAACAGTTATATATCAATATGTTAAGGAGATAATAAAATGGAAATTTCACAATTAAGGCCGGAAGGTATTGAAGGTGCTAATAAGAGCGCGGGGCTAAAAAAATTAACCGGCGAAAACAATAGCGGCGCTTCGTTTAAAGATACAATGGGTGGATTTGTTGATGATGTAAACAATATGCAGGTTAAGGCTGATACCGCGATTGAAGACTTTGCAACCGGAAAAGCTGAAAATATCCACGAAGTTATGATTTCTATGCAAAAGGCTGAAATGAGTTTTAAATTTTTGATGCAAACGCGCAATAAGCTTGTTGACGCATATAAAGAGGTAATGAGATTGCAGGTATAAATCACTATTTTTAATTGATTGTTGATTTTTTAAACTGTGGCTAAAAAACGACAATCAATTAAAAATATGAATTTTAAAAAAAAAAGGACTAATTATTATGAATGAATCAGTGAAAAAAATTATAGATCAAATGCGCGGCGTCTGGAAAGAGATGAATTTCAGCGCTAGATTCATGTCCAGCGTGTTGCTGCTGGGAGCAGTCATAGGGTTTGGATTTTGGATAAGTTTTATGCAAAAAGAGGAATATGGCATGCTTTACAGTGGCAAAGACACAAAAGAGGTTGGCCAGATTGTTAATTATTTAAGAGATAATGATTTGCCTTTTAGATTGAAGGATGCGGGAAAGACGGTTTACATTCCTGTTGAAAGAATATATGAAACAAGGTTGAACCTTTCCACCGAAGGCCTTATGCAAGGTAAAACAGGGTTTGAGATGTTTGACGAGGTAAAATTCGGTGTGACAAGTTTCGCGCAGAAAGTTAATTATAGAAGGGCTTTGCAAGGGGAGCTGGCCAGGACGATTTCGCAACTTGAACCTGTTGATTCTGCCAGCGTGCAGGTTGTAATTCCCGACGAATCTCTTTTTATTGAAGAGGAGAAAACTACCACGGCGTCAATTGTCCTTAAACTAAAAGCCGGCCGTTATTTAAGCCAGCAACAAGTGTCCGGCATAGTGCAGCTTGTTTCATCCGGCGTGGAAGGACTAAAACCGAATAACGTGACTATTACGGATAGCGGTGGAAATTTGCTGACGGTAAAAGAATCGTCATCAATGATTTCAAAGAATAATGAGCAGCTGGATTTGCAGAAACGCATTGAAGAATATTATGTTCAGAAAGCCAGAGAAATAGTTTATAGAGTACTTGGAACCGGTCGTGCTGTAGTTAAAGTAAGCGCCGATATGGAATACAAAAACGTTGAAGAGAAACATGTTATTTATGATCCAGATCGAAAAGTGCCTAAAACTCAAAGGGTTGTTACCAGAGTGTCGGGGGGGCCTTCCAGAAGCGGTGGCGTGCCCGGCGCCGATTCAAATATTAGGCAAGTCGGCCTTGTTCAGGAAGTTGGCACGCAGAATGAAGAAGAGACAATACAGACGGAATATGACACTAGCAGGGTGGAAAGGCTTGTGTCGAAAAACGCCGGCGTGCTTCAAAAACTCAGTGTGGCAATATTGGTTGACGGCAACTATGAAACCGTTGAAGAGGACGGGGAGGAGCTTAGAAAATATATTCCTCTGTCTCAGGCTACTTTAAATCATCTCGGATCGCTTGTAAAGAATGCTTTGGGTATTTCTGAAACAAGAGGAGATAGCGTTGATATAAAAAATTTGCAGTTTAGGGAAGAAGAGCCGGAAGAAGTTGTGGCGAAGAAAAATCCTATTGTGCAAATTCTAATGGACAATGTCGCATTGCTTGTTACTTTAGTTTCGTTCTTGATGTTTGCCATGATCGTCTTAAAGAAAATGAAGTCTCGCGTTGAGTTGTTGAAAGAGGCTCCAGCTGATTTGAAAAAGATGACGAGATTGACGCGAGATGAAAGACTCAAAGAGAAACTCGCGGCGGAAGGAATAGAAATGGCGGAAGATGCCGATCAGGATAAATTGGTTGACGAAGTAGACGAAGCTATGGCGCAGAAGAAGTATGAAGGTATTAAAGAGGGTATGATTAAGTCTGCCGCCATGAAAGAGTTGATCCAGAAACCTGGTAAAGAGATTAATGAAGATTTGGAAATATTTAAGATTGATGTGCAGAAAACGGTTAGCAAGAAAGTTGACGCTGCCGCGGTAATCCTTAAGAAATGGTTGTCGCAATAAAACAAAGGAAATTAAATTATGGCTAAATTGATACCAAGTGAAAAAGCGGCTCTGGTCTTATCCACGTTGGATGAAGATACGGCTGTCGACATCATCAAATGCTTGACTGATACTGAAGTTGGAATAATTACTGAGGAAATCGCCAGGCTTAGAGATGTTGACGATATGACTATGGCCAGGATTCTGGTTGAATTTACAGAAGAGATGGAGGGCATAGACTACTTTGACGACTTGAAAGATATCCTGAAAAAAGCCTTGGGAAGCAGGAAATCAGATGAAATATTAGCCTTAATTAATCCAGAGGAGGAGAGACCGTTTGCAAACCTGATAAATTTAAGCGCAGATCAGTTGCTCTATATTTTAACAGGCGAAAATCCGCAGACAATAGCCCTTGTGCTTTACTTTGTGTCGCCGGAGAAAGCGTCGGCTATATTTAACAAGATATCCCCAAAAATCAGGGGTGAAGTTATTATGCGCATGGCCACCATGGACTTGCCGCCAAAAAGTCTTTTGATGAAGATAAGCCTTCTAATTGAAGCTAAAGCCAAAAAGACTGAGATCAGGCAGGAAACACCGAAAGAAATCAGGTTGAAAACAATTGCTGATATCATTAGCGGCATGGACAGAAATATGGAAAGGGCCATTACTGACTTTATTGAAAAAAGAGACCCGAAACTCAGCACGGAAATTAGAAAACGATTGTTTGTGTTTGAAGATCTTGTCTCTGTTACGGACGAAGGTCTGCGAAAAGCTCTTAGCGGTATAGACGCTCTTGAAGTGGCCCTTGCGCTTAAAACGGCCCCGCTTGAAGTTCGAAACAAAGTTCTTAACAATCTCTCAAAACGTGTAAAAGACGGCGTTAAAGAGGAAATGGACGCTATGGGCCCGAAGAAATTGTCTGAAGTTGAAGAGTCTCAACAAAAATTAGTTGACTCTATAAAACAGATTGACGTTCAGGAAGGGCCTATTATTATGAGAGGCGAAGAAAAGGCGGATCAATACGTATGACAAGAAACATTTTTCCCAGACCCGCAATTGGCGGAGCTCTTACTTTAGGCGGCGTCTCTGAACGTGAAATAGAGACAAAAAAATTGGAGGCTTTAGAGCAGGAAAGAATTGATAAAGAAGCCGAACTGGAAGCCGCAAAGGACGAGTATTTCGACAAGGGCCGGTCAGAAGCCACAATTGAGTTCACTCAAATGGTTGAAGAGACAAAAAAGACCGCGTACGAAGAGGGATATATAAACGGCAGAACCGACGCCACTGAAGAGTTAAACCCTAAATACGAGGCCATGAAAGCGATTTTTGACCAATGGGATATTGAAAAAGCGAATTTTTTAAAAGAAATGGAGCAGGATGCCCTTGAACTATCATTAGCCCTGGAAAAAAAAATTGTTGGTTATGAAATACAGAAAAACAGCGAGCCTTTAAAACATGCAATTGCCGAGTCGTTGAAAATGATTCGCGACAGGAAGAAACTGGTAGTTCGGGTTTCACGCGACGATGAGGAGTATTTTAATCAAGGCGCTTTAGAGTTTGTAAAAACGTTAGGCGAAGATATTGAGGTTGTTCCGGACGTAAGCGTTGCGCAGGGAGGTTGTGTTGTTGAGACAAGCATGGGCAATGTTGACGCTACGCTTGAAACTCGCTGGACGAAAATAATTGAAATGTTTTTTGCGGGAATTGAACGGGGAGATAATGACATACTTAGCGACATGCTCTCGGAAACTCAAGAGCATGAATCCGATGCAGTATGTGGGGAAGGTGACGAAGATAGCGGGCCTGTCGGTTGAATCATTAGGCCCGCAAGTTACTTATGGAGAACTCTGCCACATATATATGAAAAATGGGGAACGCGTTCCCGCCGAGGTTGTGGGTTTTAAGGGAAACACCGTAATTTTGATGCCTATAGGAACCCTTGACATGATTATGCCCGGGAGCGATGTGATTGGAACATCATCGGCAATCAATGTTAAAGTAGGCGACGCTCTTATTGGCAGGGTGTTGGACGGTTTGGGAAACCCGATAGATAAAATAGGCCCCCTTGAGTTGGACGAAGAGGCGGCTCTTTATAGAGAGCCGCCAAACCCTTTGGATAGGGAAACAATAACCGAGCCTATAGGTTTGGGCATAAGAGCCATAGATGGATTATTAACTTGCGGAAAAGGGCAAAGGTTAGGCATTTTTGCCGGCACCGGTGTTGGAAAAAGCACCCTGATCGGCAAGATAGCTAAAGAATCCGTTTCAGATATCAATGTTATAGCGTTAATTGGCGAAAGGGGAAAAGAGGTCAGGGAATTTGTTGAGAATCAGCTTGGCGAAAAAGGGTTGCAAAAATCCGTATTAATCGTGGCAACTTCCGACAAATCTCCTCTTTTGCGTTTAAAGGGCGCTTTCACCGCTATGGCTATAGCTGAATATTTTCGCGATAAAGGGAAGGACGTTATGCTTCTGGTTGACTCAATAACCAGAATGGCGCATGCTTTACGAGAAATTGGGCTTGCAATAGGCGAGCCTCCAACCACCAGAGGATTTACGCCTTCCGTATTTTCAACGCTTCCAAAATTTCTTGAAAGGGCCGGACATTCCGACAAGGGATCAATTACAGGCATTTATACAGTTCTTGTTGAAGGGGACGATTTTGACGAGCCTATTTCCGACGCCGTAAGAGGTTTGCTTGACGGCCATATCGTCTTATCGCGCCAATATTTCATGAAGGGTCAATATCCAGCTTTGGACATTATGGGTAGCATAAGCCGGTGCATGATTGATATTGTGTCTCCAGAGCACAGAAAGGCGGCTGAATCTTTTAGAAGAACTTTTGCCGCGTATAAGGATGTTGAAGACATGGTAAATATAGGCGCTTACAAAAAAGGCGGCAACCGTGAGATTGATTACGCAATTGATATGATGCCTAAACTGACTAATTATATAAAGCAGGAGGTAGGCGAAGAGAGCCTTTTTGAGCAAAGCATTGCAGATTTAACGCAGCTGTTTAACGGTAACTGATTATGAGAAATTTTTTAATTTTGCGGGTTGAATGATGAAAAAATTTAATTTTCGATTACAAAAATTACTGAACCTTGAAGATCAACGCGAGCAGCAAGAAAAGATGAAATTGCAGTCTTTAACAAACAAACTGCGCGGACAGGAGAAAATACTGGGATTTTTAAAAGATTCATTGCTCAAGAACCAGACAGATTTAGCCGGCAATAGAAGCGAATCGACTAACGCTCAACAGCTAATGCTGCTTCATAATTATATAGTGGGCCTTAATGAGCGTATTGAATATCAGACAAAGATGATCAATGAAGCCGGCGCCGAAGTTGAAAACTGTCGAAACGATTTGATTGAAATCCAGAAAGACCGCAAAATACTGGAAAAGATAAAGGAAAAGGATAAAGAGGAGTATACTCTTTTTATTAGGAAAAACGAGATCAAGCAGTTTGACGATATTTTTACAGGAAGGCAGTTTGCAAAGGAAAATGCTTGAGATTGGAAATTATGTTAAATGTTTGTTTTATTAACCGCTTCAATTTTATTTTACAAAATTGTTGTTAACAACGATTTGCAAAAATTTATTATGGATTAAAGAAAATGTTTGGCAAGAAATTAATTGTTTTTGCTTTTTTCGGATTGATGGTTTTTGGGGGCTCTATTGCCGCAATGCTGATGCTCGGTAAATATGTCCCTAATCCTGTAACCAGAACCGCGCAGGGAAGCGCAAGCTCCGCAACGGGCGGGCAGGCAAAAAGCTCCAGGGTGAAAAAGACAAAAACAAATAAAATTATAGAGAAAATGTACTACCAACAATCCTCTGGCGGCAAAAAAGAAGCAGGCGCAGGCGTTGATAAAGGCAAGTACGACACCATGAAATCCGCAAAAATTGTAAAAGAGATTCGGAAACTGAAAAAGAAGTATGAATCCAGACATCTTGAAATTTCCGCGCAAAAGAAGAAATTGGATACATTGAAGGAGGAGCTTATATCTGAACGGAAGAAAATGGATAAGCTTAAAAAAGAGCTGACGGACAACCTTGAAAAAATAAACGAATCAAAGAAACAGATGCAGGACAGCATGGCTGTTATGGATGATCAGGAGGCCAACAATATGAAATTGTTGGCCAGTATTTATTCCGGGATGAAGCCAAAGCAGGCGGCTTCTATTATTTCAAAGATGGATCAGCGAACAGCTGTAAAACTTTTAAAATTAATGGATCAACGGAATTCCGCAAAGATTATGCAGGATGTCGATCCTGCAATGGCTGTTAAGCTAAGCGAAAGCATAAGAGGCTCTACAATTGATTAAAAATTAAAAAGGAGAAGTTGTTATGGATATAGGGGCAATTGGCGGTATAGCATTAGGCGGGGTTTTGATTTTGATTTCAATACTTATGGGGGGCAGTTTGGGGGCCTTTATCAATATACCGTCAATGATGATTGTGGGCGGCGGCACTGTGGCCGCCACATTGGTTAAATATCCCATGAATAGCGTCTTTGGCGCCAGTAAGCTTGTTCAAAAAGCTATGTTCATGCAAAATTATTCTCTTGCCGATGAAATTGCCAGGTTTAATGAGTTTGCCAAGATCGCCAAACGAGAGGGCTTGCTTGCCCTTGAGCAAAAAAGCGCTGAGATTAAAGAGCCGTTTTTAATAAAAGCTGTGCAATTGTTGGTGGACGGCACCAGCGCCGACGCATTAAGATCTGTAATGGAGACTGAAATAGAGAATATAAGATCAAGGCATGAAACAGGCAAAGGAATCCTTGAGTCAATGGGCGCGTATGCTCCCGCCTTCGGTATGATAGGGACATTGATAGGACTTATTTTGATGTTGCAACAATTAGACGATCCCTCCACAATTGGCGTTGGAATGGCGACCGCCCTTATCACGACATTTTACGGTGTATTATTGGCCAACCTTATCTTTTTGCCTCTGGCGGGAAAACTTGAAGGCAAAAGCAAAGAGGAGTTGGCGGTAAAGGAGCTGATGATGGAGGGTATTTTATCGCTTCAGGCCGGAGACAGTCCATTTATTATTTCAGATAAGCTACAAGCGTTCGTTTCAAGGTCAAGCAGGACTGACGAAGAAGAGCGGGATGACAAAGGCGGCGGCGAAGGAGAAGCCGGTGGCTAAAGCAAAGATTAAAATTGAATGGTTTGGCGACCCAGGTTGGCTGACGACTTTTGGAGACCTTATTACGCTTCTGATGACGTTCTTTGTGCTTTTAATAAGTTTTTCCACAATCAATACGGAAAAACTTGAAGATGTAATAAAAGAGATGCAGGGCAAGATAGGCATTTTAGACAAATCAAAAGATATGGGCTTTTCTGACGGTGTTTCAGGACAAAAAGTTCCCATTCCCGAAGATTTGGCAAATATGCTTGAAGGTGGATCAAGTTCTAAAGCAGCATTAGACTACAAAAAAGGGCTTTACAGGGAGGTTAGCGATTATTTAGATAAGTCGGATCTTAATCAGCATATGGAGCTTCAATTAAAAAATGAAGACCTCATACTGCGTGTTCAGGCTGACAAAATCTTTTTTAGAAATGAGAATGATTTTAAAGAAGATAATTTATGGTTGATAGATAGCCTGTTTGCAGTTATTAACGGGGTGCCTTATGATATGGTTATTTCAGCCCCTGTTGGAAAAACATTTATTCCCTCAAAGAGGTACATGTCGGAGTTTGATTTGTCTATTGCGCGTTCTATTAGGGTGTGCAAATATTTTGTTGATAAAGGCAGGATAAAACCTAAAAGGATAGGCGTCAGCGATCATGGCAAATTTTATTCCGTTGCAAGAAATAGCGACATAATAGACAACAGGGGAGATTATATAGAGATTATTTTGCTTGGCAATACCGTAGCCGGCGGATAGGAAACTGTAATTGATAATATTTTTTTTAACATTTAGGCTTATATAGTCATATGGCGCAGAAAGAACGAATTGTAAGAAAAAAAGAAGTTGGTGTTGACATGCTGGCGTTTAGTTCAATTATGACTATTATGTTGGCGTTCTTTATTATGTTAACTTCTTTTATTTCAGATCAGGAAGCGGAACTTTTAAAACGGGCAAGCGCCTCGTTCAGAAAAGCCGTGTCTTCTTTTGGATTAAACTCATTCATTGAAAGGATTGGCGGAAAAGATGTGATTGATATGGATGTAGATAGATCCAGGCAAAACTTTCCGGCAAAACCAATAGAAAATATACACCGCAATAAAGATGATAACAATGTGCTTGAAGAGAATGTAGAATTTGAAAATAATCAACAACAAACGCAATCATACATACCTACTCTGATCAAGTTTGACAAGGGAGATTATAACCTTAATGCGGAGGCAAAAAGGATTTTAGACGATTTCATACTTTTAGTGGCCGACAGGCCGTCAAATATTATGGTCGAAGGAAGAGCCGGCTCCGATGAAGTGGCCGGTAGCGAAGATTATTTGGATTGGTATCTTTCGAGTTTTCGCGCTCATACCGTGGCGGAATATTTAAACTCAGTAGGCGGCATAGACGCCAGGCGCCTTTCTGCTGTTGGGTATGGAATGCATAGGCCTTTGGTTAATCAAAGCGGAAATGCGTTTGTGGGGCTAATTGTTTTGCAAAGTATGTAGAAAAATTTTTAAATTTAGATGCGGTTTTCTTGCTAAATGTTTTCTAATCGGCTATATTATACCCAAAAATTAAAGCTATTCAGGCGTCATTTCTTTTGATAATTATTGCAATCTCTATATAATGGGTTGCATTGGCAAATTTGTTTAGTGTTGAAATATTAAGTAAGGCATAGAATGCAGTTAAAAACTTTAATTGTGCTGGCGGTTATTGCGATCATTTGTGTTGGGATGGCGTTTATCCTTGTGTCGAAAGGGTATATTCGCATCGGTGCGCCTGGGCAGGATCAAGCCGCCCAACAGGCGGAAGGCGTAACGGATCCCGAGGCTCTTGCCGACGAAGAAGAGTCTGAGCTTGAAGAAGAGATGCAGGAGGAGCTGGAAGAGCTGGAGGCTAAACAAGACGGGGAAGATGGAGACGGAAGAGTATTAACAGTAATACCTTTGGAACCAATTATTGTTAACCTGAAAGGCTCGTTTGGAAGAAGGTATTTAAAGACTACGATTAATTTAGGCGTTGAAGCGATAAAAACTAAAGACGACGAAGAAGACGAGGACAAAAAAAAGAAGAAAAAGAAAAAAGAAGAAGAAGAAGGGGCCGGCGATACTGAGTTAAAAGCGGAAATTGAAGGTAAAATGGTTGAGATTAAGGATGTTTTGATCTCCATACTTTCCGCCAAAAGTATTGAGGATGTTGAGGGTTGGTCCGACCAAAATCTTATCAGGGAAGAGATAAAAGATATTTTAAATTCACAGTTACATCTAAACGCTAAGGTTAGAAAAGTCTTTTTTACGGAGTTTGTGGTGCAATGACGCCTGATGACACAGACAGTTTGCTGGATTCGGCTGATCAGCTCGACGCCAGCGCTATTTTATCCAACGACGAGGTTGACGCGCTCCTTTCAGCCATACATGAGGGAGACGTTGTTGTTGGAAAGTCCGGCGACGCTAAAGAGCACAGGATACGACCTTATGATTTTCGGCAAGTAAGCAGGCTCTCAAGGGTTGACAAGCAGAGGTTGCAATATATCCATGAAAGCGCGGCTGTAAATATCGGGGCCGCTATGTCAATGTATTTAAGGGGCGTTGTCGAATGCAGGTTGATAGCCCTTGAAGAAATTTCATATCGAAATTTTGCCGACTCAATTACAAGCAATGTGCATGTTGTTGTTATGAACATTAAGCCTATGGAGGGCGCGGGAATCATAATAGTTGATATGGATCTTGTGCTTAACATTATTGACAAATCGCTTGGAGGGCCTGGAATATACTCTTCCAGTGAAGGCACGCTTACTGAAGTTGAAGCGACAATCATAAATACCATTATCAGGGATGTTATTATTTTTGAAGGGTTGGCCGTGTCATGGAAAGAGAATGTCGAGCTTAATTGGAATATTGAGAGAACTGAAGCTGATATGAGGGTTGTGCAAATCGCAAGAGACGACGAGTTAATGATGTCGGCGAATTTTGCTGTTGACGGCGATCTTGGTTTTGGAAGAATGATAGTTTGTATCCCATTTGCAAGTATTGAAGAGTTTGTCGCAGGATTTGGCGAAGGCACAACTAAGCAGGATAAGGAGCAGGAAGAGCTTGATTTAAGAGACGGGGTTGAACGGGCGCCTCTTGATATTGCCGCCGTGCTGGGCGAGACGGAGATAACGGTAGCCGACTTGTTTAGCTTAAAAGGGGGCGATGTCATAAGGCTTGATAATAAAGCTAAACATGCTTTAGATTTGCGAGTTGAAGGCAGAACAAAGTTTGAATGCCGGTTGGGCACGTACCATAGGCGAAAGGCCGTTAGAGTTGAGGCGGCCAGGTCAAAAGATTAGGGTTTAGGGAAAAATTAAACTTTTTTAAAAAATAGCGTAAATTATTTTTATGCTTTAAAGATATTCCTTTAAACTTCTTAATTCTTTGAAAGGGGTATTTTATGGATGATTTAGGAAATGGCGATGGTCCAGGCGAATCCAGCCAACCATTGATTAGCGATGACGACTTGTTGCAAGGCGATAGTTCCGGCCAGCCTCTGCTTGGCGACGACGATTTAAATATGGGGTTGGATCATGGTGGCGATTTAGGTTCAGACCCGTCGGTCAAGTCGGTTCAATTGTCGGAATTTGATGAACCAAATCTGTTTGACGGCGGCGAAGCTGATTCCGAGCAAACCAATATTGACATGATTATGGACATCTCAATTCCAATATCAGTGGAATTGGGGCGAACCACCATGCTTTTAAAGGATGTGCTTACACTTGCGCCGGGTTCTATTGTCGAGCTAAATAAACTGGCCGGCGACACGGTAGACCTAATGATTAGGGGCAAACTTATTGCCAAAGGCGAAGTTGTGGTGGTTGATGATAACTTCGGCATGAGAATTACAAGCATCTGCGGGCAAGAAGAGAGATTAAAGCATTTAACGTAAACTATTTATTTCCCATATTAAACGAAATTCATTTAAACAAATCCGCGGTCTAAAAATCAGGCAATGTTTAATATTTAACTATTGCCTGATTTTTCTAGTCTAAAATTTATACACTAGTCTAAAAAATCTACACATCTATTTTGCAAATTCATTTTCGAAACTCCCCACAAAACAAACTTTCCGTTTAAAGCATTGATCATATAAATCAAACAATTTGTCGGAGCCTCAATACAGAAACCATTCTACAATGGCTTTTGTTTCACTTTAGAATGGTTCATTGCGAAAATTGCTTATATTTTTAATGCGTCATTTTCAACATTTACAAACTAATTTTGCTTATATTTGATCCTCGCTTCAATCAGGCATACAATTTGCGTTATAATAACCTTTCGGAGTTTATATAATGAAAAAAATATTTGTTTTTCTTGCCATTTTGTTGACATTGCACATGTTAGGTCAAAGCGGGTGTTTTGGCTCTGATGAAACCAATGAAGCCCCCATTGAGGTTAACAGCGCTCTTGGAAAGGACGCGCCCATTGAGGTTAAAAAAGAGCTTCCAGGCAAGGACGCGCCCATTGAGGTTAACAACGATCTGAACAAGGATGCTCCTATCAAGGTTCATGAAGCTCTGAACAGTGGTCAAAACAACAAATTTTTAACAAGCGATTTTGCTCCGATTAAAGGGGTAATTCAATCCTTTGCCATAGTGATTGTTTTAATTGCTATGTTCTTCGTGTTTCTGAAATGGAGATACGGAGGATCGTTTCGAGGCTTAAAAAGCAATAAAAAGAGGCATATTCAGGTTATTGAGCATTCAATGCTGGGGCCAAAAAGGGCGATATATTTGGTAAAAGTGATGGATAAGTTATTGGTAGTGGGCGCAACGGGCGAAGGGATGTCTTTGTTAAGCGAAATGGATGATGCTGAAAAAAGCGAATTGCCGGGCGATTTAAATACGCCGCCGGATGAGGGCTTTTCGATTCTTTTACAAAAGAAAGATACGGGCAAGGACAGCGCAAACTGAGAAGAACTCTCGTGAGCGTTTGATTATTTTGACAGGAACACCGCATGAAATCTAAAATAGCATATATAATATTTGGAATAATCTTGTTTTTGTTCTTAAATGGCAGCGTAATAGCCCAGGAGACGAATGACAAGTCTGCAAAACAAAGCACAAACCCTTTTAACATGACTTTCAGCGTTGAATCAGGCAAGGATTCAGGTAGTATGGCAAGCGTGCTTAAGATTGCCATGTTTTTAACTCTCATGTCCATCCTTCCCGGGCTTATCCTTTCAATGACCTCGTTTTTACGGATTATTATTGTAATATCGTTTGTGAAACAAGCTATGGGAACCCCGCAAATGCCGCCTAACCAGATTGTGGTCGGTATTGCCATCTTTTTGACCATGTACATTATGTCTCCTGTTTGGATTGAAATCAACGACACTGCAATTCAACCTTTTGTAAATAAAGAGATTACGGAAAAAGAGGCCTTTGAAAAAGGTTTGTTGCCGTTGCGTGAATTTATGTTAAAACAGACCCGAGAGGATGATGTTGCCCTGTTTGTTAATATATCAGGCAATAAAAAACCTGAGAATATTGATGACATAGCAACTTCCACGCTTATTCCCGCGTTTATAACAAGCGAATTGAAAACCGCCTTCCAGATGGGGTTTATACTATACCTTCCGTTTATAGTAATAGACGCTGTTATTGCTACGACTTTGACGGCGATGGGCATGTTTATGTTGCCTCCTGTAATGATATCAATGCCGTTTAAGCTTATTCTTTTTGTGCTGGCTGACGGCTGGAAGCTGGTTATCCAATCAGTTGTTACCAGCTTCAGGTAATTGAGGCTCATTTTTATCGGCAAGATTAATTTTGTTTTTAACAAAACTTTTTTTAGGCAGCTAACTAATGTCACCAGAGCTAGTTACAACATTATTACAAAAGACGATTCAGACCGCTGTTTATATAATGGGCCCGATACTTATTACAGCAATGGCAATAGGACTGGTAGTTTCAATATTTCAGACCGTTACCAGTATTCAGGAGCAAACATTGACGTTTTTGCCGAAAGTTTTGGGCGTATTTGGCGTTGTGTTGTATATTTTCCCCTGGGCGGTAAGGCTTTTGACCGATTTTACGACAGAGTTGTTTGGAATTATGACAAGCATGAACAAATAGGGCGCGTTTACTATGGAATTTAACGTTGGAACAATAACTGAAATGATGAATAAGCTCCCTGTTTTCATCATGGTCGTGTTTAGAATGGGCGGTTTGTTTTTAACGGCCCCGGTATTTTCGCATATGGCAGTTCCAATGAGGATAAAAGTTTCCCTCGCGTTTTTCATGGCGCTGGTTATTTTTCCATCAGTTCAAACGCTTCCGTCGGAGTTGCCTGATGGTTTTATACTTTTCGGGGCCGTTGCGGCTAAAGAAACTGCCGTGGGCGCGATTATAGGCTACTTTGCCGCCTTGCTGTTTACAGTGTTCTCAATGGCTGGTTCGGTTATCGGCAGGCAAATAGGGCTTGAAATGGCCGCGACACTGTCGCCGGGCATGCAAACAGGAGGCTCCCTCACTGGGTTTATTTATTACATTACAGGCGCAATAATATTTTTAGGGGTTAATGGCCACCACTGGCTCATTAAAACGCTTGCTTTTAGTTATAGGGCCGTGCCGCTGGCAGGGTTTCGCTATACGCCCAAGTTGACGGAGAAGATTACCGATTCATTTGCCCTCTATTTTGCTCAAGGCATAAAGATAGCGGCTCCCTTTATAATTGTAGGTTTGTTGTCGTTAGTTTTAGTTGGCATTGTGTTGAAAGTGACGCAACAAAGCAATCTTTTTGTGCTGGAATTGCCTATGAAGTCACTGGTGGGATTTACTCTCCTGGTTGTAAGTTTGCCGTTTGGTATTTTTGCGATGAAAAACATTATGGAAACTTTGCAGGGCGAAATTGTGAATTTGCTGAGGTTCATGAGGTAAATGATTTGCTAAATTCCGTTTTTTGAAAGGCAATGGAACATTAATTGCATATATGAACATTAGGAGCTAAAAATGGCGGAATCAACTAAAGAAGAGAAAACCGAACAAGCCACCGGCAAACGGATTGATAAGGCGAAAAGCCAGGGAAATGTCGGCAAAAGTATGGACATCATGGGGGTGACGTCGCTTTTCGTCGCATTCTTCATTATTAATATAATGGGATTGTATATCTATCGTAATTTAGTAAGCAACATGCAAACCAGTCTTGCGGGACTGGCAAGGCCGGATTTTAATGAAAAGGTTTTTACTACCATAATCTATGACAACGTTAAGGATATTCTGATTATTGTTGCGCCGATCTTGGCCGGATTGCTGGCTGTTGGGCTGGCAAGCTCATACTTGCAAACCGGTTTGCGGTTTACTACGGAGCCTCTTAAGCCAAAATTAACCAAACTTAATCCGATTACAGGCGTTAAAAATCTGTTTTCAATGAAGGCTGTGGTAAAACTGTTGCTGGGCGTCCTCAAGATTACAGCCGCCTCGCTGCCGGCGTATTATATTATTAAAAAAGAAGTTGTTGTAGTGCAAAACATGTCCGGCGTTGGATTTGCAGGGGTGTTTATATACGCCTGGCAGGCTATATTCTCGCTCACAATCAAAATACTCGTAATCCTTTTTTTAATTGCCATAATTGATTATCTCTATCAAAAGTGGCAATGGAAAAAGGATTTAAAGATGACTAAGCAAGAGGTTAAAGATGAAAAGAAGCAGACTGACGGCGATGAATCTACGAAAAGGAAAATTCGGAGCATGCAACAGTCTATGCTTATTAAATTAATGATGCAAGATGTGCCCAGCGCGGACGTTGTTGTCACAAACCCTACCCATTTCGCAGTGGCTTTAAAATATGATTCAATGGGGATGAACGCCCCTATTGTTGTTGCCAAGGGGGCCGATCTTGTGGCCAAACGCATCAAAAAGGCTGCAAAAGAGCATGACATTCCATTGATGGAAGATAAATTCCTTGCGCAGACCTTGTTTAAAACAGTTGAGATTGGTCAGGAGATACCTCCGCAACTTTATAAAGCAGTGGCAAAAGTATTGTCTTACGTTTATAAACTAAAAGGCGTTGCCACATAAATATTCACCATAAAATAGATATACATAATATTTTAGAACAAAAAAATTGATAATCTAAAAACATCATGGACAAACCAAAAAAGCTTAAAAGTTCACAATTTACAAGTTTATCTATGCCGATAGGCCTGATTATGATTGTAGTAATCTTAATTGTGCCTCTCCCGGCGTTTCTTCTTGATATTTTGATAACAGCCAATATTACACTTTCTATATTGGTGCTTCTTGTTGTTTTAAACTCTAAAGAATCTGTTGAGCTTTCGGTGTTTCCTTCACTGCTGCTATTTGTGACCTTGTTTCGATTATCCCTAAATGTCGCTTCAACGAAATTGATATTGCTTGACGCTTACGCGGGCAATGTCATAATGGCGTTCGGCAACGTTGTTGTGGGTGGAAACCTGATAGTGGGAATGGTTGTGTTCCTCATCCTTGTCATAATTCAGTTTATTGTGATAAACAAAGGCGCCACAAGGGTTTCCGAAGTTACTGCCAGGTTTACGCTTGATGCAATGCCCGGCAAACAGATGAGCATTGATTCCGATCTTAACGCGGGCATAATAACCGAGCAGGAAGCAAGAGACAGGCGCGAATTATTGTCAAAAGAATCGGAATTTTACGGCTCAATGGACGGCGCCGGCAAGTTTGTGCAGGGCGACGCCATGGCCGGCATAGTTATTACCGTGGTCAACATCGTCGGCGGCATTGCGTTTGGAACCTCGTCCGGCATGGCTATAGGCGACTCCGTTCAGACTTACTCTATTTTAACTATAGGCGATGGTTTAGGGGCGCAGATTCCTTCATTTATTACCGCTATATCAATGGGTATGTTGATAACAAAAACGCGTTCCAAAGCGTACCTTGGCGATGATATTGGAAAACAGGTATTTACGAAGTCAAAGCCGTTAATTATTACGGGAGCCATTCTGGTTCTATTTTGTCTAATGCCGGGAATGCCGAAGATTCCTTTTCTTTTACTCGCCGCCCCGCTTTTTGTTTTATTTAGAAACATTAAGAAATCGGAGAAAAAGGTTGACACCTCTGTAGAAGAAAAGAAGGCGGTAGAGAAAGCAAAGCCGAAACTTGACGATAAAGCGGTAGAGAAGCTGCTTTTTGTGGAAAGGTTGGGTATTGAGATTGGATACAACCTTATACATTTGGCCGATCCAAGTCTAAATGGGGGCATTTTAGAGCGAATCAATCTTTTGCGCCGCGAACTTGCCAGGGAAATGGGCTTTATTGTGCCGCCTATCCGGTTAAGAGATAACTTGCAATTGGCGTCTAACGGTTATTTGATAAAGATTAAAGGGCAGGAAATTTCCGGCGGAGAATTGTATCCGGAATTCTACCTTGCGCTTGATTCAGGAACCGCAACCGCCCAGCTTGATGGTATTAAGGGTGTTGACCCAACATACGGCATGCCTGGAGTATGGATAGCGGAAGATCAGAAAGATTACGCCGAATCAGTAGGATACACTTTGGTTGATCCGGTGTCGGTCCTGATTACTCATTTATCCGAGACAATAAGGAAGCACGCCCATGAAATAATTTCGAGAGAAGACGTCCAGAAACTGGTGGACAACATAAATAACGACAACCCGACTATAGTTAAAGAGGTAATACCGGCGGTGTTGAGCCTGGGAAGCCTCCATGAAGTGCTTAAGAATCTGTTGAGGGAGAAAGTGCCGGTGCGCGATCTAGTGACGATACTTGAAACGCTTGGCGACTTTGCGCCTAAATTTAAAGACGCGGAAATATTAACAGAGTACGTGCGCCAAGCTATCGCAAGGACAGTGTGTCAAAAATTTGTGGATAGCGAAGGTAAACTTTACGTTATCTCAATTAATCCCGAGCTGGATCAAAAGATCGCCAATAGCGTTCACAAAAGCGATTCAGGGTCATTCCTTGCTTTGGAACCGGCTTTAGCCCAAAATTTTGTGGACAAAATTATAACTTCAATTAATGAATCCATGTCCACCGCTTATGAATTGGCTATACTGTCATCATCTAATACCCGTGTGCATATACGCAAGCTGATTGAAAATCTGGCTCCGACAGTGCCTGTGCTGTCTTATAAAGAGATCCCGTTTGGCATACAGGTAGAAACCGTGAACATAATAAATGTTGAAAATGAGAATTAAGAGCATAATAGCCCCTAATTTAGAAAAAGCCATGGCTCAAATCAAGGAAGAGATAGGGCCGTCAGCCCTAATCCTTGAAACGCGTGAATGCGAAGGCAAGGGGTTTAAAGGTTTTTTGGGAAAGAATTTAATTGAAGTTGTAGTCGCGTATCCAGAGGAGGATGAAGAAGACGAAGACGGCGGTGATGACATCTTTGAAGAAGATGCCGGCAATAGCGGCGTTGGAACTGTTTCAGGAGATGTTGGCGGCGTGGTTTCACAATCAAAGATGCTTTCGTTGCTTAATGAACGATTCGAGAAGGGCAGGCAGGATGTTGAGCCCGTGAAGGAGTTTTCCGAATTTAAAAACCTCCTGTTGAATTCAGGCGCGGTTGACAACGCTGTTTTGCCGGATAATTCTGTAAATTTGCCGGATAGTTCCGTAAATGTGGCGTTTGATATTGAAACCGTCAATAAAAACAATTTGCTCGATGAAATGGACATCTTTAGGCAAGAGCTTTTAGACCAGGAATTGCAAGAAAAGATTGTAGATCATGTTTTGCAAACGGATGGAATAGAAAAACAGGCTAAAAAGGGCGATGTTGATATTGTCATGAAAAAAGCTGAAGCGAGGAAAAGGTTATCAAATCTGGTTAAAACAAAAAAGATTATTGAAAACGGCGATAATTCAACCAAAAACAAGATAATCACATTTGTGGGCCCAACCGGCGTCGGCAAGACTACTACTTTGGCAAAAGTCGCGGCAAAGCTTGCCCTTGACAACGGCAAATCCGTGGGAATGATAACTATCGACACCTATAGAATAGGCGCGGTTGATCAATTGACCGCATACGCGGATATGATGGATGTGCCCATTATGGTCGCCTTTAGCGTAAAAGACCTTTCCGCGGCGATAAATAAATTTAATGATAAGGACTTTATACTTATAGACACTGTTGGAAGGAGCCAATATGACGGAAAACGGGTCAGGATGCTAAAAGGGCTTTTAAAGGCTTTGCCGTCTCCTGAGAACTATTTGGTAATAAACGCCGGAGCCAGGAGCCGGGAGGCAAATGATATTTTTACAAATTTCAATATATTGCCGGTTCATGGCCTTATTTTCTCAAAAATAGACGAAACAAAGACGTTTGGAATGATGTTAAACATGGCGGCAACCACAAAATTGCCTGTATGTTACCTTACAAACGGGCAGGAAGTGCCGGATGATATTATGGACGCAAATGCCGATGAAATAGCGGATTTAATAGTTCCTTTTCAGCCGGAAAAAAGTTAAAATTACTTCAAAAAATTTTATTAAAAAAAATTTTTCTTTTTAATTATTAGAACATGGATTAAGATATGCAGGATCAAGCTACAAAATTAAGAAACATTGCCAGAAAAAAAGAAGGCGCCAACAAAATTTCTTCAGCAAAAGTGCTGGTTGTCACAAGCGGCAAAGGGGGTGTTGGAAAATCGAACATGTCCACAAACCTTGCCCTTGCGATTGGACAGTATGGAAGAAAGGTGCTTTTAATTGATTTTGATTTAGGACTTGCAAACATAGATATTTTGTTTGGCATTTATCCTCAATACACCTTAAAAGATGTGCTTCGTGGCCAAAAAGGTCTAATGGACGTTGTTGTTGAAGGGCCAGGAGGGTTGCTGATTATCCCTGCAAGCTCAGGTGTTGAAGATATGGTCAACCTGTCAAATACGCAAAAAGAGCGGTTGATCAAGGAGTTAGGCCAGATAAAAGACGATATTGACCTTGTTATTGTGGATACAGGTTCAGGCATATATTCCGATACGGTGCGGATGCTGCTGGCGGCAAATGAAGTGGTGATAGTTACAACGCCCGAACCCACCGCTATTACAGACGCCTATTCAGTGATAAAAGTTATAGCCAGGTACAGAAAAGAGCCGCGGATAAAGCTGCTCATTAATATGTGCAGAAACATTGCCGACGCAAAGAGCACGGGTAAAAAGATAACCGAAGCCTCAAAAAGGTTTTTAGGCGTTGGTATACAGGATGTATGGGCGGTTCCTTTTGATTACCATGTTGAAAGGTCGGTTAGAGGGCAAAAACCGTTTGTAATCCAATATCCGGACGCGATAGTTTCCTCAACCATTAGGAGGATTGCGGGCTCTATTTTAAGCGGCCAGGGCAGGGCTTATGCAGATAGCGAAACTGGGGGCGTTGACAGCTTTTTTAGAAAACTGGTTAATGTTTAATATGTAATAATGGCTGAAGATTCTGAAGCAACGAAAAACATAAAAAAACACTTATTGGACAACGACGATCCGTTGGACGATACTCCGTTTGAAATCCCAAAGAAAGAGAAGAAATTAACCGATGAAGAAGAGCAGCATTTAGCCAAAGAAAAAGCTTTTCAAAGGGATTCAAAAAGGGCTGACAAACTTATAAGAGAGTGGAAACACGAAAGCAAGGAAGCTCAGTTTTTTGTGCACGTAGACATTGCGGTTTTCAGTATTGTCGGCGCTGTATTTTTTTTGACCTGCATTGGTGGTTTGTTGCGCGGTGTCTCGCCAAAAGCTCTCAGTATTCGCGCGCTTATTTCAACCTCAATAGCGATGGGCGTTATGTTTTTGTGCAGATATATTATCTTGAAGTTTCATAAGCCTCTGGAACTGGCAGACGAAGAAGACGATTAAGCGCATACTCGTAAAGAAGAACATAAGGATTAAAAATAAATGAAAAAACAGAATATTCCTTTATATGCAGGAGTTGAGGAAGATGTGCGTGCATTAATTCTGGATAATTTGGGCCTGGTAAAATATGTCGTAGGCAAGATGCAGATTTATTTTAAAAAGGACGATGAAGAGGACATTTTGGGTTATGGCATAGTTGGCCTCATTGAATCGGCTAAACGGTATGATAAAACCAGAGGCGTAAAATTCAACACATTTGCCGTTCCGCGTATAAGAGGGTCTATCGTCGATTATTTGCGAACGCAGGATTTGCTCCCAAGGTCGATGCGGAAAAAAGAGTCTGATATCAAAGAGATAACCAGGGCTATTGAGAAGAAATTCAACCGCGAACCCGAGCCGGATGAGATTGCCGCGGAGTTAGGCGTTAGCGTTAACGAATATCATGATATACAAACAAAGCTAAATTTCGATTATTTTGTTTCTCTAGAGAATCTGCATGTTAAATCAGATAATGATCAAAAAAGAAGCATCTCAAATATATTAGAAGACGATACCGCAAAAGAAGCCGGCAAATTACTGGAAGAAAAAGAAGAAAAAGAGCTGCTCATAACATTGATAAAAAAGCTGCCGAAAAATGAAAGATTAGTGATTACATTATATTACCTTGAGGATATGTTAATTAAAGAAATAAGCGCAACCCTGAAAATATCGGAATCACGAGTTTCTCAACTGCATCACAAAGCCCTCTTCTTTTTGCGAACAAATATGAAAAGACTGCATAGTTAAGAAAATTGCTAACAATAACGAAACAAAATTGCAAAATCCCGAATTCGCCCTCCCCAAATAAATTTTAAAAAAAAGGCCGCTGGAGCCGGTTTAATACCACAACTCCAACGGCCTTGCTTATTTTACGGGTTTATCGGTCAATTTTTTCAGAGGCACAAGCTCACATGCGTTTCCGCATCCATCGCCATCTGTTTTTTCCTAACATATCTCTTCTCTGTTTACTTCACATCAACAAACATGCCCCAGGCTTTACCTTTGTCATACGACCTTTTGTTAAACATAAACAGCCCTTTACTGTTAGGCACGGCCCATGCGGTCCACGTTCTTCCGGGGCGCGTTCCGGTGATTGTTATCGCAAGCTCGTCGTTGGAATCCGTAACCCCTCTTAGTGGTTTAATCTCTACGTTTCGGCTTATGCCTGCCAACAGGTTGGCGGATACCGGCACAGGCGCGGAAGTTGACCGATTGACCAGTTTAATTACGCAACCCACACTCTCCCCTTGAGACAAGTTCAATATTTCCAGGCCTGATAACCCTATATGTATCTCCTTATCGCATTTGAAAGTGAATGATTTGCCTGGTTGAGGCGGTTTTGGATTTTCCACTTTTATAAAATTCGTCTTTTTCTTGGTGTCTTCCCCTGATTCATTTGCGACTGTCAATGATACATCAAATATCCCTTCCGCATGGTATGTGTGGCTTGGGTTTTGCGCTATGCTCTGCCCGTCGCCAAAATCCCAAAGCCAACTTGTTGGAAGCCCCTCTGAAATATCAGTAAATTTAACGTCTAAAGGCGCCGGGCCGGTTGTCTGGTTTGCTATAAAATCTGCTGTAGGTTTTTTTCCTTTTACAGGAGTCGGTGTCGTTACCGGCGTTGGCTCGCCGTTTACAACTGTAATCAGATTTTCCTTTAGTTTAGTGTCTTCGCCAAACGTGTTAGAGACGGTCAATGATACTGAAAATATACCCTCTAATAGATATTTATGAGAAGGATTCTGTTCCGCGCTACCGCCCCCGTCTCCAAAATCCCACAGCCGGCTTGTTGGATGCCCTTTTGAGATATCCGTAAATTGAACAGTGTGCGGCGCCGGGCCGAATGTTTGGTCCGCTATAAAATCAGCAGTAGGCTTTTCGCCGGCAACCGGGGTAGGCGTTTCATTTGGTTCACCGAAAGATACAACGCTAATTAAATCCCTTTTCTCTATAGTGTCGGCCCCAACTGCGTTTGCCACCGTCAATGATACTGAAAAGAAGCCGGCTATATTGTATAAATGAGATGGATTTTTGCTTTCGCTGGTGTTTCCATCTCCAAAATTCCAGAACCATGTGTCCGGCGCGCCGCTTGACGTATCGTTAAACTGCACAGTCAACGGAACCTCGCCTGATAATGGATCTGCGTTAAATGAGGCTATAGGCCTGGTTGTAGCCGGAGTTGGCGTAGGAGTTGGTTCTCCGCCCGGGCTAATGAGCGAAGGCGGCACATTTAGAACCCATATATCACTGTTCCCGCTTCTGTCTGAGACAAAAGCTATCTTATCGCCGTTCGGCGCCCATGTTGGCTGCGAATCAGAAGCCGAATCAGTTGTCACCTTGGTCTTATTTGAGCCGTCCGGGCCTATAACATATATATCAACGTTCTCGTCCGATTCTGAACGGTACGCAATCAGGTTTTGTTTTGACCAGTCAGGCTCGCGGTCGTTTCCCGTTACCGTCACGGTATTAATTTCAACTCCGCCCGTTGAGTAAATAACCAAATTGCCGTTAATCGCCACAACTATTTGCGCGCCGTCCGGAGAGAAAGAAAAGCCGCTAAAAAGCCCGCCGCTGTTTTGCGCCACAACTGTTCCCGCCGTAGTTGCGTCTTGTCCATTTAAAGACGCAATCTGGGCGACTCTAATCTCGCCTTGAATAGGAGTAACGCCGTTTGAAGATGTTCTGATTTGCCATGCAACCTGAGCCCCGTCTTTTGAAACCGCAATACCGTCGCCGCCAAGTCCCCCGGGTATCAATAACAACCTTTTAAAGAAATCGTCGCTGTTATCGGACGCCGTTCTTACAACCGGCAGCGATGTCGCCTGTGAAAGATTGAAACGCATATATTCATGAAAAACAGCCCGTTCATTAGTCACAAGATCGCCGCTATCCCCGATCCATTTTAAAACGTTGGCGCCGCTAAGTCCGAATGGGCTTTGAGGCCCCTCGGCAAGTTGGCGCAAATTGGTTGCGTCGGCTTCAACAGCCCAAATATCCCAAATGTTTGTCGCCGCATTGCTTCTGGATGAGGCAAACGCAATAGTGTTGCCAATAGGCGACCAAGTCGGCCCCGTGTCGCTGCCGGTGTCTGTTGTAAGTTGAATCGGCCCTGAGTCAGGCGTTTCGTTTCCGGCGGGAGGCTCCGATTCCGGAGCGTTAATTATCCACAAATCGCTGTTTCCGCTTCTATCTGAAACAAACGCTATTTTGTCGCCGTTTGGAGACCATGTAGGTTGTGAATTTGATCCCGCCCCTGAAGTCACCTGAGTTTTATTTGTTCCGTCTGCGTTTATAACATAAATATCGGCTTTCCCGTCCACTTCCGAACGGTACGCAATCACGTTCTGTCTTGACCACTCAGGGTTTGTGTCGTTTCCGGTTGAAGTCAAGGTCTTAACCTCAACGCCGCCCGTGGTGTAAATAACCAGATTGCCGTTTAGAGACACAACCATCTGCGTTCCATCAGGCGAGAAAGAGAAACCTCCAAATAGAGCTCCGCTATTTTGGGCCACCATTATCCCGGCTGTAGTAGCGGCTTCCCCGCTTAAAGACGCAATCGGCGCAACCCTGATCTCACCCTGGATAGGAGTAACGCCGTTTGATGATGTGCGAATTTGCCATGCAATCTGAGTCCCGTCTTTTGATACGTCAATACCGTCGCCGCCCAGTCCCCCCGGTATAAGCAACAACCTAGTGAAAAAAGAGTCACTGCCGTCCGTCGCTGTTCTGACTACCGGCAAAGATGTGGCTTGTGAAAGATTAAAACGCAAATATTCGTGAAAAACCGTGCGTTCATTAGTAACAAGGTCTCCGCTATCGCCGATCCATTTTAATACACTGCTTCCGCTTAAGCCGAAAGGGCTTTGAGGTCCCTCGGCCAGTTGGCGCAAATTGGTCGAATCAGCTTCAATAGCCCAAATGTCCCAAATGTTTGTGGCTGAATTGCCTCTGGATGAGGCAAACGCAATAGTGTTGCCGGTGGGCGACCAGGTAGGCCCGGTATCGCTTCCACTGTCAAACGTAAGTTGAGTCGCGCTGTCTCTTGATTGCGCATTAACATTTAATGCAAAACCAATCATTAAACAGGACAATAAACATGCAAAAATGAGCGTTTTTTGCGTTTTCATACTCTCTTCTCCTCATATAAGAAAATTTTTAAGAAATAAAACCACGAATATTAAAACCTAAATGGCGTTCCACTTGGCCTAGACCTTTAATTCCCCCTCCCTTGATGGGAGGGGTTAGGGGAGGGGGATAAGAATCTTTCAATTTTGGTAAAAGTAAAGAATGCGCAAGCCGGAAAAGCTTTTGCGATTCGGTTCAGCCGAAATTAGAAAGTCATCTATTTTAACAAAACTATATACATCTGTAAATAATAGCTTATAAGCAAATCAGACAGAACCATGACTGTAATGTGATCATGGCATTGACAATCCGGATAATGAAAAAAGAAAAATCTGGAGCGGATACGATATCGTATTAATTTGAAGATGCGGAAAACTTTTGAGGATGTTATAATTTTGCGCTCAGTTCGGCCTTGTAATGCCAAACCGCGCGCATTTGCGGCTTTATTATTTGATTTATTGCGGAGCGGCCGGTTTTGCGCTGTCAGGCTCGTTGATTGTCGTGTCAAACGTGCCTATCTGGTTTCCTAAAGGCGCCTGAATAGCGTCGGATTTATATCTGTTCGGCTCAAAAATCATTATAAATAGCGATTCCCCATAGAGGAAATGCCCCAACCTGTCGCCTCGTTTAACCGTCACGGGTTTCTTCTTTGCCGGGTTCTTAAATTTGTCTTCAAATATTATGGAGCTTATAGTGTCAAGACCAACCGGGACCAATGCCACATGCCCGAATTTGCCTGTGTCCACAACAAAGTACTCTCGTTGAAACCTCTCAAACTGGCTAAAATCCGTTCCATAATAACCCACGTTTCCATTTTGCGGAACCCATTCCGGAAAGTTGTCATAACCATAATAAGCATCTTTAAGAACCCTGCTTTCAACCACTTTGCCGCCAACAGGCGAGTGGTAATGGTGGTATGTGTTCGGCATGAGCACGCAAGAAAGAGCCGTGCCGACAATGAATTTGTCCGCGTACTCCGAGCCGCCCAGCATATCGTTTATATTTAATTTCTGGTTAAGTTTGGTTGGTATCAGCGTGTCCGAATCGGTAATCACCATTGGGATTGAATTCATAATGCAGTCGGTAGGGGCTGAAATAATGTAATCGCGTTCAGGCATGGTTTGTGGCCGGCTTTTGGCCTGGTCTTTAAGTTCGCGGGCAAAAAACTGGTTAAATGATTTAAACCCTCCATCCGGCGCGCTTGGGTTTGGCAAAACGTAATCATCTTTTTCAATCCTTGAGTCTGCCAACCAATCAAGCGCCATAGCGGTTGAATCCGGGCTGTTCATAAAATCGCCTCGCTGTTTAGCAAAATTTTGCGTAATCTCCCTGCCCGGCGATTCCTTGACAAATCTCATCCCATATTCATTTTTATAATAAAACCACGCAAATTCTTGAATATACTTAAGCCCGTTATCGCCGGCGCCCTGAATTGACGGCAGAAATTAGCGCCACTCTTCAAAGAAATTAACCAGATCCGGAAACTCCTTGCCTCTCCACGGATTTCCGCCCTTATATTCCGGCGGCAACTGTTGAATATTTTCAAAAGCCGAAGTTATCAACCTCATAAATTTTGAATTCTTTGCATATTCTTCCTTTAGCTGGTCAATCAATTTCTTGCATTTGCTATCCGCCGTTGCAATTGACGCCTTAGCATTAACTCCCAAAAATGCAAACGAACATAACAAACCAACAAAAACCGCTTTTACCGCCAACTTCTTCACCATATCTCCCTCCCTGTAAAAAAAAATATAAAAAATGAATACGCATCCCGGGCCTTTACTTTTGCAAAATTAAGCCCTTTTTACCTAAATTGAGCGATTTTAAATACACCCATCCATTAGCGCCCAATGTTATTAAATTAAGAAAACACATATCCCCCCTCCCTTGATGGTAGGGGGTAGGGGGAGGGTGAAAGAACCGTCCCATTTAGTTTTAAATTATTTTCAGAATATTATAAAAAAATTGTCAAACCGTGTCTGTAGTGTTGTTTAAAAAATCATTAGTCGAAGATTCCACTACGCCGCATGGGGAAATACACTACAATATGTAATGGCTTTTTTAATTGCTACGTAGGGGCTCTGCTTGGTGGTGGTTGCTTATATATGATGCGTAGATATAAAAAATTATTAATATATAAAGCTTACCCCTTATGTTTCATTAGATTTATTAAGATATAGAGCATATCAAACCTGTCCATAAATTTCGTTTGTTGGGGCTTTGCATTTGGAAAAACACGTTGATTAATATAACCTCCAAGTTATAATAATTAAATGTGGAAAGTAGCCTACTCAGATGAATTTGATCACTGGTTTGACTCTCTCAACGAAAAACAACAAGACGATTTGCGCGTTGGCATTCAATTATTAATCGAACTTGGCCCAAATTTACCAAGACCATATGCCGACACCGTTGAAGGTTCAAAATACTCAAACATGAAAGAACTGAGAACTCAAAGTCAAGGACGGCCTATTAGAACATTTTTCGCATTTGATCCAAATAGATGCGCAATACTTCTAATTGGGGGCAACAAGACAGATGACAAAAAATTTTACAAGAAAATGATACCTTTTGCCGATGAAATATATAGAAAACATCTTAAAGAGCTTAAAAACGGGAAATAATTATGGCGCACGATATAAGTAAACTTGATAAAAAGATGGGCGTAAAACGCGTAACAAAAGCAAAAGACAGAGCCAAAAACATAATGGCGGAGATGTTTTTGGCTGAAATACGTAAAGAGGCCGGCTTTACTCAAGAAAAATTAGCTAAAAAGTTATCCGTAAGCCAACCAGGTTTGTCAAAATTAGAATCAAAAGATGATATGCAAATCAGCACATTAGCGCACTTAATAAATGCATTAGGAGGCAAACTAGAGATCATCGCCCATATGCCTGACGGCGATATCAGCATTTCACCATTCGGGCAATAATATGGAAACTAAAACGATGTAATTAGGCGCCCCAAGTGGTGGCCAGTTATATTTGGCTCACCTTTAAGTAAAAGTCTAAAATCATTAAAAAGCCGGGCACTGTTGGTTTTATTATAATTTACCTGTCACAATTTTCATCATGATTTATGTAAAGTATGCGATCTCCATTTTGGAGAAGCTCGGCAAAATAGAAGCAGCCACAGGATATACAAAACGCCGTGGTAGGGAGATCCAAGGGTAAATATTCAGAATAATAAGGGAAAAGCAAAGGCATCTCAAGTAAAACAAGTTCTTAAGGCGATTGAAAGATTGGGATTAAATTATGACGTTAAAGAATGATCATTATACTTATCGTGTTACCTGGTCGGCGGATGATAATGAATATGTTGGTTTATGCGCGGAATTTCCAAGTTTGAGTTGGCTAGCTAAGACGCCTGAATCTGCTTTAAAAGGCGCGCGCAAATTAGTTGCCGAGGTGATAGATGATATGAAAAGCGGGGGCGAAGCTATACCGGTGCCCATTGCAAATCGGCGGTTCAGCGGGAAATTCATGGTTCGTGTGCTTCCTGAAGTCCATAAAGACCTTGCTATTAAGGCTGCGGAAGAAGGGGGTAGTTTAAACAGGATTGCCGCTGTAAAATTAGGGAAATGACCGAAAAAGTAAAATAAAGCTTAAAATCTCCAGAGCTCAAGCCTCAACTTGGCAACCAGAAACTTAGGTAACAGAATAATGGGACAGGATTATTTTATTTTTCTATTTTTTTTTCGAAAACCAACAATTGCCGAAAATCCATCAATGGTATTTCATTAAATATCATATTACGTCTGGAAGCACATCTTATAAAAATAAGCCTTTTCAAATCACATTAAAATGTTAAGCTTTATTATAATTTATCCGGCGCTATTTTTATCATTTCGACTATCAGAATTAAAGACAAAAGGAGGTATGCAATGGCAGATGGGGATGCGTTGGTGAGCAAACATTACGGATTTGGCGGAATTATGGAGAAAATTGAAGCCGGCCTTAATTTAGCCGATAAAGATATCGATTCACTTACGGTTGATGATTTGGCTCCGATTGACGAGTTTCACACCCGAGGACGAGAATCAACTCTTGAAGTTGCGGAATTGGCGAATTTGAATGCTTCTGATCTTGTGCTTGATGTTGGCTGTGGTCTGGGGGGGCACCGCCCGGCATCTGGCGGATCAATATGAGTGCAAGGTTATAGGCCTTGACATTACAAAGGAGTATATATCTGTTGGCACAAAGCTTACGGAACTTGTGGGTTTGAGCGACAGGGTAAAGCTACGCCACGGCAGCGCGATCGAAATCCCTTATGAAGACGGTATTTTTGATATTGTATGGACTGAGCATGCGCAGATGAATATCGTTGATAAGAATCGATTTTACTCTGAGATAGCGAGAGTTTTAAAACCAGGCGGACGTCTTCTATTTCACGATATCTTCCGAGGTATGGGAGAAGCCCCATTTTACCCGGCTCCATGGGCTGAAGATGAATCAATTAGCGCTTTGGCAACAGAAGAAGAGGCGCGCTCAACTATAGAACAGGCGGGACTAAAAATTGATCAATGGATCGTAAAGATTCAGGAGTCGATTGCTTTTTTTGAGCGGGTGTCTGCGCGGATCGAAGATAATGGTCCTCCTCCAATAGGAATTCATCTTTTGATGGGGGATAATGCTAAAGATAAACTTTTCAATTATGTTCGTAATTTAAGTGAAAATCGCGTGTCCGTCGCATTGGGAATGGCTGTAAAAATGGAATAATTTGAGACAGTATCTGTCAGTGCATGAGGCGCTTATGTTTTGCGTATAGAGCAAATAATTTATTCGCATAGCGCCAAAGTATCTCTTATATTAATACTAAGGGGCTGCGCAAAAATAACTTGGTCTAGCCACACCCATCTTTAGCCTAACTTTGAACTATCTTCAATCGCCGAATCCTCATCGCAGCTAAGGCTGCGGCCCCGATTCAGCTCAATCCGGTTCGACTCAATCAGATTGAACAAATTCAACATAAATCTACAGGCAAAAAAGCCCAAGTTATTTCTTTCAGAGCCCTTAATGGCGCTTAAAAACTTCGTTTTTTAGTTTTGATTTTTGAGCCGCTTTAGATATTATATAAGCATTAATAAGCATTGAAAAAGTTAACAGATTAGTAGAAGGCTATCCATCTTCTATTCTTGAATCTTGATACCGGATACTTAAAAGTTATTATTCGCCCCCTCAGGGGATAATTTTTACTAGAGTAGACAAGCTGCTCAGTTTTCATTTCGCCCTCAGGGGATAATTCTCACTAAGGCAGCCAAGCAGCCAAGTGTTCATTTATCACTAGAGCAGGCAAGCTGCTCAGTTTTCATTTATATTTAATATTGTCTGATGTTTTAGAACTAAAAAGAGGGAAAAAAATGGAAAAAGTTATAGCAATTTTAGAAGGAGACGGCATTGGGCCGGAAATTGTCCGTGAAGCTATAAAAGTCTTAAATGCTATTGAATCAAAATATAACCATAAATTCACACTTAACAAAGCCCCATTCGGCGCCGGGGCATATTTCACGGAAGGTTCTCCATTTCCTGAGAAAACCAAACTTGTATGTGATGAGGCCGACGCTATTCTTAAAGGTCCTATCGGCTTAGCGGTTGAGAAAATGAGCGACATTCCGAAAGAGCACAGACCTGAACAAGGCGCTTTGTTGCCTCTTAGAAAACGTTACGATACATTTGCCAATTTCAGGCCCGTGCAGTTGCCAAAAGAACTAGCTTCATTTTCTCCGCTTAAAGAGAGTGTAATAGGCGACGGTATTGATATTATTATGATAAGGGAATTGGTTGGCGGTATCTATTTTGGCGATAAAACAGAAGGGGCGTCAACAGGGATGAAGTACGCTAAAGATGAATGCCCGTATACATATGATCAGGTTGAAAGGGTTGCCAGGGTCGCATTTGAAGAGGCGCAAAAACGTAAAGTTCAACTTTGCAACATTCATAAATCCAATGTCCTTGCTACTTCACGATTTTGGAATGAAATTGTTGAAACCGTGGCAAAAGAGTTCTCCGGCGTCCCTTATTCATCCATTCTGGTTGATAATGCGGCATTCCAGCTTGTAAAAAATCCTTCACAATTTAATGGAATTATGTTAACGGAGAATATGCAGGGAGATATATTGACGGATCAGGGCGGCGGTATAGTTGGTTCACTGGGTATGCTGCCTTCTGTTTGTGTGGGCCCTGAAAAATGCTATGCGGAAGCGGCGCACGGTTCAGCTCCGGATATTGCCGGCAAAAACATAGCTAACCCATTCTCCATGATAGGGAGTGTAGGGCTTCTGCTGGATAAAAGTTTTAATCTGAAAGATGAAGCGGAAGATATTAACAATTCCCTTTTTAAGGTATTTAAACAAGGTTTCCTAACAGCAGATCTTACAACTCCTGATAGCGCCAAAGATAAAATACTATCAACCTGTGATTTTGGAGATAAAGTTGTTGAAAACATTCAAGGTGGATAAATAATATTATTGTTCAGCGTATTTTTCAGTATTTTGCACAAAAATAGCATAAAACCTGCCACCCCCGTTAAAAAAGGGGGTAGGTGGGGATTTGAATAGAAAAAGGTTCATTATTTTTGCTTTTATAGCGGTATATTATATATTCGAATCATTCTTACACCCTACTTGGCCCCTCCGGGCATAATTTTCACTAAAGCCCGCAAGCTGCTCAGTGTTCATTTACCGAAGAGGGATATCGAAGAAATGATTATTTTATATTTAAACCACGCTGAACAGATACTTATTTTTCATATACTGCATAAGTAGCATCTTTAAACAACAACACCTTGTCTTTAAACTCTTCCAGATTAACATTGTCCAGCTCCCATTTTAACTTTTGCAAAATGTTGCGCCTGTTAGGTTTGCGGAGCGTTACAACAACCACGCCGGGATGACTTTCAAAGAGATGGGGGATGGTGTGAAAAAAGTCTTTGTCCGTAGTCAAGAATATTGCATTCTTTACACGCGCCATTTGGAAAAGATCCGGGTCCGCAGAGCCTTCTTTTGACGTCCCTCTAACGTCAAACACGGAATGATTATTTTCAATCAAATATTTAGCCGCGGTTTTAGGGAAATTTTCATCCAGAAAGAACCTCATAAGGCAGAAATCTCATATGACAACTCTTCAAATTGGGCCAATTTACCGCCAAAAGTTAACGCATCATTAATATCTTCGCGGGTAATATTAGGATAATCCTCAAGCGCTTCATCTATTGTATCGCCGGAGCCCAACGCTCCCAAAATATTACACACGAGAACTCTTGTCCCTTTAATTACAGGCTTCCCATGGCAAATATTAGGGTTTATTTCAATTCGAGAATCCATCTTATCACTACCTCGCTTTCTTCGTTAATACTTTAATAGCGGACAAACATCGGTTTTATAACAGAGCTTCATTTAATTTAAACATTGCTAACCTTTATTTTCAATATAATAATGAAAAATATCGAAATAGACAAAGAAGTGAAAGTCTTGCGTAGGGAATTGTTTGCATTATTGAATAAATCTTTTAAATGCATAAAAATTTAATCATTACTAAGTATTTGGAAAATTATAAGTGTATTAAACTTGTCCTATTATAACCATAAGTTTAATGACCGCAATTTTTTAAGTGGAATCTGAGAGGTTCTGGTTTTAGGTTTTACGGGAAAACATGTGGAATTCGTCCTTTAACGATGGCCAACTCAGCCCGTTTCAAGTTCCGACATAATTCCGGCGTAAAGCAGGGGTATCATTATTTCATGGTGGCCAATGATTGTGTGGCCTTTTTTGGTGGGGCGTTTTACAACATTGGTTTCAGCGCGGTACTGCCTAAACATGTCCATGTTTACGGTGGTGAAATCGTGGACGTTGTAGCCAAGGTTGTTCGCCGTTGTCAGGGCTTTTAAAAACACTTCCGGCATAATTACGGCGGAGCCTACGTTAAGCCATACGCCGCCTGTAAGTTGTGAAATAAATGAAGTTATTATTTTGAAATCAATGTGGCTTGCGCCTCCCAGATCGCTTCCTGATATATTAGGATGCATGTGGATGATGTCGGTGCCGATTGCCACGTGAATGGTTATGGGCAGGTTAAGCCTTGCCCCGGCGGCCAGTATGCTGTATTTGGCGTGCTCGTTATTGTCGTCTAATATTTTTTGGCCGATAGCTCTGCCAAGGCCCGTCTCTTTTTCGTGCCCCTCTTTTGAAGCCGCCTCAAATGCGGCGGACGTTTCACGCGCCATGCCGAATGTGCCGTTTTCAATGCCGTCGGGCACGTATTCAGATGTCTCCCCAATTAACGATATCTCGTAATCATGGATAGCGACTGAACCGTTCATTGAGACGCAACTAATTATTCCGCGCTCCATCAGGTCAATAACAATCGGCGCCAGCCCGCATTTAACCACATGCGCGCCGATGGCCAGGCCGATCTTTCGTTTTTTCCTATGGGCGTCTATAATTGATTTGATAACGGTGTTAATAGTTGATGCGCATAAAATGTCTGGCAGTGAATCAAAGAAATCCCTGAATTGACCGGATGGTTTAACAAGGCGCGCAAACTGTTTGATGTTAACCAGATTTTTGCGTTCTTTTATTGGATATACTTTTATATTTTGAAAATCAGGTATTTGGTTCGTCATGATTTAATTATTGAAACACAGGCAGGATGCCTGTGCCGCTATTTTTTTTACTTTTGCATTTTTACTTGCCCGGGCTGTATTTATGGCGTTGGTTGCGCAGCAGGCGTGGCAGTGCCGGTCGGAGCAGGCGTCGCTGTCGCTGTTGGCTCCGGAGTCGGTATAGGCGCATTGTCGCTTAGATCAAAAAACATTTCCGCTTTGCCGTGTCTTCCCTTTAACGGGATTGAAGTAGTCAGTTTGTATGAACCGGGCACGGAAAATATGACATCAATATCCGTTAAACAGACAGAGCCCGCAGGCACTGTTATTGTTTTGGTTTCTTCAAGCTGGCTTGGGCCGCTTACATTAAACCTTACCTGCAATGTGCGCGGCCTGGTTGTCCTGTTTTTTATGGCGACTCCCAGAAAAAACGGATGAAATGTTGGGAAAAGATACCGCTGTTTTATAAAAGGGTCAAGCGCGCAATTTGACGCCGCGGCTGTTGAAAGTTTTGGTTGCTCAAGAGTGGCAAACGCGCCCATTACGATAATTTGTCTTTTTGTGTCCGGCACTATGGGCAGGCCTATGGGCAGCTCCTCCGCATTCGGCGATACACTCTCTTTAATAATCTCAATATTAATGCCGTTTTCAAGATCGCCGGCTTGCGCGTTTGATGAAAATAAAACGCCAAAACAAACCAACGCAAAAAACAATGCCTGCCCCGTTAACTTTTGCATCTGTTTTTACCTCCTTTTATTAGAAAATAAATTGTCCTAAAGAGGCGTTTTTGCAAATACGCAAAATTTCGCCAAAATAGCCGTCTTTACCGTCATATACGATATATGATCGAAATAAATTTTGTATATACTACATATTGTTTTTAGCTAAAACAAGAAAATATTCCTAAAAATTATGGGAGGTTTGCTCTCTACCTTGGGCCGTATCATCTCTAACGCGTGGCGTTGTCGATCAACTCTTTAAAACGTTCTTCGTCCTTAACTAATTTCATTGCCACTTTCAGGATTATAAAAGGCGTTTCGCAACTTTTTAGCTCATACGGCGTTAAGACCTGTATTATCTTTACTTTATCTTTTTGCGTTGCAATTATCGCGTCCGCTCCAAGCTCTTTCGCTTTCTTTATTACGGCGAGCAATTCATCCCTGCTGAAAAAGTGGTGATCCACAAACGTCTCAAGCTCTAACAAATCGGCTTTAAGTCCTTTTAAACCAAGCCCAAATGATTCCGGCTCACCAATAGCGCAAAAAGCGTATACTTTCTTATTTTGCAGCCAATCCATGGGCAATGCCGCGGAGTTTGAAATATCTTCAAGCTTTACAAGCGCGTGCTCGGTTTCAAAAATGGGAGCAGTTCCGTTTAACCGCGCCAGCCGTTCCCTGATAGTTCTTAACCTGCTTTCGTCGCAGAGATTGCAGTGCGCTATTACAAAGGCTCCGGCCCGTTGAAGATTATTTAAAGGCTCTCTTAAAAAACCGCGCGGCGCCACATAACCGTAACCAAAAGGGTTTAACGAATTAATGACCACTATATCCAATGTTCGCTCAAGCCGCATGTGTTGAAACCCGTCGTCCATTATAAGGCATTCCGCTTTATGTTCATTTATGGCTATTTTGCCGCCAATGACACGGTCGCTGTTCAGAATGTTAGGCGTGTCGCTCAGGTTTTCCTTCAGCATAAGGCTTTCATCGTTGTCTTTTTCGCTATTTTTAGATTCGCCGGCGTTAAAGCCGGGCTTTTTTGCCCCGTAGCCTCTGCTTAATATAGCAGCTTTTTTGCCCCTGCTTTTCAGATGCCCGGCTATGTACTGCACAAGCGGCGTCTTGCCGGAGCCACCCATGGTGATGTTTCCTACACAGATAACCGGCGCCGGCAGCTTTGTCTTTTTTATAAATCCCGCGTTATAGCAAAACAGCCTGGCGCTTAAAGAGGATTTATAGAGCAGACTTATCAGGAAGAAAGCCGATTTCAAAGAGCTTGAAAGCGCGCCTTTGCGTTGGCCGTTGATAACTGAAAGGTAATATTGTTTTATAGAAAATGGTTTGTCCATAAGGGCTGCCTTTGGTTGTAACCAAAGTGGTTTGAATGTTGAATTGTTGAAGAGTGAATATTTTATGAAAAAAAGGGCTGGCTCTTTTTACCTGCGCCTTTTTGGATTTGTGTTTTGAATGAATCTTGCGGAAACCGAATTTACTTTAAAGCTGTTGACCAATAAGCGTTGTCAATAAAATGCTCCCATGAGCTTGCGCGTTCGTGAGTTAATTTCAGGTTAAAGACAGGGTTATACTTGGGTTTTACAGGGGGCCGGGTAAGAGACAGCCCCGCCTCTTTCAGGGTTTTGTTTCCTTTTCGTTTGTTGCATTTAGTGCAGGCGCACACAATATTAGTCCAATCGTTTTTGCCGCCTCTTGATTTCGGCACAACGTGTTCAAGGCTAAGTTCGGATGATGGAAAACATTTGCCGCAGTACTGGCAAGTGTTGTCATCCCTGGCAAAAATGTTTTTGCGGTTAAACTTTACCCGCATCTTTGGGAATTTGTCATAAAACAGCAGCCTGACAATTTGCGGGGCTTCAATCGCAAATGAAAACGTCTTTATCCAATTCCCTTCCACTTTTGATGATTGGCTCAATTTGTATTCAGACACGTCGCGCCACGACTCGAAATTGTATGAATTAAACTGTCCGTCGTCCACGGATATGACTTCCGCGCTCTCTTTGGAAAGAAGCGCAAATGCCCGCCTGACCGTAATAACATGCAGGGCTATAAACAATTTGTTTAAAACGAGCACTTTTGAATTCAGGAAATTAGTGTGATGCATTATAGATAAATCCACAACAACCCTCCCCCATTGGCCGTTTTTTTGCCCAATGACTAAAAGTCTGTTCTATTTAATGTGTTCACTATCCGGTTTTCCGTTCAACATCCCTGTTTTTAACAACCTAGGGGGCTAGTTCCGTCCCCTTTTATTATAGCGGTTTTATGCCATCTACTTCTCTTTTATTATTCCTATATTTATAAACATCAACAATAGGCATATAACTAACAGCGTTATAGATAATAACGTTGGTCTGTCGCATATGACTCATAAAGCTCATGTAGCGTTTTTCTCCTTAATTTATAGCTTCGAATTATAACAATGCTATTGTCTATTTTCAAGGGGAATTGGGCTTAGAGCTCATGATCAATTTGATTAAACGGTAAACATTTTTTTCAATTCCTTTGATCTAAGCGTCGCAGCCTCAACCGCATTTATCAGCGTCGCGTTAAGCCCTCCTTTTTCAAGCTCATGCGCGCCGGCTATTGTTGTGCCGCCCGGGGTAATAACACTGTCCTTCAACTGGATAGGGTGCATGCCCGACTCCAAAACCATTTTTGCCGCCCCATAAACGGTTTGCGCGGCCAAAGTAGTGGCCGCGTCCCTTGGCAGCCCCATTTTTACAGCCCCGTCCGCCATCGCCTGAATAACCATAAACACATAAGCCGGCCCGCTGCCGCTAAGGCCCGTAACCGCGTCAATCAGTTTCTCATCAACAACAAAACATTTGCCGACCGCCGAAAACATTGCCGTAACCAACTCCTCGTCCTTTTTCCCGGCGCATTTGCCAAGCGAAATGCCGGCAGCAACCTCTCCGACCAAACAAGGCGTGTTAGGCATTACCCTCGCAACCCGGCTCCCTTCTTGCAAGTGCGATTCCAGAAACTCCAGCGGCACACCCGCCGCAACCGACACCACCAACTGATCTTTGGTTATCGCTTCCCCGTCATTGCCAAGCACAATGCCAACAATATTCGGCTTAACCGCCAGCACAACAACCGAAGCCTTTGCCAAATGTTCCTTATTATCGCCGGTTGTCGTAATTTCCAAGTTCTTCTCCATATATTTACGCCTGGCGCTATCCGGCTCGCTCACAACAACATCATTTTTGTTAACAAACCCCGATTTAATAATCCCGCTAATTATCGCCTCGCATATCTTCCCCCCGCCGATAAACAACACCTTGCCCTTAAAACTCTTTCCCGATTTTGCTTTCATTTTTCCGCCCCGTCCGCCTTTAATTGAATGATATTAAATGTATTTAAGGGAGCATTTTACATTTTTTGACAAGAAATTGAAATTGATAACTTTTTGTACTAGTTTAGTGTTTTGAAATTTTAATGTCCAAAAACTAACGCACGGTCTCCTTGACGTAGATAGAGGTCTCTGGTTACTAGATGCTGGATGCTTGATGAAAAAGCAAAGTACTGCTATGGGGCTTGCCTTATATATAACAAGCTACTTAAAAAACAAACACAGGCACGGAGGCCCGCGCTATTTAGATTTGTATTATGGTCAAAATCCAGTATCCGGCATCCAGTATCTGGAGACAACTTTCAGCCATACGCTCATTTGCGATTATTATTCGCCGGCATATTTTTCAAACAACTAAATTGTTACAACTTTTTTAGTTTGGCAACGGCGTGTATTTTAAATGCAAGCCGTTCCGTTATACTTCTAAGCTAAGGATATAAAACATTTTTGTTGTACAACAAGAATGTTTTATTATTAAGGTAATTTAATATGTTCATATGTAAAAATAAGATTTGAAAATCGTTGCAATAACTGATATATTTAAACCTATGAAAAATGGAAAAGTTAAAAAATACACCCAGTTAAGCGACAAATATTTAAACGATTCAAAGGATCTTTTAAAAAAAGGCGATTTGTGCCAATCATCCGAGAAACTATGGGGAGCTTTTGCCACCATAGTTAAAGCAGTTGCCGCTAAAAACAAGAAAAATATAAAAACTCATGATGGGATAACTTTCTATTTGTCGTCCATATCCAGGGAACTGAAAGATGAAAGTCTTGTAAATGCCGGCCTCATAGCAAACGCTCTACACCAGAATTTTTATGAAGATTCTTTAACAGTTGAATATGTCCGCAAAGGCTCAAAAACAATCCAACAATTTATCACCAGAATAAAAAATCGCTTTTCTCTTGAATAAGGAGAATCTAGGGCAACTTCTTTAATTTTCACCCCCGCTTCAAGTTTCCAAAAGACTCTTAAAGTTCCCTTCTGGCTCAAAAGCCCCAATTAGGAACCATAAATTAAAGAAGTTCAAGCTTTGCGCAGAACTTCACAATTTGTTCAAGCTTCCAAGGTATTGTTGGTTATTACTGCATATATATAAAATAATAGGGAGGCAACAATAATGACAAAAAACGATCTTTGCGAGTTTTGTGAAGGTGGAGTTGAACAAAACCGGATTCAAGCAAGGTTCAATTTCAAAGGCGAAACAATTTACATTGATAACGTCCCTGCATGGGTTTGTGTGAAATGCGGCGAGCATTATTTCGATGCTCCGGTATACAAACACATGGAGGAGATTGCAAAGCATAGGGACTGTATTACGAAAACGCTAACCTTTCCTCTTGCTGAGTATGATATGGCTTTAAGTTGATTGATAATTGAGCAAATTCGCTTTATAAGGCTCGCGTTTTAAAGTAAGTAGTCTTTTTTTAGTAAACGTTTTCCATGTATCACTGTAAGAATATGGATTTCGTCGCCTTTGATTTCGTAAATCAACCTATATTGAAAAACATATAACTCTCTAATGGATTCGTTTGCTATTTCAGGAACAATCCTGCCTAGTTTGGGGTTTTGAACAAGTGGTTCCGCAGTTTCAACAATTTTTTGAACAGTAGACTCAGCATAAAATTGTGAATCTCTTGCTATAAATTCCCCAATTGCCTCAATATCGTCCAATGCATCTGGAGACCAAATTATTTTGTAATCCATTTTGAAAGTCTGGCCTTGGCTTCTTCATGAGAGATACCATTGCCGTCTTTTATTGATTCCTGGCCTTTACGGATCTTCTCAAGAACATAAAGATGGTATTGGATGTCTTCGAAGGTTGTGTTTTCCGGCAATTGATGAATCATTTCCGCTATGTCGTCTTTTAAAGTACTCATTGCATAATTATACGAAATATTAATTAATAGATGAAATAAAAACTAAGAGGGTTTCTAATGATAAAATACATTTTGTTAATGGATATATAAAGCAGTTCTTATATAATTACAGATAAGGTTTAAGCATATTATTAAATGATCATGCAACAATGCCGTAAACCCATAAGGTTAAGCGGAAAATAATGACTTGGGCGGCGGAATACCAAGCCCTGAAGAAATTGCAAAACGATAATTCACGATTAGAAATTGAACATTTGATGGAGAAATAAAATGAGTTCAACTATCTCTATAAAATCCAGTCAAAAAGATAATGATGTTTTACATTTAGTTAAATCCGCTATAGAAGCTGAAATTGTAAAATATGAACTTTCTTTAGAGATGGCAAATAAACGGCTAATCCCATTTGAAAAAAAATATAATGTTACATCTGAATATTTTATTAATCATTTAACAGCGGAAGATCTTGACGCCGGCGATGATGAATATGTGCAATGGGCGGGCGAATATAAATTAAAACAAAGACTTGAGATTAAATTGCGGCAACTGAAAGATATTGAATATGACAATAACGGAATATTGCAGGCAAATTAAAGTCATAGCTGATAAATATGCTTTAACAAGGTTCGTTGTCGACTCAAAAGTAAACTTTGACGCCCGTTCGGGAGAACAATGTTATGTAAACGGATTTATTAATTTTATAGATGGATCGGCGCTATACTTTGCAGAGTATTTAGATTTGTTTTACGGAAATATTGATAAATTGATGTATACATATCATTATCAAGGCAAAGAAAATCAATTAATTTTCAGATATGATAATGCTTCTCACAAACCAATGCCGCCAAAAAGAGAACACAAGCATTTGCCTGATAAAATAGAAGAATCCCCCATTCCAACATTATCCGATGTTTTAAATGAAATTTTTTTAGCTAATCAATGGATATGAGCTTTAATATTCGGCATGCTTCAATGCGAAATTAATAGTAATTAATAGGTGAAACAAAAACTAAGCGCTAATCTTTAGGGGCAGGTCTGGAAAATAAATTTAGGCAGCAGGTAAGCGGCACGGTTTACAAATAGAAAAACAGCATCCCCATTAAAATCCACTGAATGAAGACAATGATTTTTGCTTATGCTTTAAACGGTTTGATCAAGAAATTTAATCTCACCAAAAATGCGTTTGATAAATAATTGTTTTTCCCTTCATTTATAACCTTGTTAAATCATTAAATCCTCAAGACTGCTAGAGTCACGCTTCAGGTTTTTTGACACCATCCTCTTGAACATCCAGGCCTCAAAAAAGTTAAACCCAACACGGGCAAGTTGGAACACGGTAGTAATGTAAAATCTTTTCGTGTTGATGATATATACATTCGCATTCTGGATGTAGTTTTGCGATGTCCTCGCTCCGTGGTGTTTGCCATAAATATTTGCATTTTGCGTTTCACTTACTTCATAAAAGACTTTTCATTTCATAATTAATTTTTCATTAAGGCCTTGATATATGCTGTCCATTGTTTGTCTTTTATTGCGCAGTGTAAAGACATAGCGATATTAAATATATTGAAAAGGATTTTAGAAATCATGCGAAAAAAAACTGTCTGTTTAGTCGGTTAATTTAAGAAAAAAAGTTGTGTTTTGCCGCTTGTTTTTCTATAATTTTATCGTTTTAGCGAGTAATTTTTGTAACCTTTTGTAGCGTATAAAGGTGCGCTCCCTGTTTTTGTTTTGTTTGCGCCGCCGAGCATAAAATTGGGATTAGGCTCTTATGGCAAACGTAAAAGTGTCTTGAATAAATTCATTTTAAATTTTCTTATTAAACTTTTCTCCAAAGCTTCTAATATTAAAAGGAGGTGTAAGGGGGAAATATACAAAAGGGAGTCAAATATGATGAACTTAAAACGTATTTCAGTTTTTGTTTTATTAGCCGGATTTATGATTTTGGCAATCACTACAGTGACGGAAGCCCAGAATATCAATGTTGGCGAGACGCATGCTTTTACTTTTAGCGACAATCGAACATTTAACGGCAAGATCATTGGCATTAATCAGGAACAGCAAAGTTTTCAGGTTCAATTTCTTGCAAGCAATAATGTCTATACATTTAATTTTCAAGGCAAAGTGCTTGCTTCCGGCGGCTATTACAAGGTCGGTGATGAGCTAACAGGCATCAATCCCGTGGATAAAGGAAATGTGGCGTCATCCGGCAAGCCACAGCAAAAGACCGCTGACGAGCAAGCAGGCAATAAAGGCGCCGCAGCAGCATCCGGCAAGCCACAGCAAAAAGCCGGCGCGCCGACTAATGGCTTCTTTAATTATTGGAAGGAAGCTCTTACCACCCAAATTATTACCGAGATTGAAAATGAAAATTTATACAGATTGACTGATGGCGAAAAAGAAGGGAACAACCATTTGTCAATAGAGTATCCTGATTTTCCGGTTGATTTCGTTTTTAATCTGGTTGGAGTAGACCCTGTCCCTATTACCAAGGTTGATATACATTATTGGAACTGGAGGGATAAAGATAAGGCCAAAGATATTGAAGTATACTTTGGAGACTCCGCCGCAGGGCCTTGGCGTAAAGCGGCGGACTATACCGTGCCTGTGGAATTGGGCACTCATACAATACCTATCATACCGGGCAACGCCTCGTATGTAAAGCTGACTGTAAAATCAAATTATGGCGGCGACAAGTTGTATTTTATGGAGTTTGGTATTTTTTCCAATGGAAGAAATATGATGAAAGCTCCTCCAAAAGCAGGTTTGACTATAGATGCCTGGCAAGAGGTTAAATATGTTGAGTATGATTATACCTATCCGGATGAGAAAGATCGTTCTAAAACGGTTTCGAACACTTTGAGAAAAATTGAGCAGGAGTGGAGGCCTTGGCATGGGGCTCCTGTAAAGGTTTATACTCTGGATATGGCTGCTGCCGGGCCTAAAATGCGCGCATGGGCGCAACAAAAAACACCGGCAAAAGTTATATTGGAAAGGCTTGAAGGAAAATATTCTCATTTCTTTAAAGAAGCTGAAGTTATTAAGACGAATAATACGAATGTTTATAAGGATAAAGATTGGTTGGCATACACCCGTTTTTACCCTATACCACCAGGTTTTTATAAAACAGTAGCGTCATGGCAAGATGATGACAGGAAAATTATGACGCAAGTCTTTTATTTAGCGGCAGGGGAAAAAAAAATTATTGGAACTATGGAAAAAGTCGAATTAGCCCATAAAAAATGCGGGAAACAGCACTATAGAGAACCAGAGGAATGGCTTGGTTGTGAATGGACTGACTAAACTTGAGTTGAGCAGAACGTTCATGCTGACTGTCTGGAGTATTTTGATTCTACTCATTGTTATCCTCGAAGGTGATAAATTGCGGCTGGCCGGCAATAGAAATTTGTCAAAATCTATTTGTTTAACTAGATTATAAGGAGAAACAAATGCAAAAGCTCAGAAAGAAAATTCAATTTTATTTATCCATAATGATAGCAGGTTTCATGCTGTCCTGCCTTAATGTGACTTATGCGCAGTCTCCGCCTATTATTGACTTTAATGCGTATTATAGCTTATCATCGTTATGGCAAGGCGAGGGCAAATCTTTGGAAGTTGTGTTTGACAAAACAAATAACAATATGCTCCAACTTGCCGATTCTGCGAACGCTTCGAACCAGTATTGGAGATTTACACCGCTTCCCGGAGGGTACTATCGGCTAACGACTAAATGGCTGGGCGAGGGGAAAGCGCTTAGCGTCATTCAAGGCGGCGCAAACGATCAGTTACAAATGGTTAACAGCGGCTATTATGTGGGGCAACGTTGGAAAGTGGCCCATATTCGCGACGGATACAATAGGCTTACAACGGAATGGCAAGGGAAGGGCAAGGCCCTTGACGGCGTGAATGACCTTGTTAAAAACAACCGTTTACAACTTGCAAATACAGGCGAGTTTGCGGGGCAGTTTTGGAAATTTAAATATGTCGGGCCGGCGCAACCTATTACCAGGAAATCCCCTTTCGTTATCAATCCAAATGGATATTATCGTTTAAGGTCGCATTGGTTTGGTTGGGATTGTTCTCTTGGTATTAAAAAAGACGGGAGAAAGAACATGGGCGCAATAGTTCATAAGAGCGACCCAAGCCCTAATTTATGGCAGCTATGGAAATTCACGCCGGCAGGCGGCGGGTTTTATCGTATGTCAACCAAAGGGCATGGCAACGAACTCGCGTTCAGCGCTTTGACTAACGGCGCAAATAAGTGGTTGGAGCTTATTGATATCGCTAATTATGCGGGACAGTTTTGGAAAGTTACCCCTGTCAGCGGCGATTTTTTTAGACTTACAACACAATCTAAAGGAGACGGCATGTCTCTTGATATAATTAAAGACGGCGCAAATCATAAGTTGCAGCTTGCTAATACCGGCAAGTATGTAGGGCAGTTATGGACACTTGAATGGGCAGGGGAATAGAAATGCAAGATAAGGGCGGGCATCAAATTTGAGTGTAACGCTAATTACATTCCCCTTTATCTCCTGTTTTTTTTTAGAGTGGAAATTTGGTTGCTTTTTTACTTTCCGGTCTATCCGGGTTAGGTTTAACCTAACCCGGATAGATTAGGTTATTTATGCGCAGACCCTTACCTCGTCATCTTTTTAGAGAACACTACCACAAAGAGGGCCATTGAAAAGCCGCCTATAAATGCTTCGGTGGCGGCGATAAGCCGCGCCCATCCTGTGGGGGAGATATCGCCGTAGCCTAGTGTTGTAAATGTGACAACGCTGAAGTAGAGGCAGTTTGCGAAATTTGACAGATTTTGGCCTAGGCTCAAATTGGAGTCGCATATTAATTTGCCGCCGTTGTCGTTGATGCCAAATGAGAAATATAAAAAAGCCGCTCCTAATATAATTACCAGCGAGCAGAGGATAACTCGCTGGGATTTGCTGCCGTATCCGCATATCAAATCTTCCAACTTTGAAAAAATGCGCTTTTGAGAAAAAGTCGGCATTGTGTGACGCCGCATTACTTTCTCTTTATAGTAGAATTGCGAAGCATGCCCGAATTGCCCCCGGAACGTAAAAAGTTGTTTCAGATTGCGGTATGTCTCCTCGGCTTCTATAAAAAGATCTCTGGCTTTTGAGTGGTTGCCTTTTTTGAGTTCTTTACGGGCAAGAGTTTCCTGCGCGGCATATTTTCCCCATGAAATGTGCTCCATTTTTGCGTTGGCAAGGTTTGCCGCAAGTATGTTAACCCCGTCAAGGTTGGAGCAATTGAGGTTGGCTCCGCTTAAGTCAGCTTTTAGAAAAGAGCTGTCTTTAAAATCAACATTATAGAAGTGAGCTCCCTTTAAATTTGCGCGTGAAAAATCACAATTGGAAAGATTGTATCCTTTTTCCGATCCGGTTTTGGACAGGCTGATATTTTCAAGATTGGCGTTGCGCAACGAAAAGCCTTCCGCCGACTTGCCGCTTTTTAGCCACTGTTCAAGGTATCTTTTAATGTTCTCACCGTCTTTTATAATCTCGGTATCATGCCAAAAACAAAGTCCGCTTTTGCCTGCCTGGCCGGGGCATAAGCCTCCGGTTGAGTATGTGTACTCGCATTTTATTTCTGATTGTTCGTCCATGATAGAAATTATATCTTATATGATTTTTTTTTAAAGAGATTTTTGTTTAAGGCTTCGTTTTTCTGAACTACAAATCTTAAATACCAAGTTCGGCCCGTTTCTTTTTTATGTGGTCAATCATTTTGTGGGCGGCTTTTTTGGGATCAATTTCAATTAGAAGCGAGCTGCCCGTGATTTCGTTTAGTTCATTTGTAAGCATATCGACCACATAGGGCGAGCCGCTTAGTTTGGGGGTAACGCCGATATGGGTGGTGATGCCCAGGGCGATTACGCCCATGTATATTGCGGCGGCCTTCTCCACCACATGTTCCGCCGCGCTGGCGACAAGCGGCAGTTTATCAATTGATGTCCCTAAATAGTCCGCGACAGCCGAGGCAAGTACCGCGCATCTTGAATTGTCAACGCACGAGCCAAAGTGTAGCACAGGCGGCATCTGGCCGTTTAGGCCGGCGGCGCCTCCGATGGTCTTTAAAACGCCTCGAAGCGGTTCGCCTGCAAACTCCATTGCTTCGCCTTCCATCAGGCCGTGCCTGGCGCATGCGGTTGCGGCGCAGCCCGTGGCAAGAACAAGGACGTTGTTCTTAAGCAACTCTTTTGCGATAGTTATAAAGCTCATGTCGTTTTGCACTTTAGGCGACAGGCAACCTGCAAGGACGGCTACGCCTTGAACCGTGCCGTTTGCAATCAGATCAACCAGGGGCTTTAACGGCTTCTCGGAATCAAGCTTTGCCAAAACCGATAAAAGGGCTTCAACCGTAAAGCCGCCGACCAGACCATGGCCTTTTGCGGTGGGCATAAAAGTCTTTTCCGGGTTGCGCTCCTTATATGCATTGATTGATTCTTCAACAATCTTTTGCGCGGACTCATCCGCGTTTTCAGGATTAAGCTCAATATATATCTCGTTATCCATCCTGAGTTCAGGCATGGTTGTAATCAGACGTGTGTGCAATTTAGAGGTAATTGTTGAAAGGGACGGGTAGACGCATTGAACATCCGCGCATACGGCGTCAACCAACCCGGTGCCCACGACAATTTCCTGCATAATCGTGCTTCCGGTCATGGGGATGCCCAAGCGGCCCAACGCCTCGTTGCCGGTGCAGCAAATGCCCACGACGTTTATGCCTTTGGCCCCGGCTTTTTTGGCTTTGTCTTCCATTTTATTCGCATAGTTTACCACCATTTCCGAAAGCAGAGGCACATGGCCGTGAACAAGGATGTTCACTTTCTGTTCATCTAAAACATCAATGCCTATTTTACTTGCCATGGGAGCGGGCGTTCCAAACAGTATATCCTGAATCTGCGTTGAGATGTAAAGGGCAATAACGTCTATTACCCCAAACCTCACAGTTGACATTAAAATATGTTTGGAGCTGCTCATCATACCCTGCGCAGTGCTGTGGACGCCCTGCACGATTGTTTCCGCCGCGCCTTTTTCCGGCACAAGTCCGGCTTTTACCAGACGTTCAATATTCTTTGGAGCCAGGGCGATGGCAAAACTCATGGGACCTTTGCCCGGGCCAAGCAGATCTTCCAAAGCTTTTTGCCCAACTTTTTTAGCCAATTCAGCGGTTTCAATATTTTTAGTGTCAATGCCCACGCTTTCAGCCACGGCAATTAGTTTATCCTTGCCTTTAATTTCAAGGGTTGATGAATCCTCAGCGGATTCAACCAACGCTCTGGCCACATGAATTGCGTGGCCCACATGCGAGCTTACTCCGCGCATGACAGTTTGCAAAAACATGCCCGCAACCATGGTGTCGGCTGTTTTACCGCAACTGCTGCGTTGGGTGTCGGGAACCGCGACTTTCATATGCATCGGCAATTGGTCGCTATCCAAACGGCACGGGCCGAGGTTGCAGTTGCGGCAACATAAACCGTTGCTTCCAAACGAGCATCTGTCCGTAAGCCCAAACAGGCCTGAATCATATGTGTTTTGAACATCCCATAACGTTTCCATGCCCTGTTGACGCATGAATTCCACTGTTTGTTGAATCTGCCTATCGGCAAAACCGTTTTGCCGTAAACTTTTCTCCTCTTCCAACCATGCTTTCATTATTTGCCTCCTGGTTATTATTTATTCGTAAACTTTAACATTTTGAATTGCCGGAAATCTATTAATCAATATGCAGGCTAAAATTTAATGGTTAATATTATACAAAATCCGTGTTCATTTTTTACAACTTTTATCTGCGTTTTTTAGGCCTATTATCTATGGCCCTTTATATATTGGATGTGCCGTGAAGTTGCTATAAAAGAATGTTTTATTAACTATCAGTTAATATTTGCGGTATACTTTAAATAAAAATTAAGGAGGGAAAGCATGGTTGAATTAGAAGTAATATTTGAGCCTGCCGAAGAAGGGGGTGGATACGGTAATCTGTCCAATGCTAAATGATGTATATCTAAAGGTGGCCGCAAAGAGCAGGCCATTGCCAACATTCAGAACGTGATCAGGTTGTATCTTAGGGCTGTAAAAAAAGAGGCAGCGCTCCAAAGGTAAATATATCCTTCAACGCCACGGCGCGAAGACGCGCCTATACTACATTTTGTTTCTAATCATGTTTTTGCGCTTATGTTGGTTCAAGTCTCCAAACTTAAACCAACCGGGAGGAGTTCATGTTTGGAGATATGAATTAACTGAGTGGAGTTTCTCAACCAACGGTTATAAACCAACCTCAATATTTTCAACTGAATCAGCTTTTTTAATAGCTTCTTTAATATGCTCAAGTTTCTCAATATCATCAATCTTTCTAATTTTCTTCAGCATCTTTAAACCGGCTTTGCCAAACTTAATTTCCAGTGCCAGTTCCATGCCTTCAATAAGGCCCAATTTTTTGCCTCGCGGCACGCCAATTTGTTCCCCAATTTGTTTCCCAATTTGTTTCCCAATTTTTCACCTCTTAACTCACCTTTGGCCTCACCGGCTTTCAACCCTTGTTTAAACTTTAAATCTTTATTTATGTCATACGTTATAGCCATCTTCTCCTCCTTAAATACCAAATCCTGCAATCCGCGCAGTTGAGCTGTTACCTCAAACTGCCTCATATATTTTGACAACGCAATTTCACTTTTGGCCAAGCTTTTGAGCTTTTTTAATTAAGCGTAATAAAATTCTATAACCTTAACAATTGAAAATACATAAAAAAAGGCAAATAACATATTTTCCCGGTTGTAAATTTTTTGGCAATGCGCGCAAGCCATATAACTTTATTGGGAAATTAAGACAAAGGAGCATATCCTTATAGGTTTGAAACAACGATGGGGGGGAGGCGGAGCCTCATTGGACACTGCGTCACAAGGCAGGCTCCTTGTAACGAGCCGCAATAATGATTTTGATCTTGCCGTTAAATGGTAAACAGGCAAGATGCCTGTTCTACTTTGGAAAGCGCGTTAAATCATTTTAGAAAGTTTTGACTTTATGGTTCGCTTTTTTAATCCGATAAACCATGTTGATTCTGTCTAAAAAAGCTTTTGCTTCTAATTTTTTAACGCTTTTTATCCAGCGTATTTACGCGCGATTATCGCGGCGCCCAGGGCTCCGGCGATTTGTGGGTCTTCCGGCAGGTTAACTTTTTTAGGGGCAAGCTCTTTTTCAAGGGCTTTGCGCATGCCGCTGTTTTTCATAACTCCGCCGGTAAGGGTTATTTCGTCGTCCACGGGTATCCTCTGAACCAGGCTTAAAACTTTTCTAACAATGGCTATGTGCAGGCCGCTAATTATATCTTCGGCAGGAATTTTTTGATGTATGAGCGATATCACTTCAGACTCAGCAAACACCGTGCACATGCTGCTGATGGATATCTCTTTTGTTGATTTTTCAGACAATGCGCCAAGCTCTTTAACGTCAACATTAAGCGCGGCGGCCATTACTTCAAGGAATCTGCCCGTGCCCGCGGCGCATTTATCGTTCATTATAAAGTCGGCCACACGTGGTGTTCCGTCCTTCTTGGCGGCAATGGCAATGGCCTTTGAATCCTGTCCGCCTATGTCTATAATGGTCTTTGTGTTTGGAAAGAGGTGGTGAGCTCCGGCTGCGTGGCATGTGATCTCGGTGACGGCTTTGTCCGCAAACGGCACATTGTTGCGGCCGTATCCTGTGGCCACAATATAGTTGATATCGTCTTTCTTAATGTTGCTCTTTTCAAGCGAAGCGTCAAGGGCGTCGAGCGAAGTCTTTTCCATGTCAACCTGCGAGGCAAACACGGCGGAGCCGAGTATATTCTTATCGTCGCCTATTATAACCACTTCAGTGGAGACCGACCCTATGTCTATTCCTGCTGTAATCATTTTGTGCTCCCAGTCCGGATAAATCCGGAAAAGTGACTAAAGTGAACTAAAGTTAAAAGTGATCTAAAGTTTTGGTAACAATCTGCGATTTCTGTTTTGTTTTTCAGTATCTGTCCGCGCGTTCCAACGCGGAGCATTGGAATGCGCGAAATTATTGTCATGTTTTTAAACTAGAGGCAGAGCCTCTAAGAACACCGCGTTACAAGGCTGGAGCCTTGTAACGAGTAAATACGCTAATCGTTTTGCTCTATGCGCTTCGCGCTAAAGCCCTCCCTCATCAAGCACTTCAAGGAAGGCGTCGAGCCTTGTTCGAACCTGTTCTTTTGAGTAATTTGTTTTGTCAACGCATTCAAGATCAAGGATGAAGAAAGGGACGTCTGTCTCTTTGCGCAGGCCGTCCTTAACCATTTGCGATAAGCTGTTAAAGTGGCGACAGCCCCATGAGGCCGTCCAGATGACGCCGTCAATTTTGTAATCATTGATCATGCCCAGGACGGACTTTGTCATTCGTTCGGCCGGGCCGATGCCCGGACTTGCAAGAAGTTTGGCGGCAAGTGATCTGAACGGTTTATTAGGATCCATCTCGTCCCATGTAATCAGGTTGACGTTTTCAAACGCGATAACAGCTTTCTGCTCCTGTTCGAGGTAATTAAACACGTCGTTATTATAATACGGTTTAAGGTGGCACCAAAGCAGCCTGTGCCGCTCGTTGTCAACCGCGGTTATCCCTTTTTCGGCGCGCTCTTCAAGCTCTTCGCAAAGCAGCCTGAATATCCTTGGAAGTTCACGCGAGCCCCATAGTTGCGATATGGCCGCGATGTAATCCATTGCTTCGCAACCAAGCATGAGGCTTGGGGCCATCTTTCTAAGTTCCATTACCTTTTTAAAATGCCTGTATGCGTCGTTTGATCTTTCTATTGCTTCGCTAAGTTTATCAGGATCAAATTCAACGCCTACGGCAACTGCAAGGTTGCGCGTTATCTCTTCAAGCTGGGCGGCAAGCATGTCAATTGCGTTGTCTTCTTCAACCTTAAACGGGACCTGTAGATAAAAATGCGGTTTGTCGTATTTTTCAGCAAAAATGTCGAATATTTTCGGGTCGCCGTCGCAGTAATATGATGTTGACACCAGAGCGTCGGGGCCGGGCAATATGTCTTTAATAAACGCGCCCATAATGCCGCGCAAAAAGGTGCACGAATCTTTTGAAAAACCATCTCTGTCGGCGGCCTGTAGCATATCGGGCGCCAAATCCATTGACGCGGTAACCGCGCTGAAACTTTCTATGTACAAAGGTATTGCGTCCAACGCGTATATTATTTCAGACGGGACAAACGTGCTTTTCCAGATAACGGTGGATTTGTCTCTAAAACTCTCCATTAAAAGTTTAAACATTGCCCTTTCTCTGGCGCGCGATCCTTTTAACGGTTCGTAGTCGTTCTGTTTTCTGACACGGTTCTGGAAGTGCGATGTAAAATATTCGCGCTGTTTTTGCCTGCCGGTTTTTGCGACTGTCATTCTTTTGTTTACTCCATTAAAACAGTGGCACAGGCATCCTGCCTGTGATCAATTAAAACACAGGCAAGGATGCCTGCGCCACTAACTAACCAATTACTATACTAAAAAGCATTAGGTTTTCGAAATTAGTTGAGGAATAAAAGGCTAAAGCCTTAACTCCAAAATGCGGAAGTTGTTGGAATTTACCCTTTAGGGTTTTATTTCATTGCGTTTGAATATAAACATACGTAAATATTATTTTTCTAAAATCTGATTTGTTTGGCTATCTATTTGATTTTACAACGAGCCTTCGTCCAGCATTTCAATAAACGCCTGGGCTCTGGTGTCGATCTGGCCCATGGAGGTTGTGAAATTCTCAGCTTCGATAAACAGAAGGGGGTAGCCCGCTTTCTGGAATTTGTCCCTGATATGGGGGTATTCAAAAAGGTAAATATCGTCAAATTTTAGCGCAAAATATATAACGCCGTCCACATTAAAATCTTCAGCTGTTTGCAGTAGATAGTCCCATCTTAACTCTGTTTCAACCATTCTTGCGGTGGGTATTGAGAGGTAGCGTTGAGCTATTGCGTCAAGGGGGGCTGCGTTATTTTCATCAACCCGGTTTTTAAAGTACTGCATGCCCGCGCATAAGTCTTCGCAAACAACCCGCGCGTCCATCTTTTCAATGGTTGTAACAATATTGTTGGACCCCATAAAACTGCCTATGACCATTATCCTCGGCAACTCGCAATCTTTTGAGGCAGTGTTGTTTTTATCTTTAAGATCATTTAAATATTTCTCCAGCGCATCGTTTACAATCTTTTTATCGTTGGTTTGCGCCCATTTAACAATATTAAAAAAGGCCGCGCCTGTGAACGGCGGGATATTATTTTTTCGCAGATCATTCAGGTCGCTTAGCAGTTGTCGTGTTTTGTTGCAAAGTTTAATCGCTTCGTTAAGTTTATCATTTGTTATTTTTGTTGAGAACGCTTGTTCAATATCATTGACCAGCAGCGACAAATCATGCCTGTACGCGGCCATCCTTGGTTTGTCAGCCCCTTTGGGCACGTCAAGAAAGAAGACGTTCGTTGAGCTTTTTGTCTGTTTCCACGCGTCGTATAACCGCCTGTGGGCGTCGCTGATATTTGCCACGATTACGCCGTTAAGCGAATCGTATGTGCCGTCAAGCGCGCATTCAAGACAATCAAGCACATAGGGATCAAACGTTTTAGGCAGATATGTGTTGGCAAGTTTAGCCGGCTTGCCCATGCCGAACAGGCGCACTGGGCGTTTGCCTGCGGCGATGATCAACTCTTCAGGCGTGTTTATTGACAGATAGCCAACGCTGTTTTCAGCGTTTGATAAAGAGTCGATGTCTGTTTCAGTAATAAAATTTGGCGTATTCATAAGTATGTAAACTCTTAAATTGAGAGTTTCTTATCACCCTCCCCTAACCCCTCCCATCAAGGGCGGGGGATATGTGTCTCATTAATTCAATTGCATTGGGCGCTAGGGTAGTGTGATAAGAATCGCTTAATTTAGGAAATAAGTAAATAAAAATAGCCGCAACCATAAGGTTGCGGCTATTAGTTTTATAACAACTTCTAAACAACTCAAAAGCATGAAATTAGAACATGCCTACAACTTTGCCTGTTTCAAGATCAATGTCGATCTTTATAGCACAGCCAACGGATTAGAATAAACCTTTTACTTTGCCCGTTTCAACGTCTACATCTATACGTCTGTAGGCAGGATCAGAACTGGTTCCCGGCATGAGTTTGACATCTCCCGACATTGGCACTACAAACCCGGCGCCTTTGAAAGCCAGGATATCGCGTATTCTCAGTCTCCAACCCTTTGGAGCGCCCTTTAACTTTGGATCGTCAGTTATGGAAAGGTGGGTCTTTACCATACAAGTTCCCAGTTTTGAGATATCAGGGTCCTCTTCCATAGCTTTGGCCTTTGTTAAAGCTTCCGGTGTATAGTCGACACCATCAGCGCCATAGACTTCTTTTGCTAGCAACTCGATACGTTCTCTTAACGGAGTTTCCAACTCATAAAGGAATTTGAAGTCATTGGGTTCTTCACATGCATCAACCACCGCGTCAGCAAGTTCCAATGCTCCTTCGCCACCTTTTTCCCAATGCTCGGATAGGGCAACGCGCGCGCCCGCTTCTTCAGCTAATTTTCGTATCGCTTTAACTTCTGCGTCTGTATCAGTATAAAATTTGTTGATACAAACTACAGGATTGATTCCGGCCTTTTTAACTGTATTAATGTGGTGGATAAGGTTTACTGTCCCCTTTTCCACCCATTCTACATTTTCTTCTTTATAGCACGGATCCAGAGGCCGTCCGGGTACCGGAACAGGCGCGCCGCCGTGACATTTTAATGCCCTGACTGTAGCAACGATCACGGCTGCATTCGGATGATTTCCGGAGAAACGGCATTTTAAGTTCCA